>NZ_LUKF01000019.1 GCF_001592755.1 Bdellovibrio bacteriovorus | reverse complement strand
TCTTTTGGTAACTGGAAGGACAACCCGCCAAGGTGAAGGCCATTAAAATAAAAAGCCCCGTACTTGCGGGGCTCTTTAGAAATTTCATAAGAAATATTCCTTATTATTATCTGATCGCACTCTTATTTTCTTTGATTGAGTACGATTTTTTCAACTTATCGAAGTATTCGTTGAAGATCTGTTTTCTTTTTTCATCGAAAACAGCCGCTCTGATTTGACGCTTATTTGCGTTCTCAAAGCTTCTACGTCCTGTCAGCTTAATGATGTGGAATCCGAACTGAGATTCGATGAGCCCCTTGATTTCACCGACTTTCATGGATGCCGCCGCTTCATAGTAACCAGGAACAAGAGTTACACGAGATTGCCAGCCGATGTCACCACCTGCTTGCTTAGAAAGAGCATCGTCAGAGTAAAGTTTAACAAGCTCTTCAAATGGTCTTTTGCTTTTCTTAACTTCGTCAAAGATCTCTGTCGCACGCTTTTTAGCTTCAGCTACTTGCGCCGGAGTCGCACCTGGTTTGAATTCAATCAAGATGTGGCTTGTGCGAAGCTCTGGGTTCTTTGCGTACCATGCTTGCATCTCTTTATCAGAAACTTGGATTTTTTGGATGCGAGGACCAAGGTCTTTTTCAAGAAGAGCTTTGTACATCTCTTGATTGAAGCGTTCTTGGACAATAGGGTCTTTTGCTAAACCGCGTTTTTCAGCCTCTTGAAGGCCCGTTTCGTAACGGATCAAGTCTTCAAGGAAAAGTTCTTTTGTAGGTGGATTGATCGTTTGAGAACGAACCTCGTTGTACTTTTTGTTAAACTCTTCAACGGTGATAGATTTTTTTCCAACCTGAGCCACAACATCCGTGGATTTTTGCGCATAGGAGTTCACAGAGATGAGCATCAAGATGCTTAATAGAAGTTTCATACTTTAAAAGTCCCTTTAAAAAGTTGAAGACAAGTCACCCTAAAACGCTAGCACTAGGCATCATTATCCGCAATGAATTTAAGAGCTTGCTGTCTCGCGTGGTGCAAAAGCCCCTCTAACTCTAGAGCAAGGTCTGGGTTTCTTGGATCGACTTCACGAGAGATCGCCGTCATCGGTCCGACCCAGTAGATGATCACTTTTGCGAAGGGTTTTGGAAGAAAAGTTTTGTTCCAAGATTTTGGAAAATGAATCGCACGATCACACGCAACTCCCGCCGCGTAAATCGGACCAGAAATCATGCGTGAGATTTCAAAAACTCCGGGCTTCACTTTGTGTAACGGACCCTTAGGGCCATCTACTGCAAAGCTGCAATTTCCCCCGTCTTTTATTAAACGCAAAAGACCTTTAAGGGCCTGCACTCCACCGCGCGTGGAAGAGCCTCGGCTGGTTTTTGCGCCCAACCATTTTAAAACTGTTGCCATCAACTCTCCGTCTTTGGATTGTGAGGCAATGGTAGCGATGCGATAGCGTTTTACGATGGATAAAAGAGCGAGTTCATCACCATGCCAATGCGCTAGCACCACAGGGTTCTGAGTTTCTAAGGAATTTTTTAGGGAATCTGGTTCGATAAGCCGAACCCTCCATGTCCATGAGAGGGTTCGGTAGAAAACAAATACAATAATCGGAAGAATGTATTTTCTAAACACGATTAGTGGTGAAGAGCCTTTTTAAACTCTTCAGTGAGTTTCGGAACGATTTCAAGAGCATCACCCACGATACCGTAAGTCGCCTTTTGGAAGATCGGAGCGTTTGCATCGTTGTTGATAGCAACGATAACTTTAGAACCACTCATACCTGCCAAGTGTTGAATCGCGCCCGAGATACCCACCGCGATGTACAAAGTGGGAGCTACTGTTTTACCAGTTTGTCCTACTTGCATGCCGTGACCAACCCAGCCCGCATCAACTACGGCACGTGAAGCACCTACTGTCGCGCCAAGAACGTCCGCAAGATCATGAAGAACTTTGAAGTTCGCTGCGTCTTTTAGGCCGCGTCCGCCACTCACGATGATGTTTGCTTCCGTCAAATCAAGCTTTTCACTAGCGCCTTTAACGATCTCTTTGATCAAAGTTTTAAGGTCTGGTTTTACAGCCGCTTGTTCAACAACGTTTGCAGATTTAGAAGTGTCTGCCGCCGCCACCGGAAGTTGATTTGCACGCATCAAAACAATCTTTACAGAGCTGTTTTCAAAGTTGGCTTTAGCAAAACATTTTCCAGAGTACATTGGTTTTGTCGCTGTGACGTTATCGCCAGAGATATTAAGCTCTGTACAATCACTTGCAATCCCCGTGTTCAAACGAGCTGCCACACGTGGGAACAAGTCACGACCTGTGGAAGAAGCAGAAGCAAGAAGGATGGAAGGTTGAACTTTTTCAACAACAGACACGATGTTTGCTGTGAAAAGCTCTGGATTGTATGAATCCAAAGAAGCGTCTTTAACAACGTGAACTTCGTTCGCGCCATTTTGAGCGGCCGCAGCTGTAACATCACCTGCGTGAGAACCGAAAACCACTGCAACAACAGTGTTTCCAGATTTAGCCGCTGCTTGAAGAAGTTCAATAGAGCTGCGTTTTAGATTTCCGTGAGATTGTTCAGCAAAAACTAATACTTTTCCCATGATTTACCTCTATAGAACTTTCGCTTCATCGCGAAGAAGTTTAACTAGTTCAGAAGCTTGCGCTGAAGAATCGCCCGCTAGCATTTTTACTGGCGGCTTTTCAGCAGGAAGTGCGAAGCCAGAGTATTTAACTTTGATGTCCGAAGCAGGAATGTTCAAAGAAGCAAATTCAATCTCTTTGATCACTTTTTTCTTCGCCTTCATGATGCCTGGAAGACTTGCGTAGCGAGGCATATTAAGACCTTTGTTCGCTCCGACAACTGCGGGAGTCATCATTTGTACAACTTCTTTTGCTCCACCTTCGATATCGCGCTCAACAACAACGTTTTCACCGTTGAAAGCAAACTTCGATACCACAGTTGTGTGAGGAACATTCAAGAACTCAGCAAGCATTTGGCTGACTGAAGAGGCATTGTCATCGATCGCCAATTTACCGGAGAAGATAACTTTAGCGCCGCCCTCAGCTTTGATAACTTCGGCCAAAGCCTTAGCTGTAGAAAAATTGTCTAGATTTTCAGCATTTACAACGATCGCTTCGTCAGCACCCATTGCCAAAGCTGTTCTTAGAGATTCAATGACGCGAGTCTTAGAACCTACGCTTAGAACCCATACTTGGGAGCCAGCATTGGCATCGCGAAGTTTCACAGCTTCTTCAACTGCATACTCGTCATAAGGGTTCAAAACCCATTTAATTCCCGCCGTATCGATTCCGTTTTGGTCGGGAGTGATTTTAATCTTTGTTTCGGTGTCGGGCACCTGCTTGATACACACAAAAATCTTCATGTTTTTACCCCGTATTTTAGAGGTTTTGTTCTATCGCAAGTCTAGGAAAGGCAAAACTAAATTCCATATTTAACGTGTCGCGATACATGACGGGTGTCATAGACAAATCCAGCCCCCGAGGAGTAAGTTCAATTGTAAACTTATTGAGAAAATACAATGTAATAACACAAGGGGTTTTTCACCATGTCTGGATTTCTCGGTTCAACCGTCGGGAAAAAATACATAATGGGAATCTCTGGTCTAGTATGGGCAGGTTTTGTACTCGCTCACATGGCCGGAAACTTATTAATCTTCGTCAGTCACGATGCATACAATGCTTACGGACACGCGATCACAAGCGGCAACTTACTTTACGTTGCAGAAGCAATTTTGCTTTTAGCCTTGTTCACTCACGTATTTATGGCGTTTTCTTTGACGGCACAAAATAGAGCGGCCAAATCATCGCGCTATGCTGTGGCTGCATCAGGTGAAAAACGAGTGAGTCTTGCTTCTCGCACAATGGCGATTCAAGGCTCATTAATCCTGGTCTTCATCATTCTCCACTTGATCACTTTCAAATACGGCACTCACTATGAAACAACAGTGAATGGCGTTGTGATGCGTGACCTTGCACGACTGATGGAAGAAGTTTTTCAAATGCCAGGCTACGTGATCTGGTATGTGGTGGCTTTGATTCTTCTTGGCTTCCACTTAAGTCACGGCGTGGGCTCTTCGTTCCAATCTTTGGGATTGATGGAAGGTTCTTACCGCGGTCTTTGGAAAAAACTAAGCTACACATACGGCATCATCGTGGCTTTAGGTTTTATCGCTCAACCACTTTACCTTTTCGTGTTTGCACACTAAGGAGCAGATAAATGGCTAACAAATTAGATAGCAAAATTCCTAGTGGCTCTATTGAAGACAAATGGACCAAATCGAAGTTCGATTACAAACTAGTTAATCCTGCCAACAAAAGAAAACACTCTATCATCGTTGTCGGAACAGGTCTTGCGGGTGCATCTGCAGCCGCATCTTTGGGTGAACTTGGATACAAAGTAAAAGCGTTCTGCGTGCATGAATCTCCTCGTCGTGCCCACTCTGTGGCTGCTCAAGGTGGTATCAATGCCGCGAAAAACTATCAAAATGATGGTGACTCTACTTACCGTCTTTTCTACGACACGGTTAAAGGCGGCGACTTCCGCGCGCGTGAAGCTAACGTTTATCGTCTAGCGGAAGTGTCGGCGAACATCATCGACCAAATGGTGGCGCAAGGTGTTCCATTTGCACGTGAGTACGGTGGTACTTTGGCGAACCGTTCTTTCGGTGGCGCGCAAGTGTCTCGTACATTCTATGCTCGCGGTCAGACAGGACAACAGCTTCTTTTGGGTGCGTACTCAGAGATGATGAGACAAGTTGATGCAGGCACAGTTGAGCTTCGCACTCGTCGTGAAATGTTGGACCTTGTTATCGTTGATGGAAAAGCCCGCGGCATCATCGTACGTAACTTGATCACAGGCGAAATTGAGTCTCATGAGGCCGATGCGGTTGTTATCGCAAGTGGTGGTTACTCAAACGTCTTCTTCCTTTCAACAAACGCGATGGCTTGTGCCGTGACGGCGGCTTGGAAAGCCCACAAACGTGGTGCTTACTTCGCCAATCCTTGTTACACACAAATCCATCCAACGTGCATCCCGGTTCACGGAGAAAACCAATCAAAACTAACTTTGATGTCTGAGTCTCTTCGTAACGATGGTCGCGTTTGGGTTCCAAAAGCCGTTGGTGACAAACGTCATCCTAACGACATCCCAGAAAACGAACGCGATTACTATCTAGAGCGCGTTTACCCTTCATTCGGTAACTTGGCTCCTCGTGACGTGGCTTCTCGTCAGGCGAAATATCGCTGTGATGAAGGTCGCGGTGTGAACGAATCAGGAAAAGCGGTTTATCTTGATTTCGCTGATTCGATCAAACGTTTAGGAGAAGAAAAAATCTCTGAACGTTACGGCAACTTGTTTGAGATGTACGAAAAGATCACAGGTCAAAATCCATACAAACAACCGATGATGATCTACCCTGCTCCTCACTACACAATGGGTGGCTTGTGGGTGGATTACAACTTGGAATCAACAATTCCAGGCTTGTTCGTCGCGGGTGAAGCTAACTTCTCTGACCACGGTGCGAACCGCTTGGGTGCTTCTGCATTGATGCAAGGTTTGGCAGACGGTTACTTCGTTCTTCCATACACTTTGGGTAACTATCTTGGATCTACGAAGCTTGAAAAAGTTTCGACGACAAATGACGCCTTCAAAGCGGCTGAACACGGCGTGAAACAAGAGATCTCTAAGCTTATGAACATCAAAGGCAACCGCACAGTTGATAGCTTCCATAAAGAGCTAGGCAATATCATGTGGGAATACTGTGGCATGGGTCGTAACGAAGAAGGTCTTAAAAAAGCTCTTCAGGAGATTCCAAAATTGCGTGAGGAATTCTGGCAAAACGTGCGCATCCCTGGTGATGCAAACTATCTGAACGTTGAACTTGAAAAAGCAGGACGTGTTGCAGACTTCATGGAACTTGGCGAGTTGATGTGTCGTGATGCTTTGGAGCGTAAAGAGTCTTGCGGCGGTCACTTCCGTGAAGAATACCAAGTTGACGGTGAAGCAAAACGTGACGACGCGAACTTCTGTCACGTGGCTGCGTGGGAATACACAGGCGAAAACAAAGCCTCTGTGCGCCACACTGAAGAATTGAAATTTGAAAACGTACATCTAGCAACTCGTAGCTATAAATAAGAGGCGTAACATGGCTGGAAAAACATTGAATCTGACTTTAAGAGTGTGGAGACAAAAAGGTCCTAAAGACCAAGGTGGCTTCGTGGATCTGCAAGCTAAGAATGTGTCCGAAGACGCTTCTTTCCTTGAGATGCTGGATGCTGTGAATGAAGAGCTTGTAGGTAAAGGTGACGAACCTATCGCGTTTGACCACGACTGCCGTGAAGGTATCTGTGGCGCGTGTGGTTTTGTGATCGACGGTGAAGCTCACGGTCCAATGAAATCAACAACTGTGTGCCAACTGCACATGAGAAATTTCACGGACGGCGCGACTTTAACGATCGAACCTTTCCGTGCACAAGCTTTCCCAGTTATTAAAGACTTGATGGTGAATCGTTCTGCGATGGATAGAATTATCTCTGCAGGTGGTTACATTAGTCAGAATGCGGGCAATGCAGTTGATGCGAACGCTATCTTAGTTCCGAAAGCAGACGCTGATGAGGCTATGTCTTCTGCGACTTGCATCCAATGCGGAGCTTGTGTAGCAGCTTGTAAGAACGCTTCAGCCGCACTATTCACTTCAGCAAAAATTTCTCACATGGCTTTGCTTCCGCAAGGTCAGGTTGAAAGAAAAGAGCGTGCGATTCGCATGGTCGCTGCAATGGATGCGGAAGGTTTCGGCGCTTGTACAACGACGGGAGCATGTGAGGCGGCTTGTCCTAAGGACATCCAATTGACAAATATCTCTCGCATGAATCGTGAATTCCTTGTGGCAAACGCGACGAAGCGTGAAAAACACAGTGATGGCGGCGCAGGCTAGTTATTAATTAAAAACTATAAAAAAAGGGAGTCACAAGACTCCCTTTTTTTGTTTTAGGTAAAGACGCGTTGAGGATCTCCACAGAAAAATGAAACGACTTAAATAATAGTTGTCCGAGTAGCAAAGCTCGTTCGGAACAACGCCTCGTGAGCTAGCGTGTCTGGATCGTAACAACAATCTTGCACAAGATAGAGACGGTAATCAGCATCGCTGGCCCAAGCTACGCTGGAGAAAAGCACTCCACTACTCGCGATGCCTGCCATGACTAGTGTATCAATTCCTTGAGCTCGCAGATCCTGATCCAACTTTGTAGAATGAAAGACACTCGCTCGTGGACAAGCGTAATGCCCATCGTTTGGCTTTACATCAAGCCCGGCGACAGGAGTGGGCTCGCGAAACAATCCCATCTTTTGAATATTCATTGTCAGCATGTTCTTTTCAGTCACCGACTCGTAATGAGGACCCAGTGCAAAGTTAGCAAAGATCACAGGACGTCCTGTCGTGCGCCACGCTTTAATCAGGGCGTTGGCGCGATCAAGCATATCTGGCGGCAAATGTCCCGCCAATGCGGCAAATACATCCGCTTGAAAATGCATCATCAATAAGGCCGCCCGACTTGTATCTATATTTTTAAAGTCCATCATGTTCTTACGATACACCGATATGATCTTTAATACAGCAAGACGTTCTCTTGTGTTTCTTTTTAATCGGCGGCATCCTAAAAGCATGAAGATGTTCATTATATTAATTTCTTGTCTGTTCTTTTCCTCACCCACACTAGCAGGAACGCTTATCATAGGTGATTCACATGTGGTCGGACCTTTTGGCGAACATCTTCATAAATATTTCAACGAGGTTGCTCAGGAAAATGTGCGCACCGTGGGGCTTGCCGGCGGTACGGCTCGTTCATTTACGGATCCTTCTGAGGCAAAGCGCACTTTAAGTTTCGGTTTTGCTGATCGAAAAAATGAGAAGCAAAAAACCGTGTCTGGCGGCACGAAGGCCACAGCACCTTTATTGTCGGATCTTTTAGAAGAAGAAAAACCCCAAAGAGTCATCATTGAGCTGGGTGATAATTTTGCTGATTATAAAACACCGAATGCGCAATCAGACAAAACTGTGATAGCGCAAGTAAAGCAAATCACCGAAACATTGAATAAAAATAAATTCAACGGCAAGTGCTATTGGGTCACGCCCACGTGGACAGACAAAGCGAATTCAAAGCCCTATTTTAAATCAAATATGCGATTGACTCGAGTCATTGAAATCATCAGGAGCGAAGCAGCTCCTCGTTGTCAGGTGATCGACAGCACCACTGAAATCGGTATCGGTGAAAATGATATCAAAACGACTTCGGATGGACTGCACTTTGATTCTAAAAACGGTGCAAAATGGGCGCGTGGCGTTGCTGATAGAATTCGCGAAATCGAAGCCAGCACAAGCAAATCCGGTGCTAAAAATCCTGCCGGTGTAAAATAATATTATAAATTTTAACCTTTAAACTCTGCATCGAAAGTCGTCTCATACAGAGACATCTTCGACGTCACATCTTTTTTGAATTCTTCTAAAGCTAACGCAACAAACTTCCGAAACTAGACCAAGGATTGGCTTATGAAGAAGATTGATGTTTTGATGCAAGAGTTAGGTTTCAACAAAGATGCTCCAGACAGTGTCAAAGAAGCATTTATCAAACACCTTATGAAAGCTTCGTATGGAGTGAATGTTACAACTCCGTCAGAGAAAAAAGAGATCGCTGCAAACCCACAGAAAATCGCGACACTCAAATCTCCACAACAGTTGAGTTTTGATTTTATCGAGCAAGAAACGCGACCAACGTCCGGAAAAAAGGCCGTGTCTTAGTCTCGTCTGATAGAAGAATGGCTAGAAAATTTCTCGGCCTTCGTCGAGAAAAACACGACCTAGTGCTAAGAATTGGCCTCAAGTAATTCTCCTCTACAAAATTTAATAACCAGCTCACCTTCACATTGGTACCATTTTGGAACTGGGCACGTTCAGGGAAAATTTTTCCTCGTTCGTTCGTTTGAAAATCACCCAATGAAGGAGGGGATTATGAAAAGGCTTATGGAAAGAGCCTCTAAAGCGGCCATGGTAGGCTTACTACTTATTGGTGCTAATGCGTTTGCTGCACCTGCAGAATCAGTTCCAGGCGAGTACATTGTTAAATTGAAAGACTCTGTTTCCGCGAAATCTTCGATCAATGTTCTTAGCGCGCAACTTGGGTCCTATGTTAAAGACACTATTCCGGGACAAAACATTGTCGTTATCAAACGCCCGGTGTTTGAGATTCAATCAAACGTAGTAAAATCCCTTTCTGAAAATCCAATCGTAGACATCGTAGAACCAAACTACATCTACCGTATTAACAAAACTCCAAATGATCCTATGTTGGGTCAGTTGTGGGGCTTGAAAAATAGCGGACAACAAGATTCTGAACGCCGCGCAGGTATCGCAGGCGTGGATATCGGTGCGGAACAAGCATGGGATATCACAACAGGCTCTAAAGACGTCGTTGTTGCGGTTATCGATACAGGTGTTGACTACAATCACCCGGATCTAGTTGGCAACATGTGGACGAACGAAGCTGAAGCGAATGGTAAGCCGGGAGTTGACGATGACGGAAACGGTATCGTTGATGATATCCACGGTGCAAACTTCGTAAATGCCAATGCTCCAACGGGCAATCCACTAGATGATCACGGTCACGGTTCACACTGCTCTGGTACTATTGGTGGTACAGGCGATGACGGTAAAGGTATCGTGGGTGTAGCTTGGAACGTTCGTATCATGGGTATCAAGTTCCTTTCTGCAAGTGGTTCAGGTTCCCTTGATGGCGCTCTTAAAGGTATCGACTACGCAACTAAAATGGGTGCGAAAATCATGTCAAACTCTTGGGGTGGCGGTGGCTACTCTGAAACTTTGAAGCAAGCCATCGAAAGATCGAACGCTGCGGGCGCGCTATTTGTAGCAGCTGCTGGTAACGAATCAAACAACAACGATGCAAGCCCTACTTATCCTGCGACTTACGATGTACCAAACGTACTTTCAGTAGCGGCAGTTGATAACAGAGGACAAATCGCTTCATTCTCTAACTACGGTAAAACAAAAGTTCACGTAGGTGCTCCGGGTGTGAATATCGTATCTTCTATCACTGGTGGAAAATACGATTCATGGTCTGGTACTTCAATGGCGACTCCACACGTTTCTGGTATGGCGGTTCTATTGGCTTCTAACGAGCCCAACCTGACAGCGCTTGAAATGAAAGAAAGAATTATCGCGACTTCTAAACCAATCGCAGGTCTTCGTGGTAAATCCAAAGGTGGTATGGTGAATGCGTATGCAATGTTGACGAATACATTGCCTGCTCCAGATCCAAATGATCCGATCAACTGGCAAACAGTTCCCGTGAATATTTCTTCAGCTCATCCATACAAAGAAAAAACGAAAGAAGAGTTTGAAGTTCGTGTTCCAGGCGCAAAACAAATCGCTTTGTACTTCTCTAAGTTCGACACTGAAAGAGATTATGACAAAGTGGAATTCTTCGATGCGAATGGCAAGAAGGTTGCGGATATGAGCGGTAAAAATGACGACTCATTCTCGACAACTATTGATGGCGAATACGTAAAAATCGTTTTCACATCTGATGACTCTGTTCAACGCTACGGATTTGATATCACGAAAGCGGCTTACAGATAGTCTTGAAGTAACAGAAAAACTAAAAAGCCACCTTTCGAGGTGGCTTTTTTATTTGTGATGAAAAATTCAAAAAACTTATTTCTTCGAAGAAACGTCTTTCAAAAATTTTTCCATTTTTAAATTTGTATAATCAGGAAAATCCAGCTGTGTGCAGTGTGAACCATAAGGTACTAGCACGAACTCGGAATGTTTAATCGTCTCTTTAAAATGATATTGGAAGCGCAAGGGTGTCACCATATCCTTTTCGCCAGAGATGATGAGCGCAGGCACTTTGATATTTTCCAAAACCGATTCGCCGTTATACTCCATCAGCTCTTCAAACAGAGTGATAAAGACTTCAAGGTTCAGTCTTGCAACACCTCTAAGATACACTTCGATATCCTTGATGTGACTGACGCGCAAATTGAATCCACCCGCAAGTGCCGCGATATACACGGACATCGGATTATCAACAGCCAATTTCCACAGAGTATTCCACACGTACGGTTGCTTCTCGTATTGTTCTTTTACGAAATAGAAAAACGGCTCGATGACATCAAGACCGAACATGCCTTTAATTGGATTGCGAGCAAAGCCATTGATGAAAATCATCGATAAAAAAGCTTCCGGTTTCTCGTCGTAAGCCTTAAGCATGATGGGAACACCGAAACTGTGGCCTGCGAAGTGCGCCTGCTTAATCTCTAAATGCTTCATCAGGGCAAAAACATCTTTGGCTAAAGCCTCCATCGTCAACTGACTCATGTCGGTTACTGGATTGCTTTTTTGATGCCCACGAAGATCAAACGTGATGACTTTGTATTTGTGAGAAAAATATTCGATTTGGTGGTGCCAGTGATTCATGATGCAGGCAATGCCGTAGATCAGAATTAAAGGCTCACCCTCCCCGCGCACTTCGTAATAAATCGGAGTGCCGTCGAAGCTTTCAAAGCTGCCGGTGGTTTTGGGTGTAGTTAACATGAAGCCTCTCTACAAGTACGTCACTTTAATGAGCGTGTTTCCAAAAGAAATCAAGTCGCCATCTTTAAGCATTTCGGCATCTATGGACTTATTGTTAAGAGTCACACGACCTGGAGCTTTGATTTTTAATTGCACCATGCCTGGACCGGGATGGAGTTCGAAGGCCTCTTTCGGGGCGTCTTCATCATGCAGTTCAATATCCAGGGACTCTGAACCGGCCTTGCGGGGCCCGTAGCCTAAAATAATTTCCTCATCGGTCTGAATGCCTTGGGTGAACGTCAGCTTTAACGCAGGGCTAAATCTTTGCAATGCGAGGCTTTGCTCTGAGGGCTCGGGTGGAGTGACCTCTGACAGCTTGTCCTTTAAAATATTGCGCCAAGTCACAAGGCGGCTGAAGTCGATCGCGATCTCTTCTTCGACCGAAATGACTTTAAACTGGGTGCGACCGACCTCGAAGATAACCCCTGGTAATAACGCCACTTTTTTTACACGGCGGCCACTAATGTGGATCCCGTTCGACGAATCCAAGTCCATCAAAACAAACTGCCCCTTCCCGTCGATAGAGATCTGGGCGTGGGTCCCCGAAACTTTGGGGTCTTTGATAATGATGTCGGCCTTGGATCGACCCAGGGTGATTCCGTCTTCAACCTTGAAGCGGGAACCTTCGTTGGGGCCATCAAGAATCTCAATAAAAGTGACCATTTAAGTATTCTAGGACCGGTTTATTCACTATTCAAATGCCTAATCCTTGTGCTTGGTCCTAAGCCGTGCTAAACCCTCTAAACATTTTAAAAAAGTCATCCTTGCTCCCGCTCACTATGGTGGGGGCAAAAATCTTACTCTGACGAAGTCAGAGTGTAGACCAACCCGAAAGGATATAGTTCATGGAAACTACTAAATCTGCGAAAAAGCCATACGAAGTTGTGGTTCTTATGCACCCAGATGCAACTCTTGAAGAGCAAAAAGATTTGTTCAAAAAGAACAAAGCTACGATCGAATCTTTCAAAGGTTCAATCAACTCTTTGGAAACTTGGGGTAAAAGAAACCTAGCAACTCCAATCGGCAAAACAAAAAAAGCTATCTACTTCCACTCTACGTTCGAAGCAGATACTCAAGCTATCGCTGAGCTTGAAAGAACTATGCGTATCAACGACAAAGTTCTTCGCTTTATGCACACTCGTCTAGACGAGCGTGTTTCTTTGGCTAAGTTCATGGAAGGCTTCAAAAAAGGTCTTTCTGAATCTGCTGCTCGCGAAAAAGAGCGTGAAGCAAAAGCCGCTGCTCGTAAAGCTGCCTTCGCAGCTGCAAAAGCAGAACGTTTCGATAAAGGCGAATAATTAAGAGCGTAATCCATGAAGAAGACCGCGACGCCACAGAAATTCATCACAATTTCATCTCTCTCGATTTTGTTGTCGATGTTGACTGTGGTTATGGGCGCGCCTCTTCTTCGTGTACTACGCAAAGCCTACGGTCCCCTCGCCTTTTGGATTTTGGGACTAGTGGCAACGGGAGCAGCGTGGCTCCTGAACGCACAACCTCTAGCGCTTTTCCTTGGCTCTGTTTGGATGACTTTAGGGGCCTACATGGAGTTAGAGCAAAAGGGTGTTGGGTGGTGGATCTCTGGACTTGCGAGTGTCGCAATCGGTTCTGCAGCCGCTGGCTTGGGACTTTTTGGAGCACTTCAAAAGAACGGAATCAACACGTATGCTGAAGTCCAAAAATTAATGGAGCAGTTTTCCGCTCAGGTTCAGAAAATGAATCCCGCGGTGAAATTAGATCCGGCGATTCTGGTGCAGCAGGTTCCTTCAGCCATCGTTATTCTTTTAATTATAACGTTGGGTGTGGGACTCATATTTGAGAGAAGGGTTTTTTCATGGCTCAATTTGCCCCGTGAGAAAATTGCCTCTCAGCTCAAGTTGTTAGAATATCGTGTCCCGGATTTTATGATTTGGGTTGCGATGACTGCCTTCCTTCTGACAATGGTGAGTTTTGGCGGTAAGGCCACTTCCATCCTCGCAGTGAATATTGTGAACGTTGTTATCGTTCTTTATTTCTTTCAGGGGCTGGCAGTGTTGGAGGTATTTCTGAATTCGATGAAAGCCGGTGTTTTCATGAGAGTTCTGACGTACATAATTTTGGTCGGTCAGTTATTGCTTGTTTTGAGCGTAGTTGGCTTGATCGATTACTGGGTTGATTTCAGAGCTCGCTTGAACAAAGTGAAGCCTGCTGAAAGCAACTAACAAAATGGAGATCACATGAAAGTTATTCTTCAAAAAGACGTTAAAGATGTAGGTCGTGTTGGTGAGTTGGTGAACGTTTCTGAAGGTTTCGCAAGAAACTTCTTGTTCCCACGTAAATTGGCGGCGGAAGCTACTGAAAAACGCGTAAAAGAGTACGAACACTTGAAACGTGTAGCTGAAGCTAAAAAGAAAAAAGCATTGGCAGAACGCCAAGAGCTTTTGAACAAAATCAACGGCACAACTGTAACATTCAAATTGGCTGCTGGTGAGACTGACAAACTTTTCGGTACTGTTACTACAACAGATATCTCTAAAGAATTGCAAAAAATGGGTCACTCAGTAGACCGTCGTGACATTCTCCTTGAAGAGCCAATCAAAGTATTGGGTCAACACAAGGCAGTTGTTCGCTACGCAGAAGGTATGGAAGCTAAAATCCAGATCTCTGTAGAAAGAGCGTAATAACGAGAAAGTTTCGATAAATCGAAAGTTCTTAAAAGGGATCTCCGTCAAAAGAGATCCCTTTTTTTATAGTCATTTCATCTGCTTAAAAATGACGCACTTCTACTATAAGACTTTGTTATCTTAAATATTTGAAAAATTGTATTGCACTGGTTCCATTTTGGGTGTTTAACGGCCCTCACTTTGGGGGGTCACTATGAAATCCACAGTTTTTAAAGCAGCTCTAGTTACAGGTCTTTTGGGATCTTTGATTGCCTGCTCTCCTGCGAAACAGAACTCTGTTCAACTAGGCGCTGACAGCACATCTATAATTGGTGGCGTTCCCGTTGATTCTAAAGACGCTATTGCAAAATCTACAGTGGCTCTAGTGGCGTCTGTAGTCACTCAAGATGGTCAAGAAGGCCAATTCATCTGTACAGGTTCTTTGCTGACTTCAAACGTTGTTTTGACTGCTGGTCACTGCGTTCCTGAAGTAGGCGCTGAATATAAAGAGGTCGCTCTTTATGTGATCTTCAATACAGACCTTAATAATATGGAAAGAGGCGATATCCGCCTTGTTGTTGATCACGTTATTCACACTGAATACGGTAAAACTGGCGAACAAGGTGAAGACGCTCACGATTTAGCTCTTGTTAAATTCTCTGGCGCGATGGCTCCTGGTTACCAACTGGCGAAGTTCTTGGATGACGAGACTCTTTTAACAGCAGGTAAAAAAGTGACTTTAGCTGGTTACGGTTTGATCGAAACTGATGGCGTGAATACAAAAAGCGATAATAAGCTTCGCAAAGTTGACGTTGAAATCGTTGAAGACTTCGGAAAACACGAAATCCTTCTTGATCAAACTCAAGGTAAAGGCGCTTGCCACGGTGACTCTGGCGGCCCTGCATTCCTTGAAGTGAACGGCACTCAATATGTTTGGGGTGTTACAAGCCGTGGTGCTGGTAAAGACGGTAAAGATGACTGCTCTCTAGTCAGCGTTTACACAAAAGTGAAATCTGAATCTACTTTCGTCAAAGACGCTTTGAAAAAGCTTTCTGGAAAATAGTTTTTAGATAAAAGCTAAAAAGAAAAGGCTCCCGATGAGGAGCCTTTTTTATTTTGTATTAACGAAGATATCTTTTAAGCGCTCTGCTCGTCCTGCATTTCAAGGAAAACCAACTGAAGGTATTCAGCCATCACCTCACGTAATTCTTCAATGGTGAGCGTTTCTGGGCTTTTACCGTACTTCTCTAACAGCGCATTGAATTCACGTTCGACAGGATCCTGAGGCAGTCCGGTTGCCGCAATCACTGTCTTTGCTAAAGTTTCTCCCATGATCAGCCTCCATGCTTAACAAGGGTCTCGCTTTGTAAGACGCTTTGACTAAATCAAGAGGTTAAAGAGAACTCAATTCCAAAAAACGGCTTTGGGCTTTGGTCTAGCTCACTTCTGTCGACGGTGGGAATGTTCTTTAGACCAAGTACGTGCCTTAGGCAGGTTCCAATAGAGGAATGGCAAAAGAATTCGTCGAGGCAATAAACGACGAATGTAATAAAAGAGAGTCGCATCCAGGGTCGCTGGAATCCATAGCGGCGGATTTTCTTGCTTCATCACTTTCAAAACTTGCTTCGCGATTTTTTCCGGCGTGGTGAGGGACATATTCATCATCTTCTCCACAAACGGAGTCATGTTCTGATAGAAATCACAATAAGGGCCGCTCCAATTGCGGGTCGGATCTGACAACTCCGTGTGATACACGTTCTTAAAAGAGTTGCTGTGGATAAACCCGGGTTGCACCAACGTGATTGTAACGCCAAAGGGGCGCATCTCATACCACAAGGCTTCGCTGGCACCCTCTAAAGCGAATTTGGAAGCCGAATACGAGGCCATTGTCGGCATGGCTAACATTCCACTTACGGAAGAAATATTGATGATCTTACCGCGGCCGGTGGCACGCATATGCGGAAGCGAAAGACGAATCAAACCCATCGGCCCAAAGTAATTGGTCGCCATTTGCAGTTCTTCATCTTTTTCAGTCATGTGTTCAATCACGGAACGATAAGAAATCCCGGCGTTGTTAATAAGAATATCAACGCCACCCCAAGTTTTTTGGATTTCGTTATAAAGACGCACCCGATCCCCTTCGATCGTGACATCCAAAGAGCGAATCATAAAGCGATCGTTTTCTAAAAAATGGGAACGAACTTTTTCAAGGCTGTGTTCGCGCGCTGTCGCGACGACTCGATATTCTTGGCAGTTGTAAAGAAGCTCAGCCAAAGCCAGACCAATGCCGGCAGAACAACCCGTGACTAAGACCACGGGCTTAAAAGCTTGAGGTTTTGATTTACGCTGAAAGAAGTAAAGTAAGGGCCTCATAGAAGCCCATTATCTTAAACTGGGGCGCCGGGTGCAAAGTTTTTAGGTCTGCCGCCTGGCATCGGAGGCGGAGCTTGCGGTGGCGGCATCGGATTGATGTTACGCTCTTCCGGCTCGGCATCACGGAATCTATTGTACTGGGCATCGAAACGCATTTTAACGGGACCGGTGGCACCGTTACGCTGCTTACCCACGATCACTTCGGCGTGACCTTGTTTGTCTGGATTTTCTTTATCGTAGTAGTCATCACGATAAAGCATCATGATAACGTCGGCATCTTGCTCGATCGATCCTGATTCACGCAGGTCAGAAAGCATTGGTTTTTTCTCTGTACGACCTTCCACGCCACGATTCAGCTGGGCAAGGGCGATGACAGGGATTTTCAATTCTTTAGCGATGGCCTTCAAAGATTTAGAGATTTCCGCAACCTCTTGCTCACGTGAAGACATCTTTTGTTTCATGCTCATCAACTGCAAGTAGTCGATCATGATCAGATCTAATCCATGTTCAGCCTTCAAACGACGCGCTTTAGAGCGAATTTCAAATGGCGATACACCCGGAGTATCATCGATGAAAATACTAGCTTCAGAAAGAAGACTTGCTGCATGAATTAAACGCGGCCATTCCGAATCGCTGACTTTACCATTACGAAGTGAACCCAAGCCCACTTTCGCTTCGGCCGCCAACATACGCATCATCATCGATTCTTTACCCATCTCCAAGGAGAAGTAGGCCACGGTCTTTTTAAGTTTCAAAGCGACGTGCTGAGCGATATTCAAAGAGAACGCTGTTTTACCCATGGAAGGACGAGCGGCGATGATCGTCATCTCTCCAGGGTGAAGTCCCGCTGTCATTTCATCCAGGCGTTTAAAGCCCGTAGCAAGACCAGTGACCTCAACTTGGTTTTTATAAAGCTCTTCCAATTTTTTGATAGAAGCGCGAACGATTTCCATCGAGCCGACAAGGCCCGTGGCGGCTTTTGCTTCACCGACTTTAAAGATTTCGCTTTCGGCCTGGTCCACGAAAGATTCAACGTCAGCGAAATCTTGTTCGTAAGCTTTTTCAATAAGAGAGCTATTAACTTGAATCAGCTTACGCAAGGTCGCTTTGTCTTTAACGATCTTGGCGTGAGTGACGATATTTGCAGAGGAAATAGTTTTATCTAAAAGGCTGACCAGATACTCGGGTCCGCCCGCCATCTCCATGGAACCTTCACCCTGAAGAATGTTTGTCACGGTGATGATATCCACAGGCTGATTTTTGCTGTGAAGTTCTTTGATGGCGTTAAAAATCTTCTGGTGAGACGGCTTGTAGAAGTCTTCGGCCACGAGGATATCACCCACTTGATCCAAAGCTTCTCGGTCTAGCATGAGACCGCCCAAAATAGACTGTTCGGCCTCAATATTCTGAGGTGGAATCCGTGTACTCATTGAACCCCTCTAAGAGTAACGAAGATTTAAAACAAAAGACTAAAAAAATTGCGGGGCTTCTACAAAGTTGGTGGTTCTAAACGGGCCCGCCGGTGCACAAGTTTTCTGATAAATGCTTCGGTTCACTAGGATCCAAAGCATTTTTCCGAAAACTAATCTCTTAGTTCAGTTTTTTTACACGAATCTTATAGTTGTCAATTTTCTTCTTAAGTGTGTTGCGATTGATGCCAAGCATTTGCGCTGTTTTAACTTGATTTCCGTTATAAGCGCGCAAAGCCAGCTCTAAAAGAGGCTTTTCTACTTGTTCGATAACGACGTTGTACAAACCATTCAACTCAACTTGAGCTTCTTTTTGTTGAGCAAATAAAACTTCCAGTTTGCTTTTCACAAGCTTTTCCAAGCTTACGGACTGAAGATTAGCGACAAAAAGATTATCGGAACTGTTTAGGTTCGGCGTCATGGAACTCCCAAGAATGTTCAGCTTATTTATTTTTGGAGTGGACTACACTCCGCGTGTTTCGGGAGACCAAATATACTTATGCAGCTGCAATTGCAACCTCGCAGATGAATTTTGATGCAAAATTTTTTCTGCCAACCAGCGTTCAGACACTTGGCCGTATGATGGGCTGTATAAAACCACAAATTTTTCAAATAAATTGTGTTGACGACAGAATTCTTCAGACCATTCAAAATCTTTTTCAGAACAAATAACAAACTTGTATTCCGTGCTGGGCGTGGAAAAGCTGATGTTGTTCATCAAGAAAGAATCTGCAGCTCCGCTGTCAGGAGTTTTCACGTCTAAAATTATTTTTACGCGTGGATCAACTTGCTCAATGCTTTTTGATCCGCTGGTTTCCAAAGAAACTTTGTACCCGCGCTCACATAATGTGTTCATCAAAGTGTGAACTTCTTTTTGCAAAAGAGGTTCTCCACCGGTGATGCAGACATAAGGTGTTTTGTGCGATTCAATTTCTTTCAAAATTGTTTCAAGGCTTTGCAACTCACCTTCATAATAAGAATATTTGGTGTCGCAATAAGTGCAGCGCAGATTGCATGCCGTCAGGCGCACGAAGACAGTAGGAAGTCCTACATACGTCGTTTCACCTTGAACACTATAGAAAATCTCGTTTATTTTTAGCATGCTTAAACAGGCTCCTGGCGTTGACCCTCTGGGTCAGGCTCGTTGCAAGGATACGTGTATACGGCATTTTTCGAAACCGCACCAGTCTTAAGTCAAGGTTGCGCCTGTTAGAATGACTAACTACGGGAAATTTCGTAAATTTTTTAAATGAATCATTTTCTTAAGAAGTTTCGTCAGGACGTCATTGCAATCGGCTTTTTAGGTTTAGGGCTTTTCCTCGCCCTGGCTTTGTTCAGCTACAATCCATTTGATCCCTCTATGAATTCTATTGGGCAAGGGCTTAAAGCCACGAATTACTGTGGAATCGTGGGAAGTTTCCTTGCAGACGGCCTTTATCAAGCGTTTGGACTGGCGGCATGGGTCGTTGTTGCGAGCTTTCTACGTATTGCGTACGCAAGTTTCCAAGGGGAATCGCTAAATCTTAAGAACATTCGCTTTGTATGGGCGCTTCTTTTGATCGTGAATATCGCAGCTCTTTTGTCGCTTTACTTGCCAACAACAAAAGTTTTCAAAGAGCAGATATATTTGGGTGGTCTTTTGGGCTTGGGTGTTTCCCAGGCTTTGATGCGCGCTTTTAATTCTATCGGCGTTCAAGTCATCCTGCTCTCATTGATGGCCGTCCTTATTGTTTTCTATTTCGAAAAATCTTTGCAGGAGCTTTCAGAAACTCCACGCGGCTTTATGGCTTTCTTAAAGAAAAAGAAAATCATGGATAAACTTGCGGGCTTTTTTGCCGGCATGTTCGTGAAAGAGAAAAAAGCCAAAGCAAAAAAATTAGAAGCAAAAGAGGACAAGCCTAAAACAGTCTTCCCGCTTTCTGACAAAAAATTTGTTGGTAAAGATGAAGAGGAAGAAGATGAAGATCTCAACGCACTTCTTGAAGCCGACGCCGAAGCTGCGGAAGAAGAAGATGAAGAAGAGATCGAAGAAGAAGAAGAGGAGACACCGGCCTTGAGGCTTGCGCAAAAACGCAAAGTCGTCATGAAGGCAAAACCTCCTCGTCGTATTGAAAACTGGGATATGCCAAAGCTTGCGCTTTTGGAAGATCCTCCAGCTTCGCGTATTAAAATTGATAAGGCCGAGATTCAAAGAAAAGCGGATTCATTGGTAGAAAAGCTTAAGAACTTCTCTATCGAAGGTTCTATCCAGGATGCGAAGCCGGGACCGCTTGTTACGATGTATGAATTTAAACCAAATGCCGATGTAAAAATCAGTAAGATCTCTGAGCTTGAAGATGATTTGTCTTTGGCTCTTTCATCTGAATCTGTACGTGTGGTGGGTCATATCCCTGGAACAGATGTTGTCGGTATTGAAACAGCGAACTTAAAGCGCGAGACGGTTTATTACAAAGACTTGATCGCCGAAGATCAGTTCTGGAGTGAAGATCTTGCGTTACCGATGGCTGTCGGTCGCGCTGTGGATGGTGAACCTAAGGTAGTGGATCTTCGTAAGATGCCGCATCTTTTGATCGCGGGTACAACGGGTTCTGGTAAGTCGGTGTTTGTCGGCTCTATTATCACGGGCCTTTTGTTCCGCCATTCTCCAAAAACACTGCGCTTGGTTTTGATTGACCCTAAGATGGTCGACTTGGCGCCTTTTTCTACGGTGCCACACTTGGTTCTTCCTCACGTAACGGAACCTAAGAAGGCTGCGACAGCTTTGAAGTGGGCTGTGCGCGAAATGGAAAAGCGTTATAAATCTTTATCGAAATTCGGTGTCGGTAAAATTGAAGCCTTTAACGAAAAAACGGGTGGACTTTCAAAAGCTGAAATTGAAGAGCATGAAAAAATCAATTTGGAGCTGGAAGAAGGAAAAGCCAAGCTTGAGCAATACTACTATCAACCACTTCCGTTTATCGTGATCGTGGTGGATGAGCTTGCGGATTTGATGATCGTTGAAAAGCAGAACATCGAAGAGCCGATTCAACGTTTGACACAAAAAGCGCGTGCCTGCGGTATCCACTTGATCGTGGCAACTCAATCGCCTCGTAAAGATGTTGTCACCGGTTTGATTAAAACAAATATTCCGGGACGCGTGGCTTTGAAAGTGGCATCGAAAATGGACTCTCGTATCATCATCGATGATTCAGGTGCAGAACGCCTTCTTCCGAATGGAGATATGCTGTTCCAGGCTCCTGGCGTGGGAAAACCGACTCGCCATCATGGTCCTTATCTTTCAGATAAAGAAATTGGCAACGTCGTGAAACATTGGGCTGCACAAGCCGAACCCGAATACGATCCATTAGCGATGAAAGCTTTGGATGGATTTTCAGGTGGCGATGGTGCTGAGGCTGGTGATTCTGGCGGCGGCGGATTTGGTGAAGAAGAATACGATGAACGTTACGACGAAATTCTATCGTGGGCTTCTGAACAGAAAGAAATTTCTGCGTCTTTGATTCAAAGAAAGTTTAGACTCGGTTATCCACGTGCTGCGCGACTGATTGAAATCTTCGAAAAAGAAGGTGTCGTGGGGCCTGCGAACGGCAGCAAGCCGCGTCAAGTTCTCGTCAGTAGTTTTAGAGAACAATAATTTGAGCCTTGACTCTACCTCCTTAGGTCGGTGTGATTAAGACACCACAATAAAAACCATTCAAGGAGGAATTTATGGTTAAGGCTCTTATCGCCGCTCTAGGTCTTGCGTTCTCAGTTAACGCTGTTGCTGCTCCAACTGCAGTTGAAGTTTTGGCTAACATCCAAAACGCAGCGATCATGGATCAAGCTCAAACAATGGGTTTGGACTGGAAAGTTGGCGACAACGCTAACTACAACATCGACATGGGCTTCATCAAAGGTTCAATGTCTATGTCAGTTCGTTCTATCGGTGCTGATGGCATCTGGATGGATCAAAACATGGATCTTGGTTTCGCTGGAAAACAAAAAGTTGAAACTCTTCTTGATCCAAACACTGGCGAAATCAAAAAAATGCTAGTGAACGGTAAAGAACAACAAGTACCTAAACAAGACGTAGAAGTTATCGAAGTTAAAGAAGACAGAATCACTGTTCCTGCTGGTACTTTCGATTGCATCCACGCTCGTCTTAAGGACAAAGAACAAAATGCTGAAATCAACGCATGGATCAACCCACAACAAGTTCCACTTTCTGGTATGTTGAAACAAGTGGCTCCAAGCCAATTCGGTAACGTGACTGTTGTTTTGAAAAACTTCAAAAAGAACTAATCAATGCAATTGATCATGAAAAGAGCCGCAGCGATTGCGGCTCTTTCCTTTTTAGCACTGCCCGCTTTTGCTCAGACGAAGAATGGAAAGTCTGAGACCTACAAAGATATTATCGAAAAAGCGTATAACCTCAGTTTGCAGCGCGATCGTCAGCAGGCTTTGAATATTCTTGTTACCGCCATTCAGCGCGAAACACGTCCTCAGGCCGTCTCGGATCTTAAAAAAACGACCTCTGAGGTTGCCAATGTCTTTTTTAGTGATAAAGCCCAACAGTTGTTTGAAAACGGTGTCTCTTTAAGAAAGACCGATTTGAACCAAGCGTTGGATAAGGTCACCGAAGCCGCTCGTATTGAGCCCGACAACTTTTCAATCATCAATGAACAAGCGCGTCTGCTTATCGCTAAAGGCGACTGCAAAAACGCGCAAGAAAACGTGCAAAAGCAGTTAAAGGTTGTGAGCTTTGATGAGGAATTAAAGCTCAGCCTGGCACAAGCGTTGATCTGTCAGAATCGTTGGTTGGACTATCAGAAAGTGGCCGACACTGTCGTGATCAAACGGTCCCCGCAGCAAAAATTCTGGCAGGCCCTAGAGGTTGAAAAGTCCTTGGGTCAGAAAAGTCTTACAAAAGCGCAAGATGCCTTAGCAAATCTTAAGAAGTCTGACGAAAAATATCCCGAATTATACTACTGGAATTGGAAATACGGCCAAACCCTTAAGAAAAACAACCCAGATGAGGCTCAGAAATACGTGATGAGCTGCAAAAACATTTCAGCGAATCAGTATAGACAGTATATGATAGACCCCATGCTTTGCCGCCGCCTTGTCGAGGTGGAAGGAGAGCTAAAGGGGATGAATGGAACACCTGAATAAAATCCTTCTCGTTTGTGGAGTGCTTTTGACGTTCGCAGGTTGCGGCGTGAAAGGTCGTCCGTTGCCACCACTCAATCCCGCACCCTTAGGTCGTGGAGAACCCACGTACAAAGAGTCGCAGAAAAAACCTTTACCTAAAGTTTTGCAACAAGATCAAGAAGACACATCCGTGAACGAGCCGGAGGAGCGATGAAAAAGCTTCTTCCGATCTCCATCATGAAAATGTCCGGAGCGGGAAATACATTTGCTCTTATCGATGCCCGCGAAAAATCCGACTGGAGAGATGTGGAAAACTCGTTGGGTAAGTCGCGAGCTGATTTTGCAAAGCTTGTTTGTGATCGCGTGTTGGGCTTAAGCACGGATGGATTCCTGCTGATTGAAAATGGCAGCGAGGGTTTTGATTACGACTGGGATTTTTATAACTCTGATGGATCTACGGCAGAGATGTGCGGAAATGCCGCTCGTTGCGCTGCTCGTTTCTGTTATGAATATCTCGGTAGTTCTGAAAACAAAGCGTCCTTGAAGTTTAAAACTGGGGCCGGCCTTGTGACGGCGCAAATTCTGGGCGACGACGAAGTGCGTGTGCAAATGCCTGAAGCGCGGTTTGTGAAAGAATCCATAGAATTAAAAACAAACTCCAAAGGCGTTCAAAAATTTGCGCTTGTAAATACGGGTGTTCCGCATTTAGTACAAAAAATTTCAAATCTTTCTGAGGCATCAGCCTTAAAAGAAATGGCTCGCGAAGCCAGATCTCATGCGGATCTAAAACCTGCGGGTGCAAACGTTACTTTCTATGCGGAAAATGAAAAAGGTCATATCAATGCGGTGACTTTTGAAAGAGGCGTTGAAGATTACACGCTGGCTTGCGGCACCGGTGCGGTCGCGGCGGCATTGGTTTACTCGCAACTGACTTCTGAAAAACAGATCAAAGTGCAAATGCCAGGTGGGCTTTTAAGTGTTGTCTTTGATGGCAAAGACACTCACCCACTGATGACCGGCGGAGCGGTGTTCGTCGGAGAATTCAAATACAATCTAGAGGTGGTAGGATGAAAAACTTTAAAGGGACCTTCACAGCTTTAATTACTCCGTTTAAAAATGACAAAGTCGACTACGCGTCTTTAGACCGTCTTTTAAAACAACAGCTGGATGGCGGTGTTGATGGATTTGTGGTTAACGGGACCACTGCTGAAAGCCCGACTCTTTCAACTCAAGAAGTGGCCGAGCTGTTTAAACACATCCGCAAGTTTGTGGGCGACAAAGTTCCTTTGATTATGGGAACGGGTTCAAACGACACCGCAAAGTCTATTGAAACATCTCGCAAAGCTGAAGAAATGGGTGCGGATGCAATTCTGGTTGTGGTTCCCTACTACAATAAGCCACCTCAGCGTGGTCTTTTTGAACACTTCAAAGCGGTGGCGAGTTCGGTAAAAATTCCGACTCTTCTTTACAATGTTCCTGGCCGTACCATCACATCCCTAGCTACCGAAACCATTCGCGACTTGGCGAAAGTTCCAGGTGTGATTGGAATTAAAGAAGCGACCGGAAAAATTGATTTAGCCCAAGACATCATCAAAGCTTGTGGTAAAGACTTTGTGATGCTTTCAGGAGATGACGGCACTTATGTTGATTTCTTAGGTGCTGGTGGGCATGGCGTGATCTCTGTAGCCACTCATGTGATTCCTGCGCAAATGGTGCAGTGGAAAAAATGGGTTTCTGAAGGACAAATCGAAAAAGCTCGTGCGGATATTAACAAGTACATGAATCTTATTAATCTTCTTTTTGTGGAAGCAAATCCGATTCCAGTAAAAAAGGCATTGCAGTTAATGGGTGTGATTGATTCGGCCTCTTTGCGTTTGCCTTTAGTCGAACTTACGCCTGAGCACACGGAAAGCTTGAAAGCGGAAATGAAAAAAGTAGGTCTTTTGTGAAAAAAATCAAAGTCGGCGTGATCGGCCCTGCGGGCCGCATGGGAAAAGAGATTGTCGGAGTTATTGACTCTAATCCCCGCTGTGAGCTGTTTTATCCACTGAATCGCGACGATAAGTTCGATGTAAAAAAAGCGAAACAAGTCGACGTGTGGATTGATTTTTCTTCACCAGAAGCCTTAAAGGATGTTCTTAAAAGAGCCGCCGAAAACAAAACGCCGGTAGTTTGCGGCACGACGGGCTTTTCAAAAAAAGAAAAAGATCTTCTAACTCAATATGCTAAGAAGATTCCCGTTCTGTGGTCTTCTAATATGAGTTTAGGTGTTGCTGTTTTAAATGAAGCGCTGAAGAATCTTTCTGCGATTTCACATTTTGATTTTCAGATCGAAGAAATTCATCACAATCGAAAGAAAGACAAACCTTCCGGCACCGCGATCACTCTGCAAGAGAATTTAGAAAAAGCTGTCGGAAAAAAACTTCCTGAAGCTTTGGCTATTCGAGGCGGAGGCGTTTTCGGCGTTCACAAGGTTTACTCTATGAGTGATGAAGAAGTTTTAGTTTTTGAGCATTCCGCCTTAAACCGCACTGTTTTTGCTAAAGGGGCGGTGATGGCTGCGGAGTGGTTGGTGAAACAGAAACCAGGTCTTTATCAAATTCGTGACGTTCTGTTCGGGAAAAAAGCATGACGCCAATTCGGCATTCTGCTTTGATTCACGCGGCCCTTGATCTTGTCGGGGGCGCTGAGAAAGCCAAGGACCTTCTTAGAAAATTAAATGAATGTGGCGAAGTCACCGCGATCTCGTCGGTCTATAAGCGGTATTTAACGGCAGAGCGCTTAGACTTAAGTGCCTATCTAGAATTCGTCATACGCTTTGAGACGCCGCTGAACGTGGATGCCTTGTTGCACTTGATTTTGTCTCTGTGTGAAGAGGGAACCCCGGGTTTAAGCCAGAAAAGTCACAAAGAGCTGACGCTTCTTACTTATGACGATTTGATCCTGATGTCTCCACGCTTAACTCTTCCCTATCCTCAACTTCATCAGGACCCACTGATTATTCGCTGCTCGGCGGAAGCATGGGGTCAATATGAGCATCCTATTTATCAGAAGAACTTAAGTGAAATTGCACGTGCGGCAGCGCCTGCAAGACAGGCCGAGTTTTATATTCAGGGTAAAAGCCTGGTTGATTTTTAGCCTGCGCCAACGTACAAATTTGGGTGTTACATTTAATCCATTTTTCTTGCGGGAGATCCCATGAAGTTTTTCATCGATACAGCTGAAATTGAAGAAATCAAACAGGCCAACTTGCGTGGTTGGGTTGACGGTGTCACAACGAATCCTTCGTTGATTGCTAAATCTGGAAAACCGTTTCATGACGTGATCAAAGAAATCTGCAAGGAAGTTTCAGGTCCTGTTTCTGCAGAAGTCATCAGCCTTCAGGCTGAAGAAATGTTCCGTGAAGGTAAAGAACTTGCGAAGCTTGCTTCAAACATCGTTGTTAAAATTCCGATGACTGAAGATGGAATGATCGCAGTTAAAAAATTAACAGCTGAAGGTATCAAGACAAACGTCACGTTGGTGTTCTCGCCAATGCAAGCTTTGTTGGCCGCTAAAGCCGGCGCGACAATGGTTTCTCCTTTTGTTGGTCGTTTGGACGACATTGGCCAAGAGGGCTTGGCGATGGTTAATCAGGTTATTCAAATTTATCAAAACTATGACTTCGCGACTGAAGTCTTAGTTGCTAGCGTTCGCAGCCCGATGCATATCCAACTTGCGGCGGAGATGGGTGCTGATATCGCAACCATTCCATACAAGGTTATGCAGCAAATGACTCACCATCCGTTAACTGATAAAGGCATTAAGCTTTTCATGGATGACTGGAATAAGGCTCAAAAGAAATAATGATGAAATACATTTCTTTTCTAATTCTAGCGGGAACTCTTCTTTTGTCTGGGTGTCGTACCGGCGGTGTTATTCTTCGTGAAACGCCTTTGAATGTGAGTGAAACCCGTCGCGCCGTTATGAGTGTGATTGGCGAGCCTCGCTCGGTCAGCCAGAATGGAAGAGAGTTGGTCTCTCAGTTTTACGATAAGAAAAATAAACCCATCGAGAAAATGGACATGGCCCGTGAGCGCTATTATACGCACGTCACGGTTCTGGGAGATCAGCGTCCTTATGATGTTCAGGTCGAGGTCCTAGTCGAAGGTCGTGACGAAGATGGTGGCTTTGAGCTGCTAGATCGAGATGACGATCGTGCGGGCGTGATCGCAGAAAAGATCCGCCGCGCGCTTAACCAAAGTCGCGACAATCGCAACGTGATTGACGACTTCCGCTCCTTCTAAATACGATATAGACTAGTCAATATGACTAGTCTTTTCATTTGAAGAGGTTACGTTGCAAGGAATGCAGCTTAAACGGATTCTTCCGTTCGCAGTACTAGCGGGATGCTTATGCTGGTCAAGCCAATTAAGTGGTTTGAAGTTCATTCCTATTTATGAAGCGCTGACGATTAAGGCGCAGAAAAATTCTCCTCCACATATTGCCTTTGAAGAAGTCGTGGAATCAGAGCGCATCTCTGAAGAATGGGCACGACTTGCGAAAATAAAACCGGCAACTTTAGCGGTTGAAAAAACTTCTTCGACGCCTCTTTTTGCGAAAAAAATTGAAGTTCCAGAAATGGTCTTAACAAAGAGGCCAGAGACCCTGATTACTTCTGCTCCCGTTGAAGAAGCCTCTGAAGGCGCTTGGGTTGAGCATTTACCGGTCGCCCAAGCGAAGCGTTTGCAAGAAGCGCAGAGGCGTAGCGAGATCTTAAATCAAGATTGGACTGTTCCCACTTGGAGTGACATGGCTCGCGAGGTTCTTGAAAAATCAGGAGCCTTAGCGACAAGTCCTTCTTCGTCTTCTAATGTGTATGTCGCGGGAACATCGGCTTCGGGCCAAGTGAGCACGCGTCCCTCTCAAGCTTCGGTGTCTGTTCCGGACAGAACTCCTCAAGGCGTTATGGACGAGCGTGCGGAGGGTTCTCAGTCCTTTGTTGAAGAAAAAAATCTTCGTCATTATATCCAAGGTCCTCTTGAAATCACCGGAGGCCTTGCCGTCACTAACGAGCACCATATTGAAATTCGTCGCAATGATGAAGGTGTCTTAAAAGAACTAGGCCGCGTAGATTTGCGCCAAGGTCTTTATAATATAGAAGTCGAAGATAAAAACGGAACCGTGGTGGCTCGCCTTGTGGATAAAGAAGGAAAAACTTTGGGCGAAGGCTCATTCCGTCTGAATCGCGTGGCTGCGGCAAATGCCGGAACTCTTCAAGGTCCGAAACTTAAGATTGAACCTCATCCTGATTTTGCCGGTATTGTAACAAGCGCCTACAATCCAAAACCTAATGACGTGGCTCCAGCACAAACGCGCGCCACTTTCGTAAAAGGTGCCAGCGAAATTGCAGTTAAAAAGGATGACGGTCTAGTCGCCATGGATAATGTCACCAAAGGTTCAATGACAGTTATGAGAGCGGCTGCTCCTAAGCATCTGCAAACTGCGGCGATCGTCATTTCAGGAAAAGAATTTAAATCTCAACTTTATCCAGAATCTATGATCAAGGCGCTTCAGGATATCGTGGCCCAACAGCGTGCCCAGTCTATTGATGGCTCACCAACTATCATCTGGGGCAAAGTCACATTGGATGGAAAAGCCTTGGCGGGAGCAGAGGTTGTTGTCGAATCTGACGAAGCCTTGATCCCGGTTTACTTTAACTCCTTCATGATTCCTGATCCGCAGCTGAAGTCGACAAGTGATAACGGTCTTTTTGCTTTCGTGGATGTGGAACCAGGCTTTCATTCTATTTTAGCGACGCGCTCTTCTGCGATCTTGGGTTATCAAAACGTAGTCGTTGAAGAAGGATCCGTTGCCCAAGGTGATGTAGAATCTACGATTAAAACGGAAGCTGTGCCCTTGCGAATTTATGATGCCTTTACCGGTGAAGCTCGCCCTGGCTTAGTTACAATGCAAAGCTTGCAGGAAGATTTAGAGGTAAATACTGGTTTAACGACAGTGACGTTACCTCATGTCAGTCGGTTGGGATTAATGCGTGTTCAACCCGAAGGTGCTGACTATGTATCCGCACGTTATATATATAATGATACGGATGAATTCATCCATGCGCCGCTTGTTCACTGGTCATGGCTGACTTCGATCAAATCCTTCTTAAGACTTGATGATATGCCGAGCACGGGATTTGTTGTTGGCTTTGTTCCAGATGAAGACTTTGAGGTCTATCTTGCGGCGTACGATAATTTTGACCCAAGACAGATCGTTTACTTTGATATGCAAGGACGCATCCTGCAAAATCGCAAAGGCATTGCGGGCGGCGGCTTTATTCTTTTCAATGTTCCTGAGGATACTCACGAAGTGGTTGTCTTAGGAGCTAGAACACGCAAAATGTATTCGCGCGT
This sequence comes from Bdellovibrio bacteriovorus, assembly GCF_001592755.1. Classification (NCBI taxonomy): domain Bacteria; kingdom Pseudomonadati; phylum Bdellovibrionota; class Bdellovibrionia; order Bdellovibrionales; family Pseudobdellovibrionaceae; genus Bdellovibrio; species Bdellovibrio bacteriovorus. The sequence goes on along the minus strand of NZ_LUKF01000019.1, from coordinate 333,713 downwards.
TCTTCCGGTAGATGCCAATTCGCTTTCCGTTTTAACTTTCCGCTAACTGACTGGTTTTAGCGAACTCAGCGACTTTCGACTTAAAGAAATTTCCTCGATCTTCAAAAGACTTAAATTCGTCTAAACTTGTTCCACCCGGGCTAAGTAAAACCGTGTCTGAACTTTTTGCCTTTTTGAAACAATGCTCTAAGGCTTCACCCAACTGCGGATAGGACGAACCGGGTAAAAGAGATTTCTTCTGAGCGATCTCACGGCATTCTCCAAAAAACACGAACTCGACGGACTGAAAGTGTTTTAGCGGCATTAAATCTTGCCACGGAAGGTTTTTATCTCTTCCACCCAAAAGTAAAAATAACTTCCCACCATTTGCTAAAGTGTCATGCGCCGCTGTACTGGCGATCAGAACACTGTCCATCGCCGTGGCTTTGCTGTCGTTGATAAAACGAACGCCTTTAAATGTTCCGACGTTTTCTAAACGATGAACAAGGCCTTTGAAGTTTTTCATGCCTTCAATGGCTTCGCGTGGCCAACCGGCCTCAAGAGCCAATGCAGAGGCTAAAGCCAAGTTATCTTGATTGTGTTGTCCAATAAGCTGAGCTTTTTCCAAATGAAGATCTTTAAACGCAGGATCATTCTTTGAAATGACTTTCACACTTTCATCGCGACCCTTTTTCTTCGAATACTCGACAAGGTCGCCACCTTCGTTGTTTAAGAGCATGGCTTTTTTTGTGATGGAATGAATGTTCCACTTTGTATGATAGTAGTGTTCAAGATTGTCGTAACGCTCTAGATGATTGGAGGTAAAGTACGTAATTGCCGACAAATCCAAAGATAAGTTTTCACAATTTTCCAGCTGATAGCTAGAGAGCTCTAAGACAATCCAGTCTGCGCGAGGCCTTTGTCCTTCGATGACTTCCGCGGCATATTGAGAAAATGGAATTCCCAGGTTCCCACCAACAAATCCGGTTTTAGAAAAAGCCTCAAGACCTGCACCCAAAAGTGATACCGTCGTGCTTTTTCCTACGGATCCCGTGATGCCCATGAGTTTTTCTTGCTCTAAACAAGCGCAGGCCAAAGAAATTTCGCTGGTGATCTTAACTCCCTCACTTTGCGCTTTTTGAATCCAGGCTGAAGTAAGGGGAACCCCCGGCGAGACCACCAAAGTTTTCGGTGCTGCTTTAGACATCAAAGCTTCAGGATCGTTAAAATCCGCTGTCGGCAATTTTCCGTCAAATGTGAGTACGGACTGAGCAGAAAATCCGAGATCTAAAAGAAGTCGGCGAGCCGCCTCGCCACTTTTACCCATCCCGACAATAGCAATTGGAGTCTTGAGGTTCTTGATAAATTCTTTCATCTGCACGATCATATTCTTGGGAGGAAGATTTGCCCACTTCTTTTTCGCAACCAGTTCCTGATTTCAGATCCGCTTCATTCACTGCTATCATCAGTGACTTGCATCTTTGCGAGGCAGAGCCGGTTAACATTAAGTTTCCGTTATGGAAGAAGTTTAAAACGCGGCAATTCTTTTTCGATGATGTTTTTGAAAACTTCTTGAAGCACATTGAAGAAAAGGCAAATGGTCAGCCCATCGAGTTGATTCTTAACGGCGACATTTTCGATTTTGACAGTGTTTTACGATTGCCTGATGAACCGACTTACAAAGTTGATTGGTTAGAACGTCATCGCGGTCTTTATCCTCGCGAGGAACGATCTCGTTATAAGATTGAAGTTATTTTAAAGGATCATGCGGAATTCGTACGGGCACTGCGTGAGTTCATTCTGCGTGGACATCGCGCGATCTTTGTTATTGGTAATCATGACCTTGAACTTCATTTTCCAGAAGTGCAGGAAGAGATTCATAAGCATTTAGCTTTGCCAGATCACAAACGCGATCAGGTTCGCTTCGTTGAATGGTTTTACATCAGCAACCAAGACACTCTGATTGAGCACGGCAATCAGTACGATCCGTACTGTATGTGTGAAGACCCGATCAACCCCTTTGTGCGCGGATACAATTACATCTCTTTGAAGCTGCCTTTTGGAAACTTGGCGTGTCGTTACATTTCCAACGGCATGGGATTTTTTAATCCTCACGTCGACACGAACTACATTATGACTTTGCCGGAATACATCCGCTTCTTTTTTAAATATATGCTGCGCGCTCAGCCGGGTTTGGTTATCACTTGGTTCTGGGGCTCGGTTGTAACTTTGCTTTATGCCTTCTTTGACCGACTTTCAGCGCCGATTCGCAATCCTTTAAAGATTGAGGACCGTGTGTCTCGAATTGCAGAAAAAGCGAACGCAGAGCCGCGTATGGTAAGGGAGCTTAAGGAACTTTTTGTCGCCCCAGCCGCCAGTCAGCCGACGTTGTTGGCCCGTGAACTTTGGTTGGACCGCGCGTTCATCGTCTTTGTCGCGTTCTTTTTAATTTTCCAACTGATGGTGTTTGTGCGCTCGGTTTATGAAATTTCTTTCTTCTGGGCCTTTATTCCGCTCTTTTTATTGCTGCCCTTCTTCCTTTTTTACAGCAAGTCGATCACCTCCTTAGTTTCGGGGTATAAAGAGCCAGATGATCGAGTCCTTTCCATGGCGAGTGCAATCACCAAAGCGCAGCGCATCGTCTTTGGACACACTCATCATACACGTCACGAAATTATTGGGTCGGTGGAACATTTGAATTCGGGATGCTGGTCGCCGGCGTTTTTGGACGTGGAGTGTACGAAACCTTTGGATCAAAAAACTTTCGTTTGGATTTCTCCAACCGAAGGGGGAAGCCGTCAGGCCGAGCTTCTGAAATTTGTGGATGGGAAATCGGAACTGATCGCGAACCCAGGCAAAACGACCTCGGCAAATAATTAGTGCGCCGCAAGAAGATTTCATATTGTCAATTTCTGGACCCTATGCAAACCTTTTACAGGTAAACACACGGATGGAGAGAGGTTTAATCATGGCAGAAGTACTTGTTGTAACAAGCAAAGTAAAAAAACTTATCAAAGAAAAAGGTCAAATGAACACCTCTGCTGAGACTATTGATGTTCTTAGCAAAGCTATTGAGCAACTTTGCTTAAAAGGTATCGAAAGTGCTAAAGCTGATGGTCGTAAGACTGTTATGGCACGCGATATCGTGATCGATCACCTTTAATTTGGTGCTGATTTAGTTATTGCAAAGAACCCGTGGTGCAAGCCACGGGTTTTTCCGTTTAAAGAGCTGTCTTATTCTGAGACATCTCAAGACAAGTCGTTAATTCGCCGATAAACAAATATTGAAACTTTGATGGACAAAGGATGCGGCGATGAAAATGACAGCGATGCTTTTTTCATTACTTATTGCGCTGACTTCAAGCGCATTTGCGCAAGGCAAATTCTATAAATCTACGGACAAGATCACATTGTCTTATGAAGAGTTCCGCGCACTTTCTGACGAAAATCAAAAAGCATGGTTGAAAGAGATCCAGGCCTTCTATGCGAAAGTCGATGCTGTCGATGCGGGCGAAAGAATTAATCCAAAACGCAAATACAGTTTCTTACCCGAGTTTTTGTTTCAGGCACTTTCTAACTCCGCTTCTTTTTGTGCAACATCTTCTATTCTAGTTGGGAATCCTGCCGAAGCGGCCGACGAGCGCTGTCAGGTGCAAAGAAGTGTGAAAGCGGCGGCTTCATTAGTTTGTATGCGCTGCCCAGGGGATCGCCTCAGTGGTGTCTATGTATGTACGAGCGCGAATGACGATGCTTCGACAATTTCCAGAAACCTACTTAAAGAGCTGGATAAAAAAGATTACGAAGGCTCGAAAGTTCAAATCAGTGCTGATCAGTTGGCAAAACACGTTGAAGTGACACTGGATGAAGGATCTTCTCCTTTTGAGGCCCCTATTCTTCGTAAAAATACAGTCGTGAAAAGAATCGTGACGCCGTCCTCGTCTGAAGAAGTGGTGATTGATTTAGGCCCGGATGCTCAAATCAAAAAAGCATCTAAAGCAGGTCCGATGACGGTGACAGAAAGACGCGACGAAAGCGGTGCTGTTTTAGATCGCGTGGGTAATAACCCCCACGTGGCCGACTATCATCTTAGAGCTTTGGAAGATGTTGGTAACTCGAAAGGGAACGACAATCTGGATGTGGAAGAGGTCAGTAAAACCGAACGCCTTGCTTGCGTTTACGCCGGTTGGGCGGTTGAAGGTCCGCAGTGTTCTCCGATTAGCGAAAAAGAAATTCGTGATGCCTCTGGGAAGTCGGTCACTTATTCGTGTAAGGCAAATCAAGAAGGTTCGGCAATTTATGGCGATAACGAAGACGGAAAATCCGTCGTGCTTTGTAATCCCGTTCTTTTTGGCTTGAAAGACGAAAAACCCATTTGCATTCGTCGCTCTAAAAATGCCACGGAAGAATGTGTGAAGGCGTCGAATAAAGCCAGTGAAACCCTGGCTTTCGCGAAAGCCAACCCTTCGGAGTATCGTGCGCTAGTTCGTCGCGTAGACGTTCTTTGTCAGCAAGATGAAACTGTTTTACGTAAGCACTTTGAAAAAAGAGGCCGCAGCAAATCCCAAGTCGATTATGCAATTAAGGATTTAAGCGCAACGTGCGTTCACCTGCGCGGCCGTATGGCAGAGCTTGTTGATGCCAATAAAGCGACGGCGCCGCGAGCGGGCCAGCGCTAATTAAAGCATCTTTTGCAAGTCTTCCCAGGAAATGATTTTAACTCCCAGGCTTTGTGCTTTTTCAACTTTTGAGCCGGGATCATCACCCACAACAAGATAGTTTAATTTTGAAGAGACCGAGCCAAGAATTTTTCCGCCGTTCTTTTCAATGATATCTTTGGCATCGTCGCGCTTAATAGGCAAAGTTCCCGTAATTAGAAAACTCATTCCCGAAAGAGCGCCTTCTGCCGAGCGAACAGGATTTGCAATCGTCACGCCTAGCTTGAGCATGTCATGAACTTCGTTGACGAGTTTTTTATTGGCGGTCCAATCGCCGATAGCTTTTGCCACCTTCGGACCGATTTCAGGAACTTGTAAAAGCTCTTCTTCCGTCGCCTTTAAGAAGTTTTCTATATTCACAAAATGATCGGCAAGATGTTTCGCGGTTTGTTCTCCGACGAAGCGAATGCCCAGAGCAAAAATAAATCTCGCCAAAGTGGGGTTTTTGCTGTTCTCAATACTTTTGATAATGTTCTCTGCAGACTTATCACCTTGTCGCTCTAAAGACAGAACATCTTCTTTTGAAAGGCGATAGAAATCTGAAAACTTCGCTAGGAGTTTGTGATCCACCATGGTTTCAATCAGACGATCGCCGACTTTATCAATATTCATCGCGCGACGAGCGACGAAATGTTTCAGCGACTCTTTAACCACGGCAATACAAAGTGGATTCACACAACGAGTGACTACTTCGCCTTCAGTTTTTACGGTTTCTGATCCACAGGCCGGGCATTCAGAAGGAATTAAGAAGGGCTTGCTATTCTTAGGACGCTTTTCTGCCACCACCGAAACAACTTCCGGAATCACATCACCCGCGCGCTGAATGATAACTGTGTCACCAACGCGCACGTCTTTGCGATTGATTTCATCTTGATTGTGCAAAGTAGAATTGGTCACCGTCACGCCACCCACTTTAACGGGTTTCATGATCGCGACCGGGGTTAAGGCCCCCGTCCTTCCCACTTGGACTATAATATCTTCAATAACCGTTTGCGCCTGTTCAGGTTTGAACTTTGCAGCCGTGGCCCATCGTGGACTTCGCGCGACCAAACCCAAGTCATCTTGCAGACGAAGAGAGTTCACCTTAATTACTACACCATCAATATCAAACGGAAGCTGCGGACGGACTTTTTCTACGTGATGGTAATACTCAACGACTTCCTCGGGCCCTTTGCAAACTCGAACTAGGTTTAATCCCTCTTTATTTTGTAATGAGGGAACGCCTACTTCGTGAAAATACTCTTCGATCTCTAATTGGGTTTTAAATTCAACGCCATCAACAGCACCCAAGGCATAAGCATAAAAACGCAAAGGACGAGACGCCGTGATTTTTGAATCTAATTGGCGTACCGAGCCAGCCGCTGCATTACGAGGATTCGCAAAAGTTTGCTGACCGTTTTCTTGTTGGGTCTCGTTCAGTTTTGCAAAGTCCTGTTTGAACATTAAAACTTCGCCACGGACCTCCAAAAGCGCTGGCGGATTTTTCGTACTCAGCTTAAGAGGAACGCTGCGAATGGTACGAACGCCTTGAGTGACATCCTCGCCCACCGTTCCATCGCCACGAGTAAGCGCGCGTACGAACTGACCGTTTTCATAGATAAGCTCCATCGAAAGACCGTCGAACTTGGGTTCGACAAGATATTCGACGGCTTTATCGGTATTAAGGAATTTTTTTACGCGCTCATCGAAGTCGAAGATGTCTTCGGGAGAATAACTATTAGCCAATGAAAGCATGGGAAGACGGTGCGGCGCTTTTTCAAAAGCGCTAAGAGGACTTCCGCCCACACGTTGAGACGGTGAATCGGAAAGGTCTAAGTTCTTTTCGCTTTTTTCCAGGGCTAAAAGCTCGGTGAACAGCTGGTCGTACTCGTAGTCCGAGATTTTTGGGCTATCCATGACGTGATAAAGATAGTCGTGGTGCGAGATGATTTTCTTGAGCTCTTCGTGGCGCTTTTTAGACATGGAAATGAATTTATCACTCTGAGGGAAAAGGTCTAGTCTAAAAAAGGAAAGACTGCGCAAAGGGTGACTGAACTTTGTTTTTTGATTATTTTTAAATATCACATCCCCGCGAAGGAGACTCTCGGTGATCGACAAGAAAACTATTGAACACATCGCAAAGCTTGCTCGTTTGCAAGTCAGTGACGAAGAAGCCCAAGAGTACAGCACCCAATTGGCCAAAGCCCTGGGTCATTTCGAGCAGATCTCAAAAGTCAATACAGCCGGGATTGAACCTTTGGTAACACCAACGGAAATCGAATCTTTTTGGCGCGAAGATGTGGTTAAGCAGGAATTTACCGCTGAAGAAATGACCGCTAATGCTCCGGCAAAAGCTGGAAACCTTTTTAAAGTTCCTCCGGTGGTTTAAGATGGATTTAACTTTTGCTTCAATCTCAGATATTGCCGAGGCCGTTCAAAATAAAAAAGTCAGTGCCAAAGAAGTAGCTGAGCACTTTGCCAAACGCATTGCCACGCTCGATGAAAAATTAAATTCTTTTACGACTAAGAATGATCAAGCCATCAAAGACGCAGAAGCCTTAGATACCCGCATTGCTAAAGGCGAAAATGTCGGTCCCTTGGCGGGCGTTCCCTTTGGAATAAAGGAAATGTTTTGTACAAAAGGTCTTAAGACGACGGCGGGATCTAAGATTCTTGAAAACTTTGTTCCTCCCTACGACGCGACCGTTGTAGCTCGCCTTAAAGCGGCTGGCATTGTTGTGATGGGTAAGCTGAATCAAGATGAGTTTGCGATGGGTTCGTCTAATGAAACTTCTTTCCATGGTCCGACAAAAAATCCTTGGAAACTTGATTGTGTTCCCGGGGGTTCTTCCGGAGGATCGGCGGCGGCCCAAGCCGCACGTTTGGTTGCAGGAACTCTAGGTACAGACACGGGGGGGTCCATTCGCCAACCCGCAAGTTTCTGTGGGATCGTGGGGGTAAAGCCTACGTATGGTCGTGTCAGTCGCTATGGAATAATCGCTTATGCATCTTCACTGGATCAAGCGGGCCCTATGGTCAGCTCCGTGAAAGATGCTGCCTTAACTATGGAAGTCATCTCTGGTTTTGATAGCTTTGATTCCACCACTACGCAAAGACCCGTCCCCGCGTGGAGTAAAAATCTGAAGTCGGATGTTAAAGGCATGAAGATTGGCTTGATGAAAGAGTACATGAGCGGCAGCTTGCATCCCGATGTGCAAAAGACCGTGGAAAACTCGATTGAGACGCTCAAAAAAATGGGTGCGGAAATTGTTGAAGTCTCAGTGCCTATGTCCGAATTCGCGGTGCCTGTTTATTACTTGATTGCGGCTAGTGAAGCCTCATCCAATCTTGCTCGTTATGATGGAGTGAAATATGGACATCGTGCTGAATTTAAAAATCTATCCGCAGTGGAGTTAGAAACTTTTTATGGAAAAACCCGCGGCGAAGGATTCGGAAAAGAAGTCAAACGTCGTATTATGTTAGGGACCTATTGTCTTTCGAGCGGCTATTACGATGCCTACTATAATAAAGCAGGTCAGGTTCGTCGCTTGATCATGAATGAATACTTAGAAGCTTTTAAAAAATGCGACGTGATTCTAAGTCCGGTGACAACGGCGCCCGCGTTTAAAATTGGCGAGCGTATTTCTGATCCGTTGACGATGTATTTAAACGATATTTTTACTACGTCAACCAACTTAGCCGGTCTTCCCGGAATGAGTGTGCCTTTCGGACTTTCGCAAGAAAATCTTCCTATTGGCATTCAACTGACGGCAAGTCACTTTGAAGAGCAAAAAATGTTGGACGTGGCATTTGCACTGGAAAGTGCTTCTCCGGTGAAAGGAAAAAATCCCCATGTCATATAGAGGATATGAAGCCGTCATCGGTATTGAAATTCACGTACAACTCAGCACACAGTCGAAAATTTTTAGCGCGGATTCTACAAGCTTTGAAGCAGGTGATAATGAAAACACGTCTCCGATCAGTGTGGGGATGCCGGGATCATTGCCTGTAGTAAATAAAAAGGCCGTGGAATATTCGATTAAAACAGGCTTGGCCCTGGGTTGTGATATTCGTCGCAAATCTGTTTTTGCACGTAAAAATTATTTTTATCCGGATCTACCCAAGGGTTACCAAATCTCTCAATACGATCAGCCGCTGTGTGAAAATGGATCAGTGACGTTTAAGGTCGATGGGGTCGAAAAAACGGTGTCTATCACGCGAGCGCACATGGAAGAAGACGCAGGTAAGTCGAACCATCACGGAGACTACACACTTATCAATTACAATCGCGCCGGAATTCCTTTGCTGGAAGTGGTTTCGGGTCCGGACATTCGCAGCCCTGCCGAAGCGGCTGAATACGCTCGTACGATCCGCCAAATTGTTCGCTATCTTGATGTTTGCGACGGCAACTTGGAAGAAGGTTCCTTGCGCTGCGACTGTAACGTTTCAGTGCGTAAAATGGGTGACCCTAACTTTGGAACGAAAGTGGAAATTAAAAACATCAACTCTTTCCGTTTCGTGGAAAAAGCCATTGAATTTGAAATTGAGCGACAGATTGATGCGGTAGAACGTGGCGAAAAAATTATCCAGGAAACGCGCTTGTGGGATCCAGATAAAAATCGTACGTTTTCTATGCGCACAAAAGAAGACGCGCAGGACTATCGCTACTTTCCCGATCCAGATCTGCTGCCATTGACGGTCAGCGAGGCTATGATTGAACAATATCGTAAAGAACTGCCCGAGCTTCCTATTGCGCGAGCCAAACGCTTCCAAGAAGAACATGCTTTGCCTGAATACGACGCTACAGTTCTGACGACGGAAAAAGATTTGGCCGATTATTACGAAGAAACCGCGAAGGAATCGAATAATTTTAAGGCCTCATCAAACTGGGTGATGACGGAAATTTTACGCGAACTTAAAGAAGCCAATAAAAGCATTAAGGATTCGCCGGTTCGACCAAAACAGCTGGGTCAAATGATCGCCATGATTGATAAAGGGGCTATTTCGGGAAAAATAGCAAAGACTGTTTTTCAAGAAATGTGGCAAACCGGAAAAGAACCTGCAGTGATCGTTAAAGAAAAAGGCTTGGTTCAGATTTCCGACCCCGGCGCAATTGAAAAAATTGTGGAAGAAGTATTAGCCGCCAATACGAAAAACGTGGAAGAATATAAGTTAGGTAAAAAAGCGGTCTTTGGATTCTTCGTCGGCGCGGTGATGAAGGCCTCAAAGGGCCAAGCAAATCCAGAATTAGTGAATAAGATTCTGCAGGAGAAATTAAAGTAAATGAAAGTTGCAGCCCTTGATCTTGGAACAAATACTTTTCTTTGTCTGATTGCTGAAGGCACGAAAGACGGAATTACTAAAGTACATAAAGACCTCGCAACGACAGTGCGCTTAGGTCAAGGCGTTGATAAAACCGGTGAGTTTCATCCTGAGGCCCTTCAGCGCGCCAAGGCCTGCCTTGCCGAATTTAAAAAAGAAATTGATCTGCATAAAGTGGATCGCATTTTGGCCATGGCGACGTCGGCAGCTCGAGATGCAAAAAATGGAAAAGAGCTTTTTAAAATCGGCGAAGAACTGGGAATCCCTATAGAAATTATCCCAGGTGAAGATGAAGCTCGCATTACGTATCAGGGTGCGACCGCAGGAATGAACGACGATCAAAAAACATCATTGATCGTCGATGTGGGTGGCGGCTCTACCGAACTTATTTCGGGCCGAGGCAGTAAAATTCTTTTTGGTGAAAGCCTGAATATCGGCGGCGTTCGTTTGACTGAAAAATTCATCACGACCCAACCTGTTCCTGCTTCGGAACAAAAAGCGGTTGAAGAATATATCCAAGAACAAATCAAAACAGTTTTACCTGAACTACAAAAAGAAAAGATCGATCAAATCATTGCGGTTGCCGGAACACCGACCTCGCTTGTTGCAATTGAGGTTGGGGGTTATGACGAAAAGAAAGTAGATGGTTTCTTTTTAGGGAAAGAGCGCTTGGCGTACTGGGTGCGTGAGTTCGGGGCGACGACCGTTGAAGAAAAAAAGGAAAAGTATCAACTTGGAGGACGCGCCGATATTATTTTTGCCGGAGCTTCCATTTTATTAGCCGTGATAGAAGCATTGAAGCTTCCGGGAATGATTGTTTCCACAAAAGGAGTTCGTTATGGCGTTGCTCTTGAAATGCTTAAAAATTAAAACGCTTCTTTTTCTTTTAACTATATATATACCTGTGTCGCTGTTTGCGGCGACTCCTTTTAAGACAAGAAACATCAAGGTTGGAACCAAAACCTTGGTCGTGGAGGTTGCAGAGACTGCCGACCAACACGAGCGAGGCCTGATGTTTCGTGAAAAACTGGGCGAAAACGAAGGCATGCTCTTCATTTTTAAAAACGTAGAAACGCGTTTTTTCTGGATGAAAAATACTTTGATAGATCTCTCTATTGGATACTTTGATGGAAGCGGGACCTTGGTCGATGTGCAGGAAATGAAGTCTGGTAAAGGAATTCCGGATGCTCAACTTCCTTCTTACCCCAGCGCGAAACCGGCGAAGTACGCTCTAGAGATGCAAAAAGGTTGGTTTGAAAAGAACAAAATCAAAATTGGCGCAAAATTACAGCTGCTTAAACCATAGTCTAGTGACTGTATTAGTGTTTGCCTCACTCCAGTCTTGGGCATAAATTGTTAATAAGGCTTTATTGAAACAGTATGTTTCATAGCATCACTCAAGGATGAACACATGATGAAGAAACTCGTTATCTTATTAGCGTGCTTAGGTCTGGCATCTCAGGTCACAAGCTGTACGTCTAAAGACAACCAAGCTGATACAGAAGTCACTGCCGATTATGATTCTGCGGATCTAGAGAAACTAGAAGGCGACGAAGCCCTTGAAATCGCAGGTGACGATTCTTTAGCTAGCGACCAACTTCCTGAAGACGCGTTGGGTGAAACAGCAGCTGCTGAAACAACAACGACTACCGAAACTACAACAACTACAACTGAAACTACGCTGGGCGAAGATCAAGCGACGACAGAACAAACAGATGTCGCAACTTCTTCAGAAACTTTGCCGGCAGATCCATTTGCTGAAACAACAACAATGGATGCTCCTCCCGCGGCCTCAACGACAATTGTAGATACTGCTCCTCCAGCAACAACAGAAGACAACACGACAATGGTTGAAAGCTCTACAAGAACAGAGACTTCAACGACAGTGGTTGATTCTTCTTCTGAAGAAGCTCCGAAAAAAGCGAATGTTCCTTTGCAAAAAGTAGCGACAGCTCCTTGGCAAGTCGGAAAAACTTGGTACAACACAGTTTATTTCGCAAGACCGGGTGATTCTTTAGCAAGCATCAGCCAAATGATTTATGGTGCTGATAAAACAAAAGAATTAAAAAAGGGAAATCCTACTTTCAACTCTCGCGATGTTCGTGCGGGCGACAAAGTTTATTACAATTCTCCAAACCGTCCTGACGATTCATCTAAAATCGTAACTTATTATGAAGATAACGGCATGGCTCCCGAAGTTTATGTGGCTAAGGCTGGGGATAATATCCGTAGCGTTTCAAAAGATCTTCTTGGTTATGACAATGCTTGGAAAGAAGTTTGGTCAAGCAACTCTGTAGATTCTAAAGGCGCGATTGCTGAAGGTACGGAACTTCGTTATTGGAGAGGCGGCCAAATGGCGCAAGCTCCATCCGCTCCCCAACAACAACAACAAGCTCCTGCGCAACATCAAGAAGTTGCGGGATCTATGCAGCAACCGCCGCAAGATTTCCCACCACCTCCACCACAAGGTGATATGGCTCCGCCTCCACAAGATTTTGCTCAAGGAGAAATTCCTCCTCCACCAATGCCAGAGCAACAACAAATGGAAATGGCTCCGCCACCTCCACCACCACAAGACTTTGCAGAGCAAGCTCCACCTCCACCGCCTCCTCCAATGGAAGCTGTCAACCCACCTGCTCCACAACAAGCAGCAGCTGACGAAGCTCCAACTGGAATGGATAACGACACGACAGTGGCTTTAGGCGTTGTCGGTTTGGCAGCAGCGGGTCTTGCAATCTTGATCGTGCTAAGAAAGAAAAGAAAACAAAAAGAGCTTGAACAACAAGCTATGGACAACACTCACGTTGGTACGTAACGGCCGGCAGGCCGCAAAGCGGAGGGCCTGAGGGCCCGAAGCTGAAGCAGCACCAACCCAAAATAAAAAAGAGCGAGTTCAAAACTCGCTCTTCTTATTTTTAAAAGCCAAAATTTAAATACCTAGCTGCCCCAACACAGCCGGTATTCTACGATTAGCCCACCTTTTTAAAGATCGTGTCCATCACGGAACGGCGATCTTCGCGACTGTTCTCGACGAAATAAATCAAATCGTCGACGATCTGCACGTCGCGGTTATTTACAGGCATGAATTTTACTCCACAGCCTGCAGAGTTTGTCCAGATCACGTGAGCCGCAACTTTGCGCTCGCGACCTGCGACGACAAACACTAGATGTAACTTCTCGTTGGCGCGGACCTCGCCACCCATAAACTCCAAAAAGGCTCCTGTGATGCTGATATTCTTAAGCGTGCCTCTGGTTTCTTCGCGCGCATAATTGCGTTTGAAAGAGACCTCAAGATTTAGAGGGGTTCTTGGTGCCGGAACATTAACTGTGTCCTCCACGTTAGACTCCTTGTGCTTAACTAATTGGATACTATCCTTTCGGTATTACTTACGAAAAATTAATAGGGGGTCTGGCCAATTTTTATTAAAAGCGCGCAAATGTTCGTGAAACCCGACCCTGTTGGATCAAAGTTAAACACTTGAAAATACTTTCTTTTTTTACAACTTAATCTGTGCTTTAATAAGCTAACTTTAATTCGCAAAGGGACCCAATTGCCTGTTAAGTCTGGTTCAAACCCTGACTTAATCTCACTTTAAAACGCTTTAAATTTGATTTGAAAGCCCTTCCTGTCGTTTGGTTTTGAGTTGACAAGATCTGGACCCTTGGCGAAAGTTAGCTCAAGCACAACAGTTTAGTTCCAATCGGATCAAACTTCTTATCTTAAGATCCTCGTTTTCTTTTTTAATCCTACAAGGAGAATTTGTTTGTCTGACCCTAAAGATTCACAAGGCGTTGAAGTCGTTAAAAAGCGCACACGCACAAAACCTGTGGAAGAAACTCCGGCAGAGTCTGCTCCGGAAGCTGTAGCGGCCCCTGCGCCGGCACCTTCTGAACCACCTGCAGCAACTCCAGCCCCTGAAGCCACTGCTTCCTCAGCCCCCGCAGAAACCCCTTCTCAAGCTCCAAGACAAGAACGTCACCAAAACCAACAGCGTCGCGAATTCAGACCTAACAGAGATAACCGTGATAATCGCGATCGTGACAATCGTGGAGACCGCAACGACCGCGGAGGCCATCGCCACGACAGAAACAATGGACCACGCCGTGACTTCCGTGGCGACAGAAACCGTGATGAAGGTCAGCCTGTAGGCGATGATTCACACGCATCAACTCCACCAGCACAAACTCAAGAAGTTGATTTGGCGGATATCCAGCTTACTGACGAAGAAAAATCATGGCTTTCATCGAAAGACTTGAAATCAAAAAACATCACTCAATTAACTGAGCTTGCGACAAAATTGAAAATTGAAAATGCTGCCGGTCTTCGCCGTCAGGATATGATTTTTGAAATCTTGAAGCGCGCGGCGAAATTGGGTCAGGACATTTACGGTTCTGGCGTTCTTGAAATCTTGCCTGATGGTTACGGTTTCTTGCGTTCTCCGGATTACAACTATCTTCCAGGTCCGGATGATATTTACGTCAGTCCATCACAAATTCGTCGTTTCGGTTTAAGAACCGGTGATACTGTTACGGGAACAGTTCGTCCTCCTAAAGAGGGTGAGCGTTACTTCGCTCTTCTTAAAGTTGATTCTTTGAACTTTGAGACGACGGAAAAGGGTAAAGATAAAATCCTTTTCGACAACTTAACTCCGCTTTATCCGAATGAAAGACTGAAACTTGAGCACAGCCCTGGCGAGTACACAACACGCGTTGTGGACCTGATGGCTCCGCTTGGTAAAGGTCAGCGTGCTTTGATCGTGGCACCTCCAAGAACTGGTAAAACAGTTTTGATGCAACAAATTGCTAACGCTATCACGCACAATCACCCCGAAGTGAAGTTGATCGTTCTATTGATCGATGAACGTCCGGAAGAGGTGACTGACATGCAACGTACTGTAAAAGGTGAAGTTGTATCGTCGACATTCGATGAACCACCAACTCGTCACGTTCAAGTGGCAGAGATGGTTATCGAAAAAGCAAAACGTCTGGTTGAGCATAAGCACGACGTCGTTATCTTACTTGATTCCATCACTCGTCTGGCTCGCGCTTACAACACGGTTGTTCCTCCTTCGGGGAAAATCTTGTCAGGTGGTGTGGATTCCAACGCTCTTCACAAACCAAAACGTTTCTTCGGTGCGGCTCGTAACATTGAAGAAGGCGGATCTTTGACAATCATCGCTACGGCGTTGATCGACACAGGTTCTCGTATGGATGAGGTTATCTTCGAGGAATTTAAAGGTACTGGTAATGCCGAGATCCACTTGGATCGTAAGCTTATGGAAAAACGTATCTTCCCATGCATGGACATCAACAAATCAGGCACTCGTAAAGAGGACTTGTTGGTTGATAGAGGTGACTTGAACCGTCTATGGGTTCTTCGTAAAGTTCTTGCTCCGATGAACGTTGTCGACGCGATGGAATTCTTAATCGACAAAGTTCAAGGTACAAAAACGAATACAGATTTCCTTAAAGCGATGTCGGGCCCAGGCTAGATAGAAATTGGAAATTTGAATATTGAAAAGGGAGTCGAAAGACTCCCTTTTTTTATTTGTTAAAGCAACCGTCGGCTTTGAATGACATGATCAATCCGTCTTCGCCCAAGTCGGTCGTGTATAAAAAACTTCCGTCGTTCTTCATTAACAAAGTTCCGTAGTTACTTAATTCAAAATAAGGATGAGATACGACGTTGTTTGAGTTTCCGAAACTAGTGTCTCTTGTTCCATCCGCATTCAGTCGCAAGAATACCAACTCAGAAAGCCAGGTTTCTTTTTTCAGTCTTCCTACCATGAGGATTTTTCCATCGGAAGTCAGAGTGATTTTGTTAGCCAGAAATGCATCATAACCTGCAGGCAAATTGTCGATCAAAGTGACGCCAGCAGTTCCAAACGACGAATCAAGGTTCCCTGCCTCATCGAAACGGAACGCGGCGTATTGGGAAGGTCCAAAGGCATCTGTTTCGGCGAGAACTACCAATCTATTGCTTTCATCGACAAGATTCGCCTTTGAATTATAACTTTTACCGGCAACGGGATTGAACTTCAAAATACCACTGCTCCCGAAACTTGGATCGGGCACTCCCTGAAGGTCCAATTTGATGGCGGCGATTGCCATGTTGCCAGAGACGTCGGCGTTCAATGAAACATAGATAGAATCTTCCGTTATATGCAAGCCCTTAACATAACTTAGATTGTCGGCCATGTTGCTGAGCCAATATCCATCTCCGCCACCGAAAGAAAGATCTAAACTTCCCGACGGAAGGAATTTCGCGACGACGACATGGACGTCAGAAGCTACGGTCATTTCTCCGGCGATATAAAAACCGCCGTCAGCAAGAAGTCGCATTTGATCAAAATAGAGAGCAGAGAGAGCGTCGAGCTTCAATTCACCATTAACGCCAAAGCTAGTATCAACGCTGCCTGAGGGAAGATACCTTTGAAGAACTGGATAGTCGCTCACACCGTCATTGCTATGAAAATGAACGAGCAGCTTTTTATCTTCGGTTTGATATATTTTAATGATGTCCATGATTTCATTGTCCGTTGTGAGCACGGCTGTGCCGCCAACGCCAAAGGACGAATCTAAAGAGCCGTCGGGATTATGTTGAACTATTTTGTAGGTTGTATCGTCGTCGTTTCTTACGGACAGAAGAGAAACTATTTTTCCGTCGGAAGACACTAACGTAGAAAAAATGTACTCTCGGATATTAGCAAAATATGTTTTCAATGTGCCTGTACTTCCGTAAGCGACATCAAATCCTGCCGTCACCGTCGACTTCAGATTGAAGGAAACCCAGATGCTGTTGGTGTCTGTTCCTCCACCAATAATGATGACACTGTCATCTGGTAAAAGATACGTGCTGGCAATACTGTCAGAAACAGCTAAGCCGACGGATTGAAGCTTGTAACCAGAGACATGATATCCAGAATCAA
This sequence comes from Bdellovibrio bacteriovorus, assembly GCF_001592755.1. Lineage (NCBI taxonomy): Bacteria > Pseudomonadati > Bdellovibrionota > Bdellovibrionia > Bdellovibrionales > Pseudobdellovibrionaceae > Bdellovibrio > Bdellovibrio bacteriovorus. The sequence continues at coordinate 316,789 of NZ_LUKF01000019.1, read as the reverse complement.
TCGAGCCGTCCGAATTAAAACGAGCTCGAAAAACATCTCCGGACATCGTACCTATCAAATCAATCTTTCCGTTAGAAAGAATATGTATCCGATGACCTTTGACTACCGCCCCTGTAGTTAAAGGCGCATAGCCATCTCCCGAAAATGAGGTGTCAGGAGTGCCGTCGCTATTGAAGCGATAAAGGAAAGGAATATCACTGGCGTATTCGTCAAAAATTCCAGCCATGATAATTTTACCGTTGTTATCTATTTCAACATCATAAGCGGTGGATAAAATTCCTGGTGTTTGGAAAGTGATGGCTCCGTCGCCTCCACCAAAGCTCGTGTCTGAAACACCGTCAGAAGAAATTTTTGCGATGCAGGCTGAAAACTCTCCGCCAGTCCATTGATAGCCAGCTAAATAGAGTGAGTCGTTGCGCTGCTTTATTCGTAGGGGCGAATTGCCGGCAGTGGCGTAGCTTAGGATCAACTTTCCGGTGCCATTATTAAAACTCGAATCATAAGTGCCGTCGAGATTGATACGTTGGATAATGTACTCAGAATTAATTGTTCCCGCGACAACAACACGGCCGTCGGATTGAATCACGGTGCTTTTAATTTGTTTATCATCAGAGTTATCAATAAATGCAGTGCCATTGTATCCAAACGTAAGATCTGGCAATCCGGATTCTGTGAACTGGTGCAAGGTGTTTTGGGAATTGCTTTCTTTCGCCGTGATCACGACGATTTTTCCGTCAGGTTTTACATTCACAAAAATCTGGGTGCTTTCAGGAATGTCGAAGGTGGTGACTCCGTTTTTCTCGCCAAAACTGGTATCAATTGTGCCGTCATCCTGATAACGGACAATAAAAGCCACAGAGGGAGAAAAGCCTACTGCCACTATTTTTCCATCTGTGGTTCTAGCGGTGTCGGTGATTTGCCCGTCAGCGTGATCAGTGTTTATGAAATCTTCGCGGTACTTTATCCAACCGAATTTATGAAAACTCGCGGGATTTAAAATATCGGTTGATGGAGATGTGGTGGTCTTTAACGAGAGCTGGTGAAGCTTTGCCTCGATGGTGCATCCCATATTGAGAAGCAATCCAAATGCTATTCCAAAATGTACAAAATAGTTGTGCATGACATTCTTATCGGTACGCCAGAACGAGCTCCTGACGTACCTTACAGAGCTGTCATGAATATTCCCGGTTTGAGCTGATAACGGATAATACTTCTGTTCCCTCTCAAACCATAGGGAGCATCTAAGGCAGTCTCTTTTTCAAAGAGTCCGTTTCACAACCACCATAAAGCTGTTCGCTGATAACGCCCTCGAACGGATAAATGAAATCGCTCATTCCGTCAGAGCCTTCTTTATTCAAATACAAATCAAGATATTGGGTAAGACCTTCGACTTCAAAACGGATGACTCCGCCCTGTTTGTATTTCACGATCCCGTTGAGTTCCGCACCGCCATTGTCTGGGGATGTGATTTTAACTTTGTTCGTGTCACTGTTATAGCTCACCGACAAAAAGGGTTCAGTGAAAGTGCAATAGATGCTCTCGGCCTGAGCCGACGTGACTGAAAGTAAAAGAGCCGCGCTTAAGATAACCGACTTCATAAGTCCTCCGTTATGGGCCTAGGTTTAAAAGTACTGCGCCCACTTAGCAACTTTCACCTTGTTAATGTGACGAATATATTGAGTCTGCTCAGAATGGGCAGAGCCGTCCTCGGAATAGACCCTTAGGCCTCATTTTGTTTATTGAAAGGTCCGGAATTTTGCGGAAGATTCAGGGGAAAGCGGAAGAATTTAAGAAAAACGGAATATTATAAGGTATTGATATGACGGGTTAATTTTGGTTAATTCGGGGGCTACCGAGTATCGAATCCCTGCCGAAAAAAGCAGCGATTAGTACTCGACACTAGGGACCCACTGTGTTAAACCAATCAATCTTACAGACCCATAGGTTAAATTATTTAGAAGGAATCAGGTCATGAAACAAAACCTACATCCAAAAGTAAATACAGTTGTATTTAAAGATATCTCTTGCGACTTCTCGTTCTTGGGAACATCTACTCTTCACTCTAACGAAACAGTTAAATGGGAAGACGGCAAAGAATATCCATTGATCAAAGTTGAGATCTCTTCTGCATCTCACCCATTCTTCACTGGAAAACAACGTGTGATGGATACTGAAGGTCGTATCGATCGTTTCAAAAAACGTTACGGCAAGAAATAAATTACGGCCCTCCGTTCGGAGGACGTTCTTGTATGAAATGCGGTTCACTCTTCGAACCGCATTTTATTTTTCGGTTCTGGCAATTTAAAAAATCATCTTGATGTACCAATAGATCTAGAGGCGGTTCGCATGTTCTCGAAGTTGAATGAGGTGGAATCTCGTTATGAAGAAGTCAATATGGCTCTTCAAAGACCCGATATTGCTTCCAATCAAACTCAATATCGCGCACTGATGAAAGAACTTGGCAATCTAGAGAAGATTGTTCTTGTTTACCGAGACTTCAAAAAGAAAACGGAAAACTTAAAGGCCAGCAAAGAGCTTTTGACTGCGGAACAAGACGCCGAAATGCGCGAAATGATCCGTGAAGAAGTGAAAGAGCTTGAAGCCGCTTTGCCAGAACTTGAGCACCAGCTTAAAATTCTTCTGATTCCGAAAGATCCTAACGATGATAAGAATATCATCCTTGAGATCCGTGCCGGTGCCGGTGGTGACGAAGCCGCTCTTTTTGCTGACGAACTTTTCCGTGGTTACGCTCACTATGCTTCTACTCAAGGCTGGAAAGTCGAAATGCTTTCTTATTCTGAAGGGAACGCCGGGGGAGCCAAAGAGATCATCGCTTCCATCACGGGCGAGTCTGTTTTCAGTAAGTTGAAATACGAATCAGGCGTTCACCGCGTTCAACGTGTTCCTAAAACAGAAGCTGCGGGTCGTATTCATACGTCGACAGTCACCGTGGCGGTCATCCCTGAGGTAGAAGTGAACGAGATCAAGATCCCAATGACAGACGTGCGTATTGAGACCATGCGTTCTCAAGGTGCCGGCGGTCAGTCAGTCAATAGAACTGAGTCTGCGGTTCGTATCGTGCATCTTCCAACGGGCATCGATGTAAAGTGCCAAGAGGGTAAATCACAGTCTTCCAACCGTGAGCGCGCCTTCCAGATTCTTTACGCGAAACTTCAACAAATCGAAGATGAAAAGGCTCGTAAAGAGGCTTCGGACACTCGTTTGGAGCAAATTGGGACAGGCGACCGTTCAGAGCGTATTCGCACTTACAACTTCCCGCAAACGCGTATCACTGATCACCGTATCGGCCTAACCATCCATCAATTGGACCAGGTTATGAATGGTTCTTTCGAGTATCTGATTGATCCATTGGTAGCGAACTTCCAAGCAGAAGCCCTCAAGAAACAAACCTCCGCTCAATAAGCGATTGAAAAAGGCCCATCGACTTCGTTCGGGCCTTTGTTCGCTCCCTCCGCCTTGCGCTGAAACCTTTTTGAATCGCCTTCTTTCTTAGTTATTGAAATCCTTATAGATATTTTCGATGGCCTTCATTTTCCCCAACACTTCTTCTAAAAAGAGAGTAAGATGTGGGGGCATATATGAAGCTCAAAGAGATTCTTGATAAAACCACCGCCTTTTTTAAGGACAAGAAAATCGAGACCGCCCGTCTTGATGCCGAGCTTTTACTTGCGCACGGTTTGAAACTTGAGCGCATTCAGCTTTACCTTAAATTCGATCAACCCATGAAAGATGATGAGCTTGTGATCTTGCGAGAGCTTGTTCGTCGTCGCGCTTCGGGCGAACCGGTGGCGTACATTCTTGGTTATCGCGATTTCTTTAAATATCGTTTTGAAGTTTCACCAGCGGTTTTAATTCCTCGCCCCGAAACCGAGCACATCATTGAAGAAGTTCTTTCTTGGAATTCTGATAAAGAGGCCGCACTGGGCTTTATGGATTTGGGTTGCGGTTCAGGTTGCATTGGCCTGACTTTGTTAAAAGAATATCCTCAAGCCAAACTTCTAGCTGTGGATCTTTCCGAAAAAGCTTTGGAAGTCGCTTCAAGAAATGCGGAAGCTCTAGGCGTTGCTGATCGCGTGAAGTTTCTGCACGCAGATGCCGCACAAGAAGATATGCTTATGTCGACTTACATGGGCTTTGTTGGAAAAAACAAAGTCGACGCGTTGGTCTCAAACCCTCCATACATTGCGCATCAAGATAATCAGGTGGAAGAAAACGTTAAAAAGTTTGAACCTAATTCGGCTCTTTATGCGGATGATAATGGTTTAGCTCTTTTGAAAAACTGGTCGCGAATCTATGGAAATCACTTAAGTCCTTCCGGACTGATGTTGATGGAAATGGGAATGTCACAAGGTGCGGCGATGAAAGAGCACTTCGATAGCTTAAAAATATTTAACGAAATCAATGTCGTCAAAGACCTCGCAAGTCATGATAGAGTCATTCGTGGAGTAACACATGGATAAAATGGTCGTCGTGGGCAATGGCCCTCTTCAAGGTACAGTATCTGCGAGTGGCGCAAAAAATGCGGCACTTCCAATTCTTTTCTCAACTCTTCTAGCTGAAGGCGAACACGTATTTTCGAACATGCCAAAGCTTAAGGATATCGAGTCGACAGCAGCTTTGCTTGAAAGCTTGGGCTGTGAAACTCGTTGGGATGGCGATAAGTTCATCGTCAAAGTGAGCCGCATCCAGTCTTATGAAGCGAGTTATGATCTTGTTCGTAAGATGCGCGCAAGCTTCCTATGTATGGGTCCACTTCTTGCGAAGTACGGTGAAGCCGTGGTTTCTCAACCTGGTGGTTGTGCGATCGGAAGCCGTCCTATCGATCTTCACTTAGAAGGTTTCAAAGCCTTGGGTGCAGAGATCACGCAAAAAGAAGGTTACGTTCACGCCGCTTCAAAGCGCTTACAAGGTGCTAACTTCTTATTTGAAACAGTGACTGTGGGCGGAACTGAAAACGTGATGATGGCCGCTGCTTTAGCTCAAGGGCGCACGGTTCTTGAAAATGCTGCGAAAGAGCCCGAGATCGTAGATCTTGCGGAATATCTTATTAAGATGGGCGCAAAGATCACGGGCCACGGAACAAGTGTTATCGTTATTGATGGTGTAGATAAATTGCATCCTGCCGAGCACTCCATCATGCCTGACCGTATTGAGGCTGGAACACTTTTGATCGCGGGTGCTATCACTCATGGTCAAGTGACTGTTGAAAAGTGTGTTCCTGCGCATTTGGAAACTTTGATTCTAAAAATGCGTGAGGCGGGTTTCAAAGTCGACACGACAAAAGATTCCATGACAGTCTTTAAAACAGATTCTTGGAATGCTGTTGATATCACAACGGCTCCACACCCACTTTTTGCGACAGACCTTCAAGCTCAATTCATGGCTTTGATGACTGTGGCGCGTGGAACAAGTGTTATCACTGAAACTGTTTTTGAAAACCGTTTCATGCACGTTCAAGAGTTAATTCGTTTGGGTGCTGATATCACTCCTAAGACACGTGTTGCCGTTGTTCGTGGTAAACCAGGTCAACTGACAGGCGCACCAGTGATGGCGACAGATCTTCGTGCAAGTGCTTCTTTGGTTCTTGCGGGCCTAGTGGCTAGCGGAGAAACTGTGGTAAACCGTATCTATCACTTGGATCGCGGTTACGAAAAACTGGAAGACAAGCTTTCTTCTCTCGGCGCTAAGATCCGCCGTATCGACTAAAAAAAACAAAAAGCCCTGAGTAACATCAGGGCTTTTTAGTTTCTGGAGCTATAATCCTAAAGCATCCATCTTTTCTTTTTCATATGTATCGTTTTCGCCAGGATAACGAAGGATGTTTTCAAACTTGCCGCTTTCCTTAGCTAATCCCCACAATACACTTTGCCCTGAAGGCATGCTGTTGGGAAGAATCCCAAACACAGGATCTTGAAAGGCTTTTTTAGCATCGACGACTTTCCAGCCCTGACGCTTAAACATAGTTATCAAGTCATCCAAAAAAAGCGCATTCAAAAGATTGTAGTGAACAAGAAGAGTATGTGTAACCTCTCGACCCATGACCTTCTTTGAAAGGTCGTTGTAGTACTGTGCCCGCTCCCACATGTGTTGAAGATAAAAGTCTTTAAATTTATTAAGGTCAAATTTCGGGTCTGCTTGAAGCTTCTGACGCAAGCGCTGATCGATGTACCAGTCGGAAGCATCAATCGTGACGTGACCGAAGCGATAGTCGTTTTTCTTAAGCCACTCTCGAACCGCATCGCGCTTTTCGACGGTGTCTCCTTCGGCAAGCATCGGGAAGCGGAATATTTTAACGTAACCAGCTTCGCCTTTAAGTCGCTCATGACAAGCCTGAATATCGTTGATTTCATCTTCGACCAAAACTTTGGCGTCAAATTTTTTATGATTTACCGTGTGGCTGCCAACCATATGGCCTGCGGTCGCCCAATCTCGAAGAAGATTTTGATCTCGATCTGTTTTTAAGTGTTTGCAGGCCACGAACATCGCGGCCTTCGCGCGATGCTTTTTTAAAACCGATAGCAGCTTCTTATTTCTTTCAGGTGCCGTGAGCAAAGTTTCTTCATGAACATTGAAGTCGTCCATAGTGATACTGATCTTTGCGGCAAAAGAAGAAGACGAAAAAACTAAAAGGAAAACAAATAACAATTGTTGCATGCATCAAAGACTAAAACAGGAATGATGTGAGGGCAAAAAAGAAAAAGGCCTACAAGGAGGGGGATCCGTAGGCCTTTTTTAGAGAAAAAAACTAGTCTCAGCCCGCGGAGGGGATGGGGCTGAGACCCTATGATCAGAGGTTATTATCTAACCTCGCTGATACCGAACACAAAGAAGACGACTGCTTTGTTCCCAGAACCGAAACTAGGGAGGGGGTCCACAGTTTCAAGCTCGAAGTTGGGAGCAAGTTGATGTTCAAGTTCAATACCGCTAACCATAACTTTAGAACCAACAAAAGGTGTAAGTTCGATTTGTGACTTCAATACGAAGAATGTTTGCTGATCTTCCATCGCCAACACAAGCGATCCATCAGCCAAAGCCACGATCTCACCAACGTGTGTTTTGAAGTTGTAGTTTTGAAGTTCCGTAGAAGTGATGTCTTCACCAAGAGCATTATTTGGAAGAACTCCTGCGCGAGCTACTGCTGAAATCGCAAGAACAACCAAGATGTAGACAGCAATCAATGCGTTACGAATCACTTACGTACTCCCCAAAAGTAACAACTAACGAAAGTCTATAAAGCAAGTCGTGTGCCAAACTGAGACAGGTCTAAAAGTGCCTTAATTTCGATTTGGAATCCGGTGGTTGTAAGAGCTCAACTCAAATCGGAACCAAAGGTAATTCCATTCTGGAACGGGGGTTCTATTCTGGAACCATTTTAAGGGCATTTCCGCGACTAAAGCACAGACCTTGGGGCCTGGTCCGCAGGGCCATAGTCCTTTGTCAAAAACCTCAGTATAATCAGGTGTCTATGTCGCGTATACAAGTCACTTGGGTCGTAAAAACACGGAATGGTCAGGTTAAGGGACCGTATTCTACTGAAGCCATTCTTCGCATGATTGGTGAGGGTGTTTTTTCGGGTCAAGAGATGATCTCGAAGTTGCCTGATGGCCAGTGGACTTTGATTTCGAAAGAGCCTGCATTTTACGACAAACTTCTTGAAGCTCTGGAAGGCATCGTTGATGTCGATCCAAAAAAAGCTCAGAAGATGGAAGCTGAAACTGTCATTGTGCAGCCTCCCCGTCCTTCAGCGAAAACGAATACACAAATTCCAACTCCGACTCCGGATAGTTTTGCGAATATTAAAATCGATAAGCCAAAGCAGCAGGTGGATATCTATGAAACTCCGGCTTATGTGCCACCGGCAGCGAAAATCTCTTCGGTTTCAAACGCAGGCTCTGGAAAATCTGATTCTGTTATTGAATTGTCCAATGTCGATAACATGGAAGGCGGCGAGCTTCGTAAAAACTTAAAGCTGCCATTTATTATTCTTATCGCAGTCGTTGTGATTGGTGGGGCTTTATTATTCTGGGATGCCGGTCCCGATGATGGATCTAAAATTCATTTGTTAGCTCCGGGTAAGTCGGCAAATACGTTGTCTGATCAAGCTGTGAAAGAAAAATTAAACGAAGCTCTTTTCGCAATGGAGCAAGACACTTTTGATTCTTACGTGTCGGCTCAAAATAAACTTGTCAGCCTTGTTGAAGGTGCGCCGATGAATATCGAAGTGCGCGCTCTTCTTTGCGTCGTTTATAAAGAGCTTTGGCCTTTTGCCGTTCAAGATGCGCAAGACATTAAGACAGTGGCCACAGCGACTCAATCAACACGTGCTTTAAATGTTGTCAGTCCGTTTGGACAAGTCTGTGAAGCCGTAAAGCTGATGACTTCTGGAAGATACAAAGAAGCCAAAGGTGTTGTCGAAGCGACCCTTGAAAGCAGCGAGCCGTTCTCTTTGCTTCCTGTATTGTATGCGTTCAAAGCGGAGCTGCTTGATGGCGAACGAGACTTTAACAATGCCATGCCCTACTATGAAAAAGCCGCCCAACTTTGGGATAAATGGTTAGGTCCCCAAGTGGCGTTGGGCAAAGTTTTCTTTGAGCAAGGCGACTTCACTTCGTCGTCAGCGATCTTAACTAACGTAATTAAGAAAAATCCTAAACATCGTGAAGCTAAAATCCTGTTAGGGATTGTTGAGTATCGCGGTTTTAAAAAATCAGATACAGCGTACAGCTATTTAAGTACGGCATTAGATGCGAAGGGGAAAGTTTCTCAGCTTGTCGAAGCTGATGGTTATTCCGTTCTTTCAGAAATCTTCGTTCTTCGCGGAGAAAAGAAAAAAGCCCTAGAAGCGGCTCAAAAAGGTTTTGCGCTAAATCCTAATAATACGGAACTTCGTCAACTCGTAATCCGCCTAGGTGGATCTGATAAAGTGAAGGGCGATAAAGGCCGTAACAATGAGCTTCTTTATTTAGGTGACCAATACGTGCGTCAAGGGGACTTCTTAGCGGCTCAAGCCGAGTTCAAAGCGGCTTTTGAAGTAGATCCTAAGAATGGAACTGCGGCAATGAAAGCGGCAAAATGTTTGTGGCAATTAAATCAAAGCTTCGAGGCGATTGAGTGGCTGAATAAAGCCATCAAAGCAGAGCCGAAGCTTGTGTCCGCTTACGTTTTACAGGCGGACTATATGTCGCAAAGATTTGATTTCGTTGGCGCCACTCAGATTCTAACAAATGCCATTCGAATCGCCCCTAATAACTATGAAGTTTTGCGTGGTTTAGCTCTTTTAGAGTTTAGAAAAAACAATATGGTTGGCACCGTGAACTATGCCCTTCGCGCCGTGAAAGCTTACGACGGCGATATCGAAACGCACATCTTGTTATCTAAAGCGAATGCTTTGCTAGCTCGTTCGATTATTCCTTTGAACAAAAAAGAAATTGAACGAAAAGAAAATGCTGCCAAAGATGCCATTCGCTATGCCACGAAAGCGGTTGAGATCGATGCGACCAACCCTGAGGCGCAGATCACTTATGCTAAAATGCTGGCGCAAACCAACGGTGTGGATTCAGGGATTAATTACCTGAATGAGTTGATCAAACGATTCTCTTATACTTTGGATTATCGCGTGGCCTTAGCCGAAGTTTATAAATCGGAAGACCGCTACAGTCAGTCCAAAGAGATTTATGAGCGTGTGGTTGAAGCCGATCCTAAGAATAAAAAAGCATGGCTAGGGCTTGGCGAAAGTGAAAAGGCTTTGGGTCTTAATGACAAAGCTTTGAAAGCTTTTTTAAGCGCGGCCGTTCTTGATCCAACGGATGGTGAAGCCTTGTTCCAAGCCGGGAAACTTTATTTGGAAACAAGTCGTTTTGAAGAAGCCATTCAGCAGTTTAAGCGGGTTCAACGTTTAAATCCGAACTATCCAAGAACGCACTATTATATTGGTAAAGCAGCCTTTTCTTCAGGTGATTTTACGACGGCACTTGAGGCTTCGAAATCTGAAAAGAAACTAAATCCTAACGTCGCTGATTCATATATCCTGGCGGCGGAAGTTTATACAGCTCGCAAACAGTTTGCGGAATGTGCGGCAGAATACTCTCAAGCCATGAAGCTTCGTCCTCAAGGTGCGGATATTTATGTGAAGTCCGCGACCTGCTATCGTCAGTCGGGCTCATTGGAAGTTGCTGAAGACATGTTGGCTTTGGCTTCTAGCCGCGAAAGCGGATTTGCAGAAATTTATCGTGAGCAAGGGGCGATCTACGAACTTAAAGGGGATGCTCGCTCTGCGGCGCAGGCTTATAATAAATATTTAGGCCTCTCGCCAAATGCCCCAGATCGTGTTGAAATAGAAAACAAACTTTCACGGCTCGGCAACTAAGGACGGACGTCAGGAGAAATTCAGCCATGGGAATCGGCGACAAAATGAGAGGGCTGGCAAGCAGCGCTCAAGAGGGAGTCAAATCCAGCACTCTTTCTTTCTTCCACTTCACTTTGCGTTTTATCACAGGGATTCTTTTAGGCCTTGTCTTGGGCTTAATCGGCCAAGAATTGATGGGCTACGGAACTTTTGCCCTTATTTTCGTAATGGTTGTGGTCACCGCAGTGATTCTTAAACTCCAATCGAGTTGGAGCTTTGGGCAGATTTTGATCTTTGACTTGATATGCGTTCTTGTAGGGATGCTACTAAGAATGTATATATTAGTGGCTCCGTAGCGGCTGTTGAAAAAGGCCCCATCGACTGCGTTGTCGGGCCTTTTGTTCCGCTCCGACGTACTTGGAGTACGCCTCCGCTGCTCAAAAGACCCTCCGCCTTGCGCTTGGACCTTTTTGAACAGCCTTGGTTCTGGGTATTGGGAACTTGGGAAATTTATTTTGGGTTTCCGAGAGAGCATAAGTCTGAGAAGAGTTTCTTTAGAAACTAATCTGACGAGCTCTGAATCGTGATTCGTTCCATCTAAAATTCGAATCACTGTATTCTATAATATTTTAATTTTGTTTTTGTGATTGTTAAGTGAAGGACGTTGACGATGATTGATATTAAACTTCTTGAGAAAAAAGCTGAAAATGGGACTTCTTATTTTGATGAGTATAAGCAGGGGTTGATCAATCGTGGGGCTTCGACGGATGTGCTTGAGCAGATCATGGAGCTTAATAAAAAACGTAAAGAGATGATCACTCAGGCTGAAACAGCGAAAGCGAATCAGAATAAATTGAGTGGTGAGATTGGTAAGCTAAAGCGTGAAGGTAAAGATGCTTCTGCGGTTCTTGCGGAAGTTGATACTTTGAAAACTCAAGTGAAAGAGCTTGAGGCAAAAGCGGCCGAGGCGGACCAACAAGTTTATAACTTGGCTTTGATTATTCCTAATAAACCTAATGCCTCTGTGCCAGTGGGCTCTTCTGAAAAAGAAAACAAAGTTTTAAAAACTTGGGGTGAGCCTCCGAAATTTTCTTTTAAAGCTAAAGAACACTGGGAATTGGGCGAATCTTTAAACATCATTGATTTTGAGCGCGCAGGTAAAACTACCGGAACTCGCTTTGCCTTCCTTAAAGGGGCGGCAGCACAAATGGAACGTGCTTTGATTCAATTCATGATGGATATGCACTCAACTCGGCATGGTTATACCGAGATGATTCCGCCGTTCATGGTGAACAGTAACAGTTTGCTCGGTACTGGGAACTTCCCGAAATTTAAAGAAGACGTTTTCCACTTGGAAGGCTCTGATCTTTATTTGATTCCGACGGCGGAAGTTCCAGTGACGAATTACTTTAATAACGAAATTCTGGATGAAAAAGATCTTCCTTCTAGCTTCTGTGCTTACTCTCCTTGCTTCCGTTCCGAGGCAGGCAGTGCTGGCCGTGATACGAAGGGTTTGATTCGTCAGCATCAGTTCGACAAAGTGGAACTGATGACGTTCTGTCATCCTGATAAGTCTTACGAAGTGCACGAGGCTTTAACGTCTCACGCGGAACAAGTGTTGATGGATCTTGAGCTTCCATTCCGCCGTATGCTTCTTTGTACCGGCGACATGGGTTTTGGATCCGCGAAGACTCACGACCTTGAAGTTTGGTTGCCTGGTCAAAACACGTACCGCGAGATCAGCTCATGTTCTAACTTCGAAGACTTCCAAGCTCGTCGCGCCAACATCCGCTTCCGTTCTGCAGGTGGAAAACCTCAATTCGTTCACACATTGAACGGATCTGCCTTGGCCGTAGGCAGAACACTGGTTGCAATCCTTGAAAACAACCAACGTGAAGATGGCTCCGTCGCGATTCCGAAAGCACTTCAGCCCTACATGGGCGGTCGCAAAGAAATCCGCTAAAAAGGTGCCTGCTTCTTTTTTGTACTGTAATGCGTTAAGCGCAACAACTGCTTGAAGTCTCACGTCAAAACCCATAAAACGGTCGACGGAGAGTTGGTAGAGTGGTTGAATACACCAGTCTTGAAAACTGGCAGCCCTTCGCGGGGCTCGAGGGTTCGAATCCCTCACTCTCCGCCATTTAGGGCTTCCAGTCCGATTTAAAATCCCAAAAAATTAATGACCTCTACTGATCGCAGAACCGGTTTTATCAATCGTTTCGTCAGTTCGTATGCGTTTTGAAATTACGGATCCTTTGTTCTGATCAAGAAACTTCGAAATTTCTGAATTCAGTTGTTGTTTGTGAGTGATGAATAGTCCGTGGGGAGCTCCATCATACTTTTTGAAAATCGCTTGGGGTACTAGCTTAGCGGCCGCCTCACCTGAGGTTTTCAAAGGAACGATCTTATCGTCAGTACCGTGAATAATAAGTGTTGGAATATCAAACGCCTTCATGTCTTTACGAAAGTCAGTGTGGCCGAATGCCGTGACGCAATCTAAAGTCGCTTTCAGCGAAGCCATCGTCGCCATGTTAAAACACCATTGTTGAGTTTCATCCGAGACAGGATGTTTTACCACGTTCACGCCGAAGAACATTTTCGTAAACTGGGCAAAGAATGCGGGGCGATCCTCTTCAATTTGCGAAATCATTTGTGCGAAGACTTTCGGCTCCACTCCGTCGGGATTGCTATCGTCTTGCAAAAGATAAGGAGTCACCGCTCCTAAAAGAATGGCACTAGAGATTTTGGAAGAGCCGTAACGACCTAAATATCTCGCGATTTCTCCTCCGCCCATTGAAAAACCGACAAGGGATACTTTTTCGAGTTTTAAGTGGTTGATTAAAGAATCCAGATCATCCGCATAAGTGTTGTAGTCATTTCCGCTTGCGGTTTGTTCGGATCGACCGAACCCACGGCGGTCATAGGTAATAACTCTAAATCCTTTCTTTAAGAGATCTAGAGTTTGATATTCGAACATGTCGGCGTTCAGCGGCCATCCGTGAATCAAAATCACGGGCGCACCTTCGCCCATGTCGCGGAAAAAAATGCGGGCTTGATCTTTTGCCTTAAAGAATTCCATGTGAGCTCCTCTGTTTTTCGATGGAAATAATTGTTATGCGAGTTACGCCTACATGCCATTAAGGCGCCTAATTTGTGAGTAATTACATTCTTGCTGTGCGAAAACATTGAGTTTCGCCACTAAGTTCGACAAACTGGCGACTCAACGGAAGGGCGATACATGGGAACACTCATCGATATTATTTTGCACTTAGATCAGCATCTTGTGGAATGGATGGCTTTGTTTGGTCCTTGGATCTATGTGATCATGTTCCTGATTATCTTCTGTGAGACGGGATTGGTTGTAACTCCTTTCTTGCCTGGGGACTCTTTGTTGTTCGCGCTTGGCGCACTGACGACGGTAGAGGGCGGCTTGAATCTTTGGATTTTGCTGGGGAGTTTAACTATTGCGGGAATTCTTGGCGATACCGTGAATTATCATATCGGCAAATATTTAGGACCGAAGGTTTTTGAATCAGACAGCCGCTTCTTTAAAAAACAATATCTACTGCAAACTCAAGAGTTTTACGCGAAGTGGGGAGCATTCACTATTGTGGCCGCTCGTTTTGCACCGATTGTAAGAACATTTGCACCGTTTGTAGCGGGCATCGGTTCAATGAATTATCGTAAGTTCGTTTCATACAACATTATTGGTGCGATCGCTTGGGTCTTTATCTTTATTCTGGCGGGTCACTTCTTTGGAAATCTTCCCGTTGTAAAAAGAAATTTCCACATCGTGATCTTCGGAGTTATTGGCGTCTCTTTGATTCCGGTAGTGTGGCCGATGGTTAATGGCTACTTGAAAAAACTAAAAGGCGCCAATCACTAGGCCGCCTTCGGTTTTCTTAATCCCTGCATTTTGATAAGGAACGGATTCGTTTTCAAATAGACCGGATCCAATTCCCCATAATATTTCAGAATACTTTCTAACGCGAAATCTCCTGAACTGCGGTGGCTTGCCTGAGTGCTTGATAGCAATCTGTGTAATGCGTCCCAAACATCGGCATTCAGCTGTTGTTTTGCGACCTCCACGATGGTGTCAGCGGCCACGCGGTTGTTCTTAGAAAACATGTTTTCCCAGATCTTTCTTGCTGGATATCCGTATTTTCCTAAAACAACGATCGTGTTTGCCTGAACGCGGTAGTCATCGTGATCAAGAAGTTTAGCTAATTGGTCCTCTAAGGTCTTCGTCCAATGTTCTTTAGGTATGATTCTGCCTATAAGGCTCACGTAAGCAGAAAGGACTTTTGTGCTAAGAAGCTTTTCTTGTTCAGCAGTAAAAAAGGAATGAAATGTTGTTTCAGCCTCTTTTGAGATCTCTTCAAGTGTCGTTTCAAACTTATGGAAGCGAAGAGCGTGAAGAATCTTAACTAAATCATCGTCTCTGCGAGTGATCGCCATCAATCTTAACTTTTTTAATGTGAAGAGCATGTGAGCATCGGCGCGGAAATAGGAAAGACGATCCCACATCGCAGATTCAAAAATCCATTCAATCGAGTTGAAATCGCGCGCGCGACAGATCATAGATTCTTCTTTGAATCCTTTGAGTTGATTCACCTTGCGATCAAAAACAAAAAGCAAGCCTTCGGTATTCTGAGAGGCATCTTGAAAGAATGTTAGAACTTGATGACTTTTGTCATCTACTAATGAAAGCAGTCTTACAGACTCGATAAGCGGAAGGCCACTCATAGCGTGACCTTCATCTAATTTGATGAAACGCATTACTCCGTGCGCGAAGGAGCCCTTCAATTTGAAGTAATAATTGGCTTCTTCAGGAAGGCCGTTTTCAATCACGGTTGCTTCATAAAACAAATCGCGAATGCAGGCGGCCGCCAAAGATTCAGTGGAAAGCCCCGGAGTCATGTCGTCTTTAAAATGAAATACGATCTCGTCACCGACGAATTGATAAATCAAACCATCATAACGTTGAATGACTTCCCTTGCGCGAGCGAAGTACTGGTTCAGTATAGTAATTAAATAAGTGTTGTCCTTTTCAAGGAACATCTGAGTGTATCCGTTCAGATCCACCCGGCACATTGTTGCTTCGAAATTGTATGGCGCTTCCTTGCCACTTTTCAGTTCGTGAAGAATCGCGGGGCCTACAGTCTCGCTATAGACCTCACTTAGTTTTTCTAGACGAACACGCTCTCCCTCAAGACCCATAGAGGCCTGAAGAATAGTTTCGGCTTCTTTGGAGTTTGTTTTAATCTCAGCAATTTTTTCGCGCGACCGACTTGCGAGAATTTTAGAAAGGTCGATGATGTCTTTGAGGTAGATGTAAACTACGACGCTCAATAGTATCGTAACTAGCAAAATCTCCCGAAGGATAGGGCCTTTCATCATCCAGGCCATTGCACGGATGTATTTCGCTTTATCTTGAAAAATACCAACCGTGAACTTTGTGTCGCCGATTTTCACGGTTCGAAGTGCAAGATGATCATTTTCGACAACAGCGTTAAACTTTTTATAATCAACGTTAATTCCATCAAGGTTGTCAAAGTTGTTATACCAAGTAAGAACCTCTCCGTTTCTTTGGACAATGAAGAAGTCTAAAAATTGCAATTGCCGTGCGCTGTTTAATCGATCCGTTAATAGGCTGTAATTTTCTTCTATCACTAAAGGAATGAAGCTTTCCTGAAGATATACGAGTTCATTTTTTCGCTCGTTCATTTGTGCGTCGGTGAGTTTACTGATGTTCGCGTAGAATTCAGTAAGACCTACCGAAATGTAACCAACCCAGAAGGTGAAAACGATTAAGAAGACAATAGATTTGTTCTTTTTATTTTTGACGAACAAACTTGTCTCCTTGATCTAGGAAAATGACTTCGCCCTTTTTCGCTCCATACGTATTTCCATAAAGATCGTAGATCGAGATGCTTTGTGCTTCGAGCTGCTTGCTGAAATCAGGGTCTTTCAACTTTCTTTTCGCTGAGGCATATTCACTACGACTGATGAAGGTAATAACCTCTTCTTTTGATGCGCTATTTTGATTATTAGCTGAACCACCCGAAGACTTGTTACTTGCCCTGCTTGGGATCTGCTGTGTTCCACTGATGTTTGGTGAGCTGTTGCCAAGGGAGGCACTAGATGCACCACCCGTGCTTCCTCCCGAAGAGACACTGGGTGCAGAGCCAAGCTCGCTCGAAGGCATACGTTGCTGCTGCTTAGATTCGTTTGAGACGGTTTGCCTAGTGTTTGTTGGATTTGTGCTCGAAACCTGTTGGTTTCGTTGTTGTACGGGCGTAGGTGTTACGACAGTGGAGCCTGAGCCGTCTAGTGTAATGCTTTCAACTATTCTTTCATCGGACCCTATTGTGTTACGCGAGCGCAGCGCAGCTGTGGCTGGAACACTTGATGAAGTTACAGATGATTTCTTTAGACTTGAAGATGTAGTTTCGCCGATCTCGGAATCACTTCCCTGTTTCGCCAAGCGAGTACTCGCTTCAGCAGGAGTGTTCATCGAGCCCATTAAATTATTTGCCGCTCTAAAAACACCGCCACTTTGTGAAGTGGATGTCTCGTATGCTTGCTGAGCACCAGCTTCGGTTTGCGGCGGCGGATTGGAAATAACTTGCGCTAATTGTGCTGGAGGTGGTGAGCCGGTTTGTGAATCCACCAAAGATTTTGGAACATTCGCAGTGTTTTCTGATGCAACACTTCGAGCGGCCGCCTTAGCTGTCGGCACATTCGATTCTTTCGCAGTCGAAGTCGCCACAGGACGCTTCACCGTTTCAACCTTGTCGGTTTTTACGTTCGCTGATTCCTTGGCGTTGACCTGGCTAAATGCCGTTGTAGAGTTTGGAAGCAAAGCCCCCACAAACTTCGGAACACCATTTTGAATTGCACCTTTTTTGCATGAATTGAGAATGTTATTGACGTCTTTGTCCTCTACCACGCCTATTCTATGTAGAAATTCATGCTGTAAATGCACAGGCTGAATTTCTAAGGATTTTGATTCGGGAACGAAAAGTGTAATTTGGCCTTTTTCGTTTGTTTTAGCTACCGACTTACTTTCTTTTTCATTCTCACATCTAATTAGAGATTCTGGGGGGGAGGACACCAATTTTTTTCTTTGAAGGGCGTCTCGAGATTTTAAAAGCTCTAAGAAAACTTCATTATTCTTTGTTTTTTGAAATGCCTTTTTGAATTCTGCACTATTGAAGCATTTATCGTACGGATTCCCATCAAGTAAAACTTTTGCAAGATTATTTTTTAAAAGCTTTAGCGATTTGCGATCCATGAGCGATGAGCAGCTAGCATCAATCATTTTGCCTGCGGCTTCAAATGCCACTGCTTCATTTATATTTTCTGAAAATTTTTTTAATTCTTCTTGTGCAGACTTAACGTTCTCTGTGCAAAGGTCTTTATCCGTGAATCCCATTTCTAAAAGTGGTCGGAGTTTGGCCTCTCGTAAAGTCAGTGCTTTTGAGTCCTCAACATAAAGGATCTCGGTAGCGGTATTGTTTTCGATTTTTCTAATCACGTAGCTACTTACTCTACCCAGCTCATACCTGATATTTATTGTGAGTGATCCTTTTTCAAGATGCCAGATGTCTACGAAGCCATCTAAATCAGAATCAATTCGAATATCTTCATAATCTTCATTGGCAACTATAAATCTACCAGGAATGTTTCCGCCTGGATTATATATAGGTGTGAACCGAGAAGTGCTGGCACTTCCCGGAGCCGAGGAATTAAAGATAAAAACAAAAGCGAGTATAATTCTCACAGACAACTTCTCGGAATAATTTATATAATTTAAATAAGGCGAAAGTCCTGCTGTATCTAAGACTAGTTTTTTTTCAGCCCGTCAGGGCCACTCCCAGATTGCGTTAAATTTCACTATTATTATAAATATGAAGTTATTGATATTTTTGAGCAGTTTGTTCTTTTCCTTGGCAGCCTTGTGCAAAGACGACGCCCTAAAACTGTTTTCTCCGAAAACTAATAAATATGAAATAATTAAAATCGTAACAAAAGACGGATTTAAGATTTCTTCTAACTGTCTCAAAAGTGGAAAGCTAGATTGTTTGGCTTGGAAGGCGGCTAAGGGAAGTTTGAAAACTCCTCAAGTGGGTCCGTTGATAGGAAATCCCGCAGCGAAGTATTGCAGCGTTTTTGACGCTAACAACAGAATTTTGAAGGACGAAAAGGCCAGGGAGTATGACTATTGCGTTTTTCCTGATGGTTCCATGATCGATGCTTGGACTCTTTATAATGGGCATCATAAATGAGGTTGACCATGAATAGATTGGTTTTACTAATAGGAATCTTCCTGACGAATATCAGCTATGGTGCTCAAGGATTAAATCCTTTTGGTTCAGAGTTTTCGCCAGATAAAAGCTCTGAACTTATTATCAAAAATATGCCATCCATTCGTTCGCAAGATAGCATTGGTATTTGCTATTCGTTTGTTGCTAGTACCCTTTATGATGAAGCGAACTGTGTTGCTAAAAAAATTACTGATTGTTCGTCGGTGAGCCCAGATCAAAAAGCATCTCCTTTAGATATGACTAGATTTGCTTCTGAATTGCCGCAAGAAGCGGACATAAGCGACAGATTTAATTATGAAGGTCTTAATACGGCAGGAGGAGCAGAGGCATTTACGCTCCACAATGCTATTCAATCAAATCAAGTCGCTAAAGAGTCATGTGCGCCGTTTGACCAAGTTGTCGCCAGAATTTCTGACCCAGCTCAAGCACAAAAAACGGAGTTGGCCATGTGGCAACGTTTTCAAGATGTATTCAATGAGTATAAACGAAAGCAGGCAAAATGCGCTGATTGTGCGTTGGAGTACGCGACAGCGACCGCAAATAGTTTGCGTGAAGAATTTAACTTAAAGCCATCCAATCAAGAGATACTCCAAGCTTTCGCTGAAAAAACTTATTCAAAATTCTTAGACAAACTTCTTATCCCTGACAACTGTTGGGACTTAAACAATCAAGTTAGTTTGAAGGGATCTTGGAAAGTACAAACTTTCCCTGATAGTAAGTCGAACTACGATGCAACTTTAGGTAAAATCAAAGAGGTATTAGGCACGAAAAAGCGACCGATTGCTTTGGGATTTTGCACACAAACTCCTTTAAAAGCTAAATCTCAAAAGAACTGTGGCACGATGAAAGATGGTAAACTTGAGGGCGAAGGACATGCTGTAGTCATAAAGGGTTATCGCAAGGTATGTAACAGCAAGAATCAATGTTACGATGCACTTCAAGTGCACAATTCCTGGGGACAGAGCTGGCAAGATAGCACCAATGATGGATGGGTTGACGCAAAGGAGCTGCTGAGTAGAACGTTCTTTGAAAAGAACAGTCTCTCTTGGTTAGAACAAAGCCAATAGGTCCTACTGCTTTTCAACGTAGATATTTTTAATATTGTGAAAGATCTCCCCGAGCAAGCCAGGTGCTCCGTCTAAACCATCTTTACCATCTGGCCCGCGCTTGCCGTCGGCACCTTTTGCGGCAGGAGGGCATGGGGCTGGATTTGCTCCCGGCGAACCGCCGATACCTCCTGGATGACCAGGAGCACCTTTTCCGCCTTTACCAGGTAGGCCTTTGCGCTGGAATACATACGCAGAGAATTCTGTTTGGTCTTCGATGAAGATGGTGAGGTTGCCAGTGCTACCGCCATCTTGTCCGTTTTGTCCATCGCGCCCAGGCGTACCATCTTTGCCAGGTTGTCCGTTTTCTGGAGGCTTTACGCATAAAGTAGTTTCACCCTCACATGGAGGTGCGTCGATGCCCAATCGTCGAGGGCATGGCTTAGAAACCTTTGTCGTAGTACCTGCTAATCCATCCAATCCATTTTTAGCTGACTCAACTCCCATAACCGCTTCTAGGTCATTGCCGTGAAGACCGTCTTTGCCTGCTCCGCCGACCATAGATACTTGAAGATGACCTTTTCCCAAGGAGGCTCGGATTAAGACGGTGGATCCAGAAACTTCATGCGGTTCTTCCATAGACTCACCAGGAAAACGAGTCACTATGTGCGACGAGAATAGAGCGCTTGGCCTATCATCACTTTCAATAATTAACTTTTTAGCTTTGATCGATAGATTGTGGCCATTTGTTTTTATTTTACCGTTCTTCAGAAAGTAAAAACGTCCATTGATTTCAATGGTACGACTTTCGGTAAGCTCTAGAGGCTTACTTACAACAAAATCTGTAGGGGCTGTTTTAACCAGTGTTAAAGCGGAATATGGAGCCATGCCAAGACTGTCGAAAGCAATCAAAGTAATCTCGAAATTTTCTCCCGAACTGACTACTTCACTATGGCTACTCTGAAGATCGGTTGAGTTATAGATCTTTTTAACTTTTCCGTTTATGGAAATTTGCACTCGCTTAGCTTCCTCAGGCCATGAAATGACCATTTTATATCCGAGAGGGTCTGGAGTTTCTTCGAACTTCACAGAAACATTCTGCTCCGTAAGCTTACCCTCAAAGGCTTGCTTTTCCTGTTCCTTCTGGATGGTTTCAATAACATCGCTATTCGCAGGAACTGCAGGCGATGCTTCGCCATCGTCCTTCTTAAAAGAACACGCTTGAATCAATAACGCTGAAATAATTAATGATAGAAGTCGCAATGTCATGAAATCCCCTAGCAGCAGAGTTATAAATCAAATTATGTGTTTGTTTCTACTGTCAGTTTTTTGTACAGGTACTTAATTCAATACTGACAAGGCGGTGGTCATTTAAGGAACCCAAGGGACTTCGGGACGGAGATACATTCATTTAAGGCAATTTAATTTAACTGGGGACAGCAGAAACCTGAGGACGACTCAACCCAGGCTCGAGGGTTGACTAATCCCCCGAGTCCCGCCAGTATGGGTCCCCTATGAAAAAGGAATTCATGCTTAGAGCCATTGAGCTCTCTAGAAAAAACATGCAGGCTGGCGCTGGGGGCCCCTTTGGAGCTGTCATCGTCAAAGATGGTAAAGTTATCGGAGAAGGTTGGAATAAAGTAACCTCTTCGAACGACCCTACGGCCCATGCGGAAGTTGTGGCCATCCGTAACGCTTGCGAAAGCGCAAAAAACTTCAGCCTGGATGGCGCAGAAATATACACAAGCTGTGAACCTTGCCCTATGTGCCTTTCAGCAATTTACTGGGCGCGCATCGGTAAAATTTATTACGCCAATACCAGAAAAGATGCGGCAGAAATCAATTTCGATGATGACTTCATCTATGAAGAAATCCCTAAAGCCATTTCAGACCGCAAAGTCCCGATGGAACAATGCGCTCACCAAGAAGCCCTAGCGGTATTCAAAGAGTGGCAAACAAAAGCAGACAAAGTACCCTACTAAAGACGGGGAATAGGACTTTCAGGACTCCTGCCCACAGATGAGTTTAGAGACAATAGAGGAATGAAATTATTGAGTTCATTCCTCTTTTTATTTTTGAGCGTTGTTGTTTTAGGATCGTGCACTCACAAAGAAAAGCAGATTCCGCGTGATATCGCTTCTTTGCAAGCCTCGGGCGGTATGGAGGGCATTTGGTTTCTTCAAGGAACATCTTCCACGCGTGGGCCTTACAACGGTGAATTAGAACTCCGCAAATCAAACGATGGCACATTCAACGTCGTCCGTGTTGTCACCTATATTAATTATTTCTTTGATGGGCTCAGAGTGCAGGAAGTGTGGACTGGTAAAGCCGTGGCTTCCGCAAATACGCTCACAATTTCTTATGACATCAAGCAAGCCGATTTCATCACAAAACTTGGAACTCTCAAAAGAGATCCCTCAGAGTTTCGTGCGCCCGTCACTGTGCTATCAAGATTCGTGACATCGCCTGCGGGACTATCGACGAAGTTTAGCGACAAAAAAGAATCTGAATACTCGGAGTGGATTACCACGCGCCGAAATCTGGAAGCTCGTCCATTGTGGGTGAATGAACGAAAAAATCTAGATGCGAAAGGCAAGTCCATTCCTGTCGCTGTTCGTGGAGTCATCAAGTTATTTAAGATGGATATCGGTTACGACAAGGATCCATTGGTAAAATCGTATAAAAACCGGCTCGAGTTTAAAGACGAACATCCTTATGTCGTTTTTGATCCTACGGACTTTGAGTTTTATCGAAATAACAAGGACATCATTCGCGTAACAAATAAAATTACCGACGATATTAGCATCACAGAGGCTGTGGTGAAACGTAATGCTTACTCACCCACTTTGCCTGACAAAGCTCAAGGGTATGATAAGAATGCGAAAGATTTCCATATCAACGAAGCCGGTATGGTTTCGCACGCGGTTTTGGATGAGCAAGGAAGATTTGTTTCCTATAGTCCTGATGGCGACTCTGCATTATGGACTGGTATGTATGTCGCCTCCCAAGCCATGCGCTATTTGAACACGAAAGAATCAGAAGCCCTGCAAAATGTTCGTAAATCTCTTAAGGGACTTATGACTTTGATGGAGATTACGGGCGATAACAAAGAATTCGCCCGCACTCTTGCGATATACAATCCGCAAAATCCGGTTCCTCAAAAATGGCACCGTGGGACGGGCAAATTCGCAAATCTTATTTGGTTAGAGGGCGGGAATAACGACATGGTCAAGGGAATCACTCATGGATTTCTTTGGGCAAGTCTTGTCATTCCAACTTCAGACACAGAAATCTGGAACGAACTTCGCGAAAAATCTCGTCGTCTTCCCGACTTAAGAATCATGTCAGAAAAACCGCAGAATATGCCAGCGGCCTTAGGGCTTGCGACGTTATTCACGGGAGATGCGTCGTACAAAGAGCGTTATCTAAAGTCTTTCAATAAACTGAAAGTCAAAGTGGGTTTGAACTTCGATACAACTTTCTATTGGCATGGCTCTGCTGATTGGAGCGGAATTAACTTAAGCATGGTGGGCGACGTTACTGACATTATGGTCGCAGATATGCTTAAAGAAACAGAGCTTCGCGATAAAATGCGCGAACGCCTGATGGATGCCTGGGTCACGTATCAGCCGGCACGCAGACATCTGCTGACGATTGCAGCTTACGGCTTTGCATACCGACATGGAACGCGTGGTGGTGACTTCCGCAAAGAAAGCAGTGAGGTTCGCTTCAGCGAAGCGCTCAGAGAGTCAATTTGGGGTTTAAGAGAAATTCCTTATCCTCGTCCAAACTTAGATGTGAATATCGATCATTCACTTCGTCCCGAGTGGTGTATGTCACCGATTCCAAGACTCTTCTGGAAATCTTTGAAAAAACCAGAACCTCCTGTTTCTTATTTCTATCAAGGTCTTTACAGCTATCCGGTGTTTGAACTGAGTGCTTTCTCCAGCGGATTTCTTTGGAAAGATTCGGCTTTTGCTTATACAGAATCCCACAATCGGGGTGTTGAACAAGCAGGTGTCGATTATCTTTATGCATATTGGTTAGCACGATACTCTGGAGTGAGGGATGTTCAGTAAAAAAATCGCCCTGGGAATTTTTGTTACGGCGGTTTCATTTTTAGCTTGGGCAAAAAAAGAAATTGTCTTTTTTGGCGGTGGCGGCGAGCCCGACGGCCAAACGACGATCTTTGATGCCACCTATGGAAACTTTGCGCCTTTCAGAGAAGGCAGCGGTTGGAAAGCCCGCTCGTACTTCGATGGAGGACATCATATTTCCGAAGCCCTTGCGGAAGATATGTTTAAAGGCGCAAATAAACCGATGACTGCCGAAAACATGAAGGCAGAGGTTGCATCTCTTAAGAAACGCATTCAAAGCGGGGATCTTAAATCCGGAGATCAATTACTTATTACCGTCGCCACGCATGGAGCAAAACAAAAAGACGGTCAACGCACTCACAGTGTTGCCACGACCGACAACAAATTCAACATGGATGAACTTAAACAGCTTCGTGATCTTGCCGAAGCCAAAGGTGTGCAGCTTGGAATCGTCGATATGTCTTGCCATTCAGGCCCTGTGACTTCGCTAGGCTCTGACAAAACATGTGTCGTTTCGATGGGTGGCGAAGGAGTCGCCTGGAATGTATCCGGAGATAAATTTGGTCAGTTACTTACAAAAGGAAACTCGTTAGAAAGCGCATTCTTGGCTAGTAGAAAGGACCCGAAAGCATTGGTGCTAGGGGCTCCGCAAATTTCTACGGACGCTGGCAAAAAAGCCTTTAGCGCCACAAAGTTCTTAACGAACTCGCTGATGGCTGCTGATCAACTTGCAGAAATTCCGTTAAGCAAAATGTCTTGCTACGGTACTAATTCAATTCCGTATCTTCGCCTTGTCAGTGATCTTAAAGAGGTTGATAAAGCGGCAGGCTTTCAAAGCTATTATAAGTACGCGCGCGTTCAAATGGGTCTTGATAAAAGTAAAAATCAGCCTGTCATCGATAAACTGAAAGCAGCTTTAGACGATTACAATTCTGCTAGGGACAAGATAGTAAAGGCACACGAACAAGCCGAAAAGCTTAATAAGAGTGAATGCATCAATGTTGCTGATACGAAAATGTGTGGAACGAAAGAGCAATTTATTGCGGGCGTCACCGCACTGACAGAGAAAAAAAAGCTGAAAGGGTTGACCGTAAGAGAACAAACAGAACTTTCTATGTATCAAAAGTACGTGAATACCGACGCTTTCAAAACATGGCAGTCGCTTCGTTCAAACTTTCGAAATGACAAGACATTGCATGACAAGGCAATGAACGTCGCTAGGGCCGAGCGTGAAGTTTACGACGAACTTTATAAAGTTTATTCGAGTGAAAACAAAAAACCTAATCCCTGTAGGGACTTTAAATTATGAAAAAACACCTGTGGAAAAGTCTGTTGATGATGTGGATTCTGAGTACGTCTTGCATATCTAACGCAGACGAAAAATTCAAATGCGGCGAGTACGAATTCAAAGGCGTCATCAAACAAGTGGATGGAAATTCCGTCCTCAAGCTGTATGAAGGTTCCATGAGTGAGACGGTATTTTCGTTGGCTCCGGACCTAGCAGAAGTGGCAAGTGTGTACAAAGACTCTGCCGTCACGCTTAAAGGGAAACTGTTCGAGCCTGCAAAAAATTATCGTGGAAAAATTGAATCAACAAAAACGGCTGAAGAAATCAAAGAGCTTACTTCAGAAGACAAACCTTATACGGCCCGTTTTATGAGGGACGATATAAAAGAAAGAGTCCCAGATCCTCTTCATCCGGATATGGATTCAGGAATGAAGCTCGTAAAAGCGGAAAGCTGCGATCGGAAGGCTGAAAAATCCTCCTCGAAGAAGCCTAAAAAGAAGTAAGGCATTGCTATTCATCACTCATTGAAATAAAAGAGCGCCCATGAAAAAGAAAAACGGCAGAGACGCAAAAGAATTAGCTAACTTCGCATTAGGCGAAAACCAAACTCAATATCCCGAGACCTATGCGCCGGAGATTTTAGAAGCTTTCGACAATAAGAATCCAGGCAAGATTGCTTGGACAACATTTGTTTGTACCGAGTTCACTTCTTTGTGTCCGAAGACTCGCCAACCTGATTTCGCTAAAATTTTTGTTAACTATATCGCTGACAAAAAGATGGTCGAATCAAAGTCGTTAAAACTTTATCTTTTCAGCTTCCGCAATCACGGTGATTTCCACGAAGACTGTGTGCAAACAATTTGTGATGATCTTGTAGCGCTCATGAAGCCGAAATATATCGAAGTCGTTGGGGAGTTCACTCCGCGCGGAGGCATCGCCATTTATCCTTACGCAAGTTATGCCGTCAAAGATAAGTTCTTCCAAGATTTGTATAAGAAGCGCTTGAGCGAATACGCTCCAGGCAAGTACTCCATGGAGCTTTCAAAGCTTTATTAGAATCTAGTAGTGAGGCGGCTTTTCGTGACCACGAATCTCAAGGCCGCTTTCATCCGTCATCAGCTCTTTCAATTTCGCCGTTAATCCCTGAACCATCTTTTCAAGTTGGTCGATGGTCTTTTGTTGTTGGTAAAGAACCTGGTTCAGTTCTTCCACGATCATTTCTTGGTGAGCCAATTTTGTTTCGATATCGATTAAGCGTGTTTCGTCCATGAGTCATTTATAATCTGAATGCCGTCTATTATGAAGTGGATTGGTAATTTTGAAAATTCTTTAGGAATCTAACTAGTTAACGATCTTTGAATTCAATAGTCCTGCGAACGAAAGGCCACTATCCCATTGAGCTAGCGACTTATGAACTGCCGAATCTAATATTCCTAATCTTCGGACGCCGGGTACTTAAAGTTGGACAAAATCGCTGACATTGCCGCAGAAACCCATTTCCTTTGATTTGAAGACGGGCACGGTCCGTGCTTCGTACAAGCATCAAACAGCTTATACAAGGAGAAGCTTTATGAATAAAAAGACAATTTTAGCACTTTTACTAACAGCCAATCTTTATGGCCATATGGCCTCAGCGCATGAGGTTATTGTATCAGAAAGACGTTTGCAGAGTATTTCTGCGTCTGAACTTTCAATTTTGGTTAGTCAAGGCGCCGTCCGAATCCATGACAATAAAGCGGTATTAAATATTCGAAAACTTGATTCAATGCTCAGAGATCCTTTTCAAGCACAGTCACTTGCTAAAGAGGCTCAAAAAACGGCAACGCGTTTCGTACCATACGGACAGACAGACGATGAAGTAAGTATTGAGCACAAGAATCTCGTAGATGCATTAACTACGCGATTTGTTCCATACGGAAATACTTAAGGAAAGGAAGTGCCTATGGACGCTCAAATCTTTAATGATTGGCTGAATTTGATGTCTGATTCCAAGAATGCTTTAAAGCATCCCATAGGCACCTCCATTTGGCTAGACGGTCTTGAAAAAATTAAAAATCTTTCGGTGGAAACTTTTTTTAGACCTACAGATACCCTGACAACGCAGGAATGTGATGCTCTAAATTTTTTGCGGGAGGCTAGCCGAAACACATTAATTCAGAAAAATTTTTGGGTCTCGGGGCACGCGAGTCTTATGTACAACTCCCCTTACTATAGAGCGATTAACAACGAGGCTTCCGCAGGCAAAACGTTGTATCATTTTGTTCAAGATGATTTTGGTGAATTTTGCCCTTGGAATAGTACAGTTACATTGGGAAGGAAGTTTTATTCATCCTTAGATGGGCAAATTCGAATTCCTTTTTACACTTTTAATCATGAGAATACGCACCTTTATTTCAAAGATGCGTATTCAAATATTCAAATCGAAGACAGGGAAATGCACGAATTAATTATTTTGATTGAATGGTTTTGTATATCAATGGATTTAATTTTGGCTTACGATTTAATTCGCACTGGAATGACCTATTGCTTTGAAGAGCTTTGTCGGGTTCCGAGCAAGAAGAGTGACGCTAATATCTTTATTAAGTATTGCCTCAGTATCGGCTCAATTAACAGTTTTGCCGATAAATTTCGCTCAGTTTTTTTGGCTGAAAAAGAGTATGCGGAAGTCTACGATCTAATATCAAGTGACACCCTTATTAAGCATCGATCTTTTGCGCAAGAAAATGTCTTAAACAACTCTCGAGATATTCCATGTGCCATGTCTCCTGAAGCTGCGAGAACATTGATTTTGAAACTAAAAACGGCTTCTCTTTCGGATCTTATCTTCGACTTTACCGGAGTTGTTTATGCTTAAAAAGAATTTTGAGTTCACCGAGATTTCGCCGGTAAATGTTTACCGCTTATCTATAGGTCATATAGCAGAAAATCTTGATGGGAAGTTTTTTTTGAAATCATCTCGACCGGATCCGATTTCCAATGAGCACATAAATCGAGAAGCAACTGCATACCAGGCCCTTAGTGGTATTAAAAATGTGATGCCCCTACTAGGCACGAAAGATATTTTAGGACAAAATTTTCTCGTATTTCCGTTTATCAAAGAGGATCTTTTTGATTATATCGGCAAGATAACCCAAGCGAAGTTAGTGTCAGAGATTCTACTTCCGCTTCTGAAGTCTCTAAGTTCAATACACAATGCTGGTTATATTCACGGCGACGTAAAATTAGAAAATGTGCGAGTTTATGAAGAGGATGGTCTGCATGTATTCCTTGCAGATTTTGGAAAATCTGTGCGGATGGGAACTTTTGCTCCTCACAGAATAAGTAGTCTGTCACAACATACTCCCCCTGATATGACCATAAGTCCTCAGTTAGATATTTATTCTATAGGCGTACTAGCATTTCAGCTTCTGTTTGGAATAGATTTTTTAAAAAAGTATCAAATGGCAGGTCGGGACTTTGAGAAAATACCTGAATCTAAAAGATACGATCCTCATCTTTTAAAATTCATTTCAGTCGCGACAGAACCCTCTGCACTTTATCGTTTTAAAAGTGCAAATCAGGCTATTAATTTTCTCGCTGGTTCTTCTCTTGATTCCATATTAAGCAGCGAACCTTACGATTTGAATTCTAACTTCGAGTTCTATCTTGAATGCATGAGAGCTATTTTTCTAGAGAGCAATCGGTCCACTGCAGATTTTGAAGCGTTTGTAGGCCCATGGGGGATAAAGTATTATGAAAGATTGAAGAACTGGTTGGGTAAAAAAATGCATCTTGTCCATTTAAGGTTCGGATCCGATCTTGTCGGAATCTGTGAAGCTACCATTAAGGATAGTGGCCTCGGCATGATAAGTTCGATTTTTCTCTCTCCCGGACATCGTGGCAAGGGTGGGGCTGAAATTTTGGAAAGATCAGCCTTAAAGTTTTTTATAGATAATAACCTTGAAATGGCGACTCTGAATGTTACCGAAAGCAACGAAAGAGCTATTCGGTTTTATCAAAAACACGATTGGATTCAGTCGCCAGGAAACGATTATATTGGTGCGGTACGATTTACGAAAAAGATAAAAAATGGCGGAAAGGGCGGGATTTGAACCCGCGGTACACCTTTTGAGTGTACGAGCGTTTAGCAAACGCTTGGTTTCAGCCACTCACCCACCTTTCCGCGGTCGGTTTTAATTCGACTGAGAAACCAAACTGCCATAGCGAGCCCCTTTAATCAAGGATTTGGCCTTATTCTTTTTGTAAATTTAGCAAGAATGCTTGATTTTTCCCTGGCCGCAGTCTATCTATACTTCTCTTTCACAGTGCACTCGTAGCTCAGCTGGATAGAGTACATGACTACGAATCATGTGGTCAGAGGTTCGAATCCTCTCGAGTGCACCATTTTTTTCCTTATTAAACTTCACGTTATAACTAGACCGTTTTCAACTCGCCGAGTTAACGTAGCGTCATGAAGATTTCTTTCTATTTTAAAATCGCCATGATGATCGTTTCTTTGGGCGTTGTCCTTTATGCGATCCGCGCTTTGCAAACCCGCGAGTTCAAACAAAAACTTTCTGACCCACAAAGTGCTTTGGGTATGTTGATCGGGAGCGACTATCGCCCGATGAACTGGTGCCCGCCCGAAACCTCTAAAGTTGAGATTTATTCGTTGTCGGGGGAGCTAAAAAAGACTCTTACAAGTTCTTCAGAAATCAGCAGCGTTTGCGAAATTATGCTGGGCGGTTTCACTAGCGAAGGTATCGAAGAAGCGGCTTATAAAAAGCGCCTAGTGGCTTTAACTTCATCTGGAGAGTCGAAAACCCTGGAACAGAACGAAAAAATACCGGTTTTTAGAGCCCAAGGGATGCCTTTTAGTTCGCCGATGCTGACCAAGGCTTTGGAGCGGCTGGAGGCTCCGTAACCGCGATTTCTGTTTGACAAGAAACGCCCAAAGCCCTAATTATAGTTCTTCACCGAGTTCAGAAGTAGCTCAGTCGGTAGAGCAAGCGGCTGTTAACCGCTGGGTCGGGGGTTCGAGTCCCTCCTTCTGAGCCATTTATTTTTCAATAAATGTGATTAAGAAAACCAAGTCCACAAGGCTTGGTTTTTTTATTTTCAGCACCTTAAATAAATCTATTCGTAGCCATCATGCGGATCTTCTTTGTCGCGTTGACCGACGGAGCATGGAGTACTCTCATATCCATAAAAAAGACGTCGCCGGCTTTTCCCGCCATTTCAATGACCAAGACATCGACTCCATGAATATTGTGTGGCTTCGCTAACTTTTCTGCATCAACGGAATCACCACTGTAAAGCTGAGTAAATAGCGGATCGTCCCTCAGCAATTTGTGGGCATTCCCTCCCTGAGCTTGCGGTAAGTAGTGAAGCTGATGAGAGCCTGCAATCGCGAGTGTCGCGCCACCACGAGTCTGAACATCGTCAATAAGAACAAACGCCTGAACACCGACTAAAACATTTTGTTTGGGTACGGTGATGTCGAGGTGCCAATTCAATTTCGCTAAAGACCATTCTGCTTTATGTGGAAAAGACAGTAAAAGTTGGGGGTGAATCGAAAGAGCTGGAGAGTTATTCGACACTAACGAGCGGACCGCAGCCACAATAACGTCATGACGAAACAAGGTGGTAAGTTGGGACTCCACCTTCACCATCTGGCCCAGCCTGCCGGTTTGCTGAAAAAGAGGAAGGTCATTGATCTTAGAAGAAGAAAGTTTGCTGCCGACTTTAAGTTTTAATCTTTCAAGTTCTGAAAGAATTGCTTGTTGCACAATCGAGACATCATTCGGACGAAGAGCTTTTTTGAGATGAAGAATCCCGGTTTCTTGAAATATTTTTTTCTGCTCTTCTGAAAGATTCATACAAGTATACTATTCAGACAATTTGAAACACGCAACCCGCTTCCAAATGTTACTAAAACTTGAAGATCGAACAAGAAATCCCCAAAATCTTGATTACGATCAGAGTGTATTCACTTTCACTAAACAAAGCTTAACTTCTGGCTTGCTACTCCCGAAAAGAAAGTAACTTCTTACCAAGGGACTTTCCCAATGAAAGCTATCTTTTCGTTTCTAGTTGTCTCAGCGTTTTCGCTCTCGTTATTCGCTAATGATCATGCTCCTGCCGGAGTGGATGCAGAAACTTCTTTGCGTTGGCTGCAAAATGGAAACAGCCGTTTTACAGGCGCAAAGCTTCGCAGCGATGGTCAATCACAAGGTGATGTGCATCGTTTAAGTACGGGGCAGAAACCTCATGCTATTGTCCTAAGTTGCAGTGATTCGCGTGTTCCTCCTGAAGTCGTCTTTGACCAAAAATTGGGAGAGATCTTTGTCGTCAGAACCGCTGGTGAAGCTCTTGGAGATAATGCTATCGGAAGTATTGAATACGCCGTTGAACATTTGGGATCAAAGCTCTTGGTAGTTATGGGCCACACCTCTTGTGGAGCTGTGAAAGCTGCTCATAGCACTTTGAATGGATCAAGCTTAGGTACGCCGGCGCTTGATGGTTTAGTGAAGGACATTCAACCACGCATTTCTCAATTCAAAGATAAAAAGCCCAGCAAGAATTTTGAAACAGAGTCTTGGGCGAATACCGAGGGCGTTGCGAAAGATCTTGTCACTCGCTCAGAAATGATTCGCAAAAAAGTAGAAAGTGGTGACCTTCGAATTGTGTCTTCACTCTATGATTTAGAGTCAGGCCATGTAGCGTTTAAGACGGAGCCGACTCTGCAAATGCGTATTCCTGCAAGCGTTGACGAACCAAAAAAAGCGGATAAAAAAGCTCACGATGAACACGCTCATGCAGAGCACGGCCACTAGATTTAAATGTAGGTTTTTCCTGTAAAGCCAATTTCGTCTCAAAGTAACACATTTGGGCCCCCAAAGGGGCCCAGGTCGTTTATATTGCAAATGAGACATGTTTCCCTGGGCACAACCCTTGTAATAAGCCTCCTTGGAATTGTGGACGTCTGTTGGAGGAGCCAATGAGCTTTCTTAAAATTTTACCTCTTATCGCCTTTTGGTCTATGACCGCTTTTGCTATGAAAGCGGGAGCAGAGGTAAAGAGCTATCGTGAATGGAAAACAGAGCGTGTTCAGCTAGCTCAAGCTGACGTCATGAATTTAAAAGCACAAATTGATCTTAAAAAAGCTTCTCGCGCGATGGCGCAAGGAACGGATCCAAATCTTTCTAATAAGGCAGCTGTAGAGGCCGTTTCCTCGACAGACATGGGCGTAGAAAAACTAGAACGCCGTCTTCGTGAAGAACAATACGATTTAGAAGTAGCTAAAGACCTTTCTGTGACTGATTACTTTGTAGGTTACCTCACAAAAGTTCAGGACAAAAAGGCAGCCTTTAATGAGGTTGCTGGCAAATTAAGCCCTGAAGAAGTGGCTGAACTTATGACGGCTTATGCAAACTCCGTCTTTGGGGCCCATGCCTCAGATCTGCCTGTCAGCGCTAATAACGTAGCTAAAGAACCGAAATAATTTTCTGATATTATAAGTTCCTGAAATTTCTGAAATTAATCGGCGTGTCATGAGAAAAATTGGGCACCCGACCTTGACTCCTATCCCAGCCGATTCATATTACCTTCGTGATTTAAACACGGAGGCAATTACTATGGCTAAGAACGAAATTGGCGTTCGTCCACTTCATGACAGAATTCTAGTTCGCAGAATGGCGGAAGAAGAAAAAACCGCTGGCGGACTTTTCATCCCAGATACAGCAAAAGAAAAACCACAACGTGGCGAAATCATCGCTACTGGCAAAGGCCGTATCACTGAAGACGGAAAAGTACTTCCTCTTGAAGTGAAAGTTGGCGACAAAGTGCTTTTCGGAAAATACGCAGGCACAGAGTTGAAACTTGAGGGCGACGAATACCTAATGATGCGCGAAGAAGACATCTTAGGCGTATTCAACTAATTCAATTAAATAAAAAACGGAGTAAACCATGTCTAAAGTATTAACATTCTCAGAAGACGCTCGCGCACACATCTTGAAAGGTGTGAACACTCTTGCGAACGCAGTAAAAGTAACTTTGGGACCAAAAGGTCGTAACGTAGTTATCGACAAATCTTTCGGTTCTCCTCTTATCACTAAAGACGGTGTCACTGTTGCCAAAGAAATCGAATTGGAAAACAAATTCGAAAACATGGGCGCTCAAATGGTTAAAGAAGTTGCTTCTAAAACCAATGATGAAGCCGGTGACGGTACAACGACTGCAACTGTTCTAGCACAAGCTATCTATCGCGAAGGTGCTAAACTTGTTTCTGCAGGTCACAACCCAATGTCAATCAAACGTGGTATCGACAAAGCGGTAGCAACTGTTATCGACGAGTTGAAATCAATGGCGAAACCTGTAAAAGGTTCTAACGAAGTTGCTCAAGTTGGATCTATCTCTGCAAATAACGATAAAGAAATCGGTCAAATGCTTGCAGACGCTATGGACAAAGTTGGCAAAGAAGGCGTTATCACTATCGAAGAATCTAAAACTGCGAAAACAGAAGTAACAGTTGTAGAAGGTATGCAATTCGACCGTGGTTACCTTTCACCATACTTCGTAACTAATGCAGAAAGAATGGAAGCAGTTCTTGAGAACGCTTACGTTCTTGTTTACGACAAAAAAATCTCTTCAATGAAAGATATGATCGGTATCCTTGAAGGCGTTGCTAAGCAAGGTCGTCAATTGTTGATCATCGCTGAAGACGTTGAAGGCGAAGCACTTGCAACTCTAGTTGTGAACAAACTTCGTGGCACTCTTCACATTGCTGCGGTTAAAGCTCCAGGCTTCGGTGACCGTCGTAAAGCTATGCTTGAAGACATCGCTATCTTGACTGGCGCGAAAGTGATCTCTGAAGATATCGGTCGCAAACTAGAGCAAGCTACTGTAGCTGACCTAGGTATCGCGAAACGTATCGTTGTAGACAAAGACAACACAACTATCATCGATGGTTCTGGTAAAAAAGCCGACATCCAAGCTCGTGTTGCTACAATCAAATCTCAAATCGACGAAACTTCATCTGACTACGATAAAGAAAAATTGAAAGAGCGTTTGGCTAAATTGGCTGGCGGCGTAGCTGTTATCCACGTTGGTGCTCCTTCTGAAGTAGAGATGAAAGAGAAAAAACACCGCGTAGAAGACGCTTTGAACGCGACTCGCGCAGCTGTTGAAGAAGGTATCGTAGCTGGTGGTGGTACTGCTTTGCTTCGCGCTTCTCAAAAAGTTGATAAAACTAAATTCTCTGAAGAAGAGTCTTTCGGTGCGATGATCATCAAACGTGCTTGTGAAGAGCCAATTCGTCAAATCTCTGCAAACGCAGGTCTTGATGGCGCGATCGTTTTGGATCGTATCCTTCAAAATAAATCTGCTACTTGGGGATTCAACGCTTACTCTGACGAATACACTGACCTAATCAAAGACGGTGTTATCGATCCAGTTAAAGTTGTTCGTTGTGCATTGACTAACGCTGCTTCTGTAGCTTCTTTGATGCTTACTACTGAAACAATGATCGCTGAAGCTCCTAAGAAAGATGCTCCAATGCCTGCTGGTGCTCCTGGTATGGGCGGTATGGGTGGCATGGGCGATATGATGTAATCGGCTTGCCGAACATCTTTGTTCTTTTCGAAAAGCCTGGGATTATTCCTGGGCTTTTTTTTTTGGCTTTCTGGAACTGGCTTCGAGCGGGGGATTTTCTTAGATTCCCTATTCGGGTATTTACCGCTTCGGTCGGGCACGCCATCCGGGCTCAGTTGCCGCCGCACTTCGTGCGGTTCGCGCCGTCGTGGCGCCGGCAAAGGCCCGAGCCTTCGGGTAAACACCCAAATAGGGAATCTAAGAAAATCTTCGCTATAATCATCACATGCTTCAAAAAATAAAAGGCAGGAGTGATTCCTGCCTTTTATTAAGTTTGATGTTCGGGCCTTACATCGGTGTGTTTTTTTGGGAAGGTGCTTTGCACCTTCTTTTTTAGAATAGGTATTGTACGCCGGCCATTAGGGTTGTCATTTTGTGGCTGGTGCTTGTGGCTGGGTCGGTTCTTTGGCCGGTGCCGGTGAAGTCGGATGTGTAGTTTTCTAGGAGGAGTTCTCCTCTGATTTTGAAGCGGGTTTTTAGTTTATAGTCTACGAAGAAGCTGAAGCTGTTGATCTTGTTGTCGGAGGAAGCTCCGCTGGTTTTGTTTTCGCTTAGGGATGGGTTTAGATAGAAATCTAGTTTGCCGCCTATGTCTATGGGGAGTTCTTCGGATAATGGGAATTGGCCGGCTACGCTTAGGGCGAAGCCGCCGTATTTCATTGTGGTGAAGGCTGTTGGGGTGCTGTCGTCGACGCTGAAGTTTGTGTTCGTGTAACCGCCGGCGATTTGTAGTTTTGGGCCGAAGAAATCGTTTGTTAATAGGAAGTTGTAACCGAAGTTAACGCCGTATTGGCCCATCGACATGTTCAAGCTTCCGGGGGAGGATCCGGCTAGGTCGTTGTCGATTGAAAATACGGATTGGCGTAATAGGACGCCTACGTACCATTGGGGGTTCAGCCAGATTTCACCGCGTACCAAAATATTTGGTGCTAGGTTGCTGCTGCCGCTGATGGAGCCTGCGGTTTGTAGGTTTACGTTCTGAGTGTAGCTTGCAAAGCCGGCCATCAATTCGATTTTTCCGAATTGAGGAGGCATCGTTGGTAACCATTCTTGGGGGTCTTCACCAAAAGCGACTTCTTTGTCGGGTCTTGTTGAGATGTCTTGAAGAACCTTTCCTGAAGGTGTTGTCACTGGGACGGAGTATTTCACAAACTCATCCGGCATGACTTTCGATCCTACGGCGATGACTCCTGGTTCTTTTTCCATTTCGACGTAACCGAAGCTTAGATAAGGCTCTACTTTAAAAAGTTTCACGCGGCCCAGAACTTCTTTTTCTGTGCTGACCATGAACTTCAATTTGGGATGGCGATTTACTTTGATGATTTGAACAACGGAAACGCGGCTTTCAGGTTTTAGACCGTAAGCGCTTCCTAAGTTCAATGTCACTTGCTGACCGCGACGACTTAAAATGGTCGAGCGAAATGGCATTCGATATTTTAAATTCTCAAATAGCTTTCTAGCTTCGTTTCTGATTTCCGCTGTTTCAAAACCTTTGTAGTCGTTTAATGATTCCCGCAACAAAGGCAAACCTTCACGGCCTACAAAAAGTGTTAGCGTGATCGAAATTCCTCGAGGGCCGCGGATGATTTTAGAAGTTAAGGCGGCTTCGCTCTTTGAGGCTTCTAAAATTTTTTGCACGTCTTGAGGCTTTTCATCAAGTAACGCTGAATTCACTTTTACGTCGGAAGGATAATTCGCCAACGACCACTGCTTATCTTCGTTCAAAACTTTTCTTAGTTCTTCTTCTACGGGACGAGAATAAATTCCACCAACGTTGTCCGTCGTGGGGACAAGGACGATAGACTTAATTGCTAGATCTTGGTCAACGGTGCTGACGTAAGTGTTCTGGGCAATAGTCTGGCCGAACGCCGTCGAGGATATAGAAATGAAACAGGACGCGACGAAGAGGAAACTAAGAAGAAATGATTTCATAAATTTATTCTGCACTGCCTCTGAAAACTCGTCAATTTGGCGTCAAGTAATTCGGACCGAGAGCCGAAGAATTTCCTATGAAAATCTTTGTTTCAATCTTCACTGCCGTGTCCCTGTTAGCATCAGCTGAAATCTCTTTTGCGCAAATGGGTCTTGAAGGCTTTTCATCTGGACGTTATGAAGTTCGTAAAAAAGCTTCTCGTAAACCTGCGTCCGAGGGCGAAGCGACTCCTGTTGTGACTGATGCTGACGGAGTTAAAATAAGAACTCTTAAAGAAAGCGAATTAGAAGCTGAAAAGAAAGCCGAAGAAGCCGCCGAGCTTGCAAAAGCCGAGGCCGCACGTAAAGAGGCTGAAAAGAAAGCCGCGGAAGAAAAGCTAGCAAAAGAAAAGGCGACGCAATTAACGGCTCCGCCGACGGTGACGTCTAGTCCTGTTCCGGCGCACCCACCGATCCCTGTAAAGGAAATCACAGTAGATGCAGAGGTCCAGGAGCCCACTTTGTCAGAGCATGCGGAAAGCCTGTTTTCCAGCCAAGCAGATCGCATCTATGATTTTTATCGTGAACAAATTCATCCCGATGATATTCGTAACAATAAGGTAGAACTGGATGTGACGCCGGTTGTGGCTTACAACGAGTCTCAGTCCAACTATTCTTTCCGCGACTATCAAAGCTTCTTTAATGCTTTAAAGCTAAAAACCAATGTGTGGTTCACACCTCGAATTGGTGTGAGCGGACAAATGATGTTTTCTTTAGCGGCTGATGTGGATTCTTTAGTGGATAGCTCTCGAATTCCGGCGAAGTACGAATATTTGGATTTGGGTTTGAACTTCAGAAAGTTCTTTGGTGTTTCTCGCAAATCAAGTTCAGTCGAATTTTCCCTTCTATTTAGTGAAAATAAAATGAACGTGCCTAGCGACAACACGTCTCGCGCTCGTCTTAAAACTTCAGGCGTCGGTGTGGGTCTGAAAGCTCGTATCCCGACATCAGTGAATCATTCCTGGGTTGTGGGTGGAACTTTCTTTCCGCGTTTGCAGCACTCTGAATCAGTTACCGGTGCTGATATGCGTTCGGGATCTTCAGAAGAATCTATCCGCATTGGTGTGGACGTTGGGGGAGAATGGAAGTTTTCGCGTGAAGGCCAGATGATTTGGAATCTGGGGGTCAGTGCGGAACGAAACGTCTTCGATGGCGCCGCAGGTCTTCCCGACCCTAGTACGGGGACGACGCCTTCGAATGTCAGTGTGACGAACTCGGTTTACATGTTCTCCCTAGGCTATCGTTGGGGACACTAAAATCCTCTCATCAAACTAAGAACTAAAATCTATACTGAGCGGTATGAAGATACGTTTTGCTGTTATCGACGATGCCGCTTTCTTGCGTGAACTGGTGAAGAATATTGTAACTTCGGCCGGTGGCGTTTGCGTCGGTGAAGCTGCCAATGGTGATGAAGCCATCACACTTGTTGAATCCACCCTACCTGAACTTGTATTTCTTGATATGGTCATGCCTCTTCGAAACGGCATTGAAACTGCCAAAGTTTTAAAAGAACTTCATCCTGAAATTAAAATCATTGGTTGTTCGACGATCGATCAAGAAGCTTATGTACAAAAGGCTTACGAGGCGGGATTTGATGCCTATGTGACGAAGCCTTTCAGCAAAGAACAAATCTTAGAAGCTATTTCCAAAGTATTACCGCAGCAGGGAGAATCCACTCATGGAAGAACTTAAATTTGTAGCCAAATGCTTGTGCTTCACAATGCTTTTGATCATGCTTATGCAGGTCAAAATTGGTGGCGCTTCGATCGAATATCATTCGTTCCGCTGGTTGCAAAGATCGACGGTTTCTGAATATGTGCAGAGTGCTGCCGCTGGTGGTGCAATGGCTATTCGTAACTTGGGTCGTACGTTGAAAGATGGCGTAGCCAGTACAGTGGATGGATTTCAAGAAGGCGCTCACGAAAAAGCTGTGCGCTAGGTCTTAAAAAAAGGGAAAGGAAGAGCATCCAAGGGGGGGGATAGACACTCTTCCTTCGGGGGCATTTCGAATTCAGGTCGACTATTTCTGACCTGAGGCTGCTGCTTCAGCTCCGGCTTTCGCCGTCGATTTAGCAACTCTTACTTTTTCCGGGTTCGTGGATGCGAAGCGACCGCTCTTCGTTTGGTGATTGCACACCGCAGATGTACCGGCAACAGACATAGAGGCTGATGCAATAATAGAAAGAGCAATAATAGATCCGAACATCTTCTTCATAGAAAACTCCTTATCACGAGTATCAAACAATAAAATCTACTCAAAGAAGGTTCATTGCACTGGGTGTGCCAGCAAGGTCTTGTTCAGATGTCTCAAATTGAGAAGGCAGGATCAAATAAGGAAGGAATAAGGAGAAATAAAAAGGGCTTTGGTATCCAAAGCCCTTTTACGTTCACCGAGTGATAACTGATTAGACAGTCTATCTATTACCATCAGCAGGTGAGCCAGAACCATTAGCTCCTGGAGCTGCAGTTCCTTGAGGTCTAAAAGTCGTATCGTCGTTAAGACGTGTATGTTTCATACGAGCCGTACACTCAGGGCAGATGCCTGTAGAAGCCACGTCCGCCTCTAAAGGCTTAGGGCTTTTGGCTTCATTTGGGTCTTCCCCTGGGTTTACCGTGCGTCCCGCGTCTTCTTGTGCAAAAGAAGAGGTGGCTACGAAAGAGGTACCTAGAGCGGCTAACAAAATAGATAAGGCTAAAAGTCTTTTCATATAATCACCTACTCCTTTATAGATACATTTCTGCGGTTGCAGGGGCAATAATATCTAACAAGTTATTAAAGGTACTAGCGACTTGCATTGCAACTGAAGGACCTTCTTTGCTGTCTACTTTGTTGATTTCGCCATTTGGTTTATAGCTTACCACAATAGTCCCCAAGCCAGGGCGAGTTACGACGGCAGGTTTTCCGTAGCGCTCTTCGTACTCGATTTTAACTACTTTTTTAGCTTGGTCGGTGATTGTCGCAATACGACCACGGTTATCGTAAGTCATATTGATTTTCTGACCATCACTGTTTTGAGCAAAAGCCAGGTTGCCTTTACCGTCCCATTTAAACTGAGTCGTTTTGGTGGCAACCTTAGCACCTTTTTCGTTAAAGAAAGTGCTTGTTACCGAGCTTACTTTTTTTACTTTTGGATCATATTCGTAAGCCATACGAACATTGGGTGCTGCTTTTACTTTTACTAGTCCATCTGGATAGTATTCGTAAGAAACGCGGTCGGCATTTCTACGGATAGAAACAGGTTTGCCAAATACTTCGTGGTAAGTGATGTCTGTCACGTTGCCGCTGACAGTGGTCATCACACGTTGCAAGAAGTACTGACCGTCAGCGCGTTGCTGGTGCCAGAATTCGTATTTATTGTCAGCCATCACTTCTTTGCCGCAAGTTTTCTTTACTGTCGACCAATAGTGATTTTTGGGATCGTTTGTAGAGGATTCGTACTTATAAGACTCGATACATTTATCGCGGTCTGCGAAAGCCACAACCCAGTCGTTCTTTTTATCGTATTTGATGGAAACGAATGTTTTATCCGGCCAAGAAGCTTTTGTTAAGTTGTGAAGCTCATCGTATTCGTAAGTATAAGTTTTTAACCACGCATTTTTCACCGAAGAAAGATCGTCAAGGTTTGCAAACTTATATTCCGCCATCAAGCCATTCGGGCCCGTGATGGATTTTACTTTTTTGTTTTGATAGTACTTAAAGCCCAAACGACGGCCGTTATTATCCTGGATAGAGGCGATAACGTCTTTGTCATAATCAAACTTCAGGTAGTTTCCGTTTTTGTCGTAGATATGAGTCAGTTTTCCTTGAGGGCTATAGCGTTGAGCGCTGCCATCGGGAAGATTGCGAGTGTAGTAAGTCTTATTAAAGATGAAGTGCTCAACCTCGCGGCCGTTGGCATAGAACTTCGTGCCTTCTTTAACCGGAACTTTGATTCCATATTGAGCTGCGTACTCAGAACGAACGCTGTCATCTTCAAGCATTTGCGTTTTCAAGTTATTGATCGCCGCTTCCGTCAATCCGACTTTCTTTTCAGCCTTCATGCGGTTGATGATTTGAGCAATAGTGCTTTCAACATCTTTACGAGTCACTTCGCGAGGAGAGAAGGTCACTTCTAAACCGCCACCGCACTCTTTAACTTTGATGTTGCCTTCGGCATTTACTTCCATGGAAGTTTCAAAATCAGAACACCAGCCGAATCCGAACATACCATTGAACAAAGAACGGCTGTTGTAAGTGCGAATGATCTTAAGATCATAACCACTTCCTGGAACATCCATATCAATCCATGTATTGGAATAGTTGGCATTTTTCATATCCACAAGCGCATAAGCTTGTGCTGAAAAAAGAAAAGCGAACGCCAATATTGCTTTCTTCATTATAATTTACCTCTTCCTTGAAACTGACAAACTACACTTTGATGGTAACAAGTTTTTTAATTACTACGCCACCAATTACTTGCAACGCTAGCATCACGAATAGCAACACTAGACCTAGGGTTGTGCTAAACATGGGTTTGATAAAACCCGGATCCACCATGAAAAAGACGCCCATCAAGATGAACGGAATCAGAGTGACGATGATCCCTTGCATGAGACCTTGCGCAGTGAGCGCTTGAATTTTTTTCTCTACCTTTTGTCTTTCACGAA
The DNA here is from genome assembly GCF_001592755.1 of Bdellovibrio bacteriovorus. Classification (NCBI taxonomy): domain Bacteria; kingdom Pseudomonadati; phylum Bdellovibrionota; class Bdellovibrionia; order Bdellovibrionales; family Pseudobdellovibrionaceae; genus Bdellovibrio; species Bdellovibrio bacteriovorus. Next base: position 275,414 of record NZ_LUKF01000019.1, on the reverse strand, counting down.
TCGTTAAGACGATGGTCTGGAAAGTCTCTGCCAAGTTACCGCCGGTTTCTTTTAAGATATTGATCGCGGTCACAAACATCTGAACGTCAGGACGTGGAATGCGCGTGCCTAAGTCGTTCAGAGCACCTTCAAAGCTATCACCGACTTGCATCTGATAAAGAACTTGTGCGAATTCTTGGCTGATAGGATTTCCCATGATTTCTACAACACGCTTCATCGATTCCTGAGGATTGGAACCGGCTTTAATACCGTTGGCCATGATCGTAAGACCATCCACCATTTGATCAGTGAATTTAGAGCAGCGTTGCTCATAAGTCAGACGAACTAAAAGAAGTGGAAGCTGCCAACCGGCGACGGTTAATGAAGCTCCGAAAACAAATCCCATTAAGACACTGGGCCACAACGCTAAGAATGCCAAGGCACCAACGCCGAAGCTCATAAGAAGGATCAAGATCGTGATCTTTCTTTCATCCACTTCATTTCCCATCAAACGAAGAAGACGAATGACTTCATCTCTTTGGCCCAAACTGCGCTTATGAAGCCAGTCGATAGCTTTGTCCGCCCATAGAATAACTATGACGAACACGCATACGCCAAAAAGAGGAATCATAATCCATTCGTTAAACAGAAAACTCATACACTATCCCGATTTCTTTACCGGAGCGACGCCTGGCATTTTTGGCATTGCGGCTGCGATAGGTGGTTTTTGCGACGCAGGTGTGCCTGGTGTGTTCGTCGTTGGATCATTGGCAAAGATCTCTCGAGGAATCACGACACCTTTATCGCTTAGTTTTTGGATAAAGCTTGGAATCGTACCAGTTGCCTGGAAGACACCATTGATTTTTCTATTCTTATCGTAACCTGTTTCTTTGAAACGGAAGATTTCCGCCAAAGTCACGACATCACCTTGCATGCCCGCAACTTCAGTGATGCTTAAGATTTTACGGCTTCCGTCTGACAGACGAGAAATCTGCACAATCAAGTTCACTGCGCCCGAAATCTGTTCACGGATCGCACGAACGGGAAGTTCCATTCCTGACATCATACAAAGAGTTTCTAGACGAGCGATACACTCACGCGGACTGTTGGCGTGAGTCGTAGTCATTGAACCATCGTGACCCGTGTTCATGGCTTGCAACATGTCTAGGGCGGCGCCGTCACGGCACTCACCGACGATGATACGATCGGGACGCATACGCAGGGCATTTTTAATCAAATCACGAATCGTGACGGCATTAGATCCTTCCATTGAAGGAGGACGAGTCTCTAAGCGCACGACGTGTTCCTGTTGAAGTTGCAGCTCGGCCGCGTCCTCGACGGTGATCACACGTTCATTAGATGGAATGAACGAAGAAAGCATATTCAGAAGTGAGGTTTTACCGGAACCGGTACCACCCGAGATCACCACGTTTAGACCGTTTTCCACGCAGATGCGAAGAAAGTCGATCATGTTCTTGGTCACACTGCCATAGTTAACGTATTTTTCTGGAGTGATACCACCCTTTTTAAATTTACGAATGGTGAGCGCGGGTCCATCAATCGCTAAAGGTTCAATCACCGCGTTCACACGCGAACCGTCTTTAAGACGGGCGTCGACGTAAGGGGTTGAGTCATTGATCTGACGACCCAGTGGAGTCACGATACGTTCGATGATACGGCGAAGGTGATCGTTTGAAGTAAACGTCACGGGACTCAACTGAACTTTACCGCTTTTCTCGATAAAGATTTTTCTAAAACCATTCACCATGATCTCGGAAACATCGGCATCGGCAAGAAGATCTTCTAAAGGCCCTAGGCCCAAAGCCTCTTCCAAAACCTCTTTAATAATCTTAGAGCGCTCATCACGAGCAGTGTCTGGAGCTTCACGGTCCACAATCAACGTGATTTCACGTTTTGTTTTTTCGCGAATTTCTTTTTCTTTGCCTTCATCTTGTTTGGTATCAAGAAGAAGTTTTTTAAGATCGACAGTTCTAATAAGTTCATTATGCACACGAATTTTTAATAGTGTGCGCGGATCCATTCCATTCACTGGAAGAGCGGCACCCGCAGCGGACGAAGAAGAATCTGCAGCCGGAGCCGGCTTCGGACGGGAAATCGATTTCAATCTTTGTAAGATACCACCGCTGAGTTTACGAGCGACATCGTAGTAGGCCGCAGTGATTGGCGCTTTCGGAGCGGCCAATACAAATGGGGTGTACTTTTGCAAAGCCATCATCGAAGTGGCTTCGTCTTGAGGAATGATTCCTAAAAACGGAAGTTGCAATTGGTTTGAAATAGTTTGTGGCGACAAGCCTGTCGGAGAAGCTTTGTTAATCACAAGCTGGAACATATCTTTTGGTAAAGTCGCAGAAAGAAGTTCGTTGATAAGACGTTGAGTTTGCGTAACGACCAGAACCTCGGGGCTGGTCACGATCATAATAGCCGTTGCTTCTTGAAGAACCGCCATCTGCGCGGGACCCAAATCAGTTCCGACATCGACAACAACGAATTTAAATGCACGAGAGAAGAATTCTAAAAGTTTACCTAGAAGATCTGGAGAGATCGTCAAAGATTCTTCAGGTCCACGAACCGCACCCACGTAAGCAAGACCGGATTGGTGCATTGTTACGAGAGAGTTCATTGGTTGAGAGTTTAAGGATCCTTGGAAGCTTGCAAGTTCTTTCAGAGTTTTCTGAGGCTTAATACCCATGATCACGTTTTGATCGCCGACGCTTTTACTGTCAGCATCGATCAAAAGAACCTGAGAGCGAAGTTCGTTCATGAGCGTGCAAGCAAAGTTAGCCGCAAAGACAGACTTACCTACGCCGCCTTTACCGCCAACAACTGCGATGAGATTACAATTCGGATTAATAGCCAATGCAGACCTCCAGTTCCTTTATCGGCTGGAATGGGAGGTCCGTTTACGAGATCTTAGTCGCGTAAACGGAACTTCTTCTTAATTTGCTCCGCACCCGAGCTCGCTGAGGTCTTCACAATTGGAGTCACAAAGACCACAAACTGGCTTTGTTGCTTGATGAAATCTTTAGATGCATAAAGGCTGATGATCGGGTTCTTTTGTCCAGCCGGACGATTGTAACCAGTCGAAGTGGAGTTACGGATCAAACCACCCACTGCGGCACTTTGACGGTCACGAACAGTCACGGTACTCGACATTTGATTTTTACTGACGATCGGAGCACCTAGTGGCGTATTACCCAATAAGCTGCTCACTTCAAAGCTCATGTCCATTTTCACGCTTCCAGATTTTTCACCTAGAAGTGATGGAGTGATAGCTGTCACGATACCCACAGAGGCAAACGCCGTTCCTTGTGTACCGTCTTTACCGATGACCGGGTAAGGTTGGTCCGTCACCTGTTTGATCTCACCCTTTTTACCGTCTTCAACGATCAAACTTGTACTTTCAAGTACGCGAGCGTGACCGTGTTGTTTTGCCCAGTTCAGCTTAGGTAACAAGTTAGAAACTGTTCCCGTGATTGAACTGATAACTCCACCCGGACTGTCGCCGCCGGTTTGGAAAGTCATCTGCGAGTTATCACCCAACTCTGGAGTGAACTGGAACTTAAAGGCTTTTGAGTAGTCCTTATTCAACTCCACATAGTGAATAACCATTTGGATCATCTTCGCTGGTGGACGAGGAGCCGCCTCTTTAATTTGAATAAGGTTGATAACACCATCATTCAAAGGACGACGCTTCTTGATCGGACCGCCGTCTTCGGCAGCGTCAATCACGATATCTGGAAGATAGGTTTTCGCGATGATCTCAGCACGCTTAGCCTCTTCATCACTGTTCGCCCAACCTTGCAGAATGATTTTATCATTCACAGCGCGGACTTCGATCTCTGGGTTGTTAATATCACGAGCGATAAACTCCGCGATTTTCTTTTGTGCTAGGGGACTTAAAGTCACTAGCGAAGAAGCCTGATCGCCGAATTGTTTTACGACGTTAAAGATGCGCGCTAAATCTTTTGGAAGAAGGATCTGACCATCGACAACGACTTTGTTGTTCACGATCTTGATATTGATACCTTCGATATCGCCCAAAAGAGCACGCATTTCACGCACGACTTTGTCGAGTTTGCTTTTCTTAACGTCAATACGGAATTCCGCAACGACCTTGCCGTTACGTTTGTCATGAATAGTTAAAGTAGCAAAGCCTTCCGCTTTCGGAGAGAAACGAATGACATTGAGATCTTTAGCATAAGCCGCAGTGACGACACGGCGGAAATCACCTTTAAACTCAATGCTGTCGGGAAGAGGCGGAAGTTTTTCGTCCTGTTCAATTCCTAATGTCAGGTTGATGAATTTGCGGGAACGATAAACGCCAGTACCTTCATCAGCCACAGCCGAAGATGGTTCAGCAACGAGTTCTTCCTGGGCCATTGTGTATGGTCCCACGGCGAGACTTAACAGCAGTCCTGCAGTCAGTATATTTCGTCTCATATGTTCCCCCTTCGTTCCCCTTGGTCGACCCATCTACAGTGTTTGAAATCCATTGGTGCGCGGTCTTTGTGCTGGCGGAGGCGCAGTTCTTTGTTGTTGTACTGGTGGTGTATATACGGGTCTTTGTGGCATCGCAATCGGAGGCGCCGCTGGCGTATCCATCGATACCATTGGTTTTCCGGCAACAGACTCAGCCGTCGAGCTAGGCATGCGCGGCGGAACGGTTCTGTCGTTCGGATTTCTTAAAGCAAAGAAAATATTCCCTGGAGCTGTCGACAAGATGTAAAACAAGTCTTGAGCTTCCTTCGGCGTTGCCTCAACCGTGATCGTCGTATACTTCGTGTCACCAGTTAAAGCGATTTGCGTTAAGTTCTTACCTGTTGAATCCAACTCAAACATACGTGGAATGTTATTCATAACACTCACACCCGTTGCCAAAACGACAACGTCAGAAAGCATCGTAAAGACTTCACGGCGTTGATTCACACCCTTACCACTGTCAACAGCGGCAAAAATATCCACGCGATCACCAGGACGAATTAATTTTGCGACACCACGAACTTCATCCACAGGAATGGCCACCGCACGTTTACTTGGTGCTACTTGCAATGCGATACCTGTGTCTGGGCCTGGTGTAAGAAGATTATTCTTTACAACCATTTGACCTTTACGAATAGGAACTGCGGCTACGTTACCGATGATTTCATCTGGGATGGTGATGGCATCCGGTTGAATGAAGTCAGCAGGCAATTCTTTAGTTTCTACCATCGTATCGTAGATAGTTTGCATCTCTGCGATATCTTCTTTAGCAACGACCACGCGTTTCGTTGTGCCGTAACGTTTGTCATACTCGGCTTTCTTTTCTTGCGAATAGCTATACAGCAGGAAGGTTGCAAAAACCCCTGCTGCAATCGAAAGCCAAAGATTTCGAGTCTCATTAGATCCCATCACGTCCTACTTTCTATGACCCGCCACACTTGGCATCCAAACAGATACCATAGGCAGTCTTAATCCAGATCGGGTTGGCACCGACAGTTTGATTTCGTCCGTCGCCAAGCCCTCTGGTCTTTTCGTGATCACTCTTGCTGTCAAACACCGTTGCTCGAGTATCAAAATTCATAAAATCAATCAGGCGAGTGGAGGCAATCCACTTTTCACCACGGACTTTTTCAGAAGTCGTTCCATGGAAACGCATTCCGATATCTTTAAAGTTAAAGTCCGAATTTCTAAAATACGTCAGGTTCGCGCGATGGCGGAAAGTTTCAAAAGTGTAGTTGCGCGCGGCAATCGAGTTCAAAATACCCGTATGAATGGCGCCAAAAAAACCCAACGAAAAATTCAAAAACAAAACAATAACGACGATGATGGGGATCATTTCAAAGACCGCCATGCCTTTTTCGTTATTGATGATGGAAGGACGACGTTGTTTTTTTAACATCCGTTATCCTCCATCGGTGTGTACTGGTTCTCTCCGATTCCGCCCAACACCTTATAGCGAGAATCAAGTTTTAGAATATTTGAGTAACGAGGTTTGATTTGTTGTTCCCAGCACTCTTTCTGCGTGGGCTCGCGAATCAAAAGACCTGTTACTTTAGCGGAAAATCCTCTGTCTGGATCTTCGGCCGTGGAACCTAGGAACGCGATTTTCATATTTAAAATGCGCGTTTGAAAATCGAAGCGAACACCGACCTGCGGAACGCGGTCTTCGGTGTATTTGTAATCACCGCTAAAATCACTTCCATCAAGACCACTTCGCACGTCCAAAGCGCCAAGTTTAAACCAGGCTCCGTCGTTGGAACTGTTGAAAAGAGGTTTTAATGTAGGGTTGTTCACAAGCTCGTTATACTTGTCTTTAGCGAGCTGCTGTTGTTTTGTCGGATCGACATGGCTAGCAGCATGCGCTCGAGCCGCCGAAAAGGCGATGTATTGAGCGACTTCAGCCATTGAAAGAGTGAAGTTCAAAGCGAAAAGAATAATGCACATGCCTGCGCATAACACGAGGGCAAAAATGAACTCAGCGGAGATCAATCCGCTTTCATTCTGCACTGGTTTAAGTATTCTTTTGAACGCTTTCATTCCCAATCTTTCTTAACCTTTCGGATCGATAGTCAGTGAGCGGTCGATCTGATTCGGATGATTGGCGCGCGCCTTATCCGGCGTTTCCCATACTCCCGACTCAATCATGCCGGAGACCTTTTCCCAAGGGCCACCGATCAGTTTGGCGAGAATCTTTTGTTCACGCAGCTGATTGGTTCCCCAGATAAAAAAGCTCACACCGACAACCATCAAAAGAACGGCTTCAATTACGAACTGACCTTTTCGGTTACGAAGAGGATCGTGTCTCAATTGTCACCTGCCCATTGAACGTGGTTACCACCTTGTGGTTTAAATCCGTCGCCTGTTGCAATTTGTTGTTCGATACGAGCACCTAACATCGGGCCCGAATTGCGAAATGCATTTCCTGGGGCTGATAAGAAAGCTTTCAGCCCAAAGAAGAACACGCAGAATAGTAACAGGACATACTCAACGGTCATTTAATCTCCCGATTAAACGCGAATTAAACTACTCAACAGACATGATCGAGCTAGAAAGAGCTTCGATTTTGCCTTCCATAGTTTGCTTAATTCTATCTTTGAACATAACAACTAGAGCCACGACAACGACAAGCAATAGGATGTACTCAGTCGCACCTTGACCTTGTTTGTTCTTCAAAAGATTCTTAGAAAAATTCTTAAACTTCTTCATGGATGTTCCCCCTTTAGATCAATATCGGCTAATTTTGGGATTCTCTTTAGAGCGAGCATTACAAAACGCCGCAGGAATGCTGTCTCAATCTGGGAATGTTGGTAAAATTCAGAAAATCAGAAAGTCGGGAAAATTGAAAAAGTTTTGGACAAAGCTATTTCGACTGAATTTCACTTGGGGCTTAGGTCGAATCGTCCAAAGATTGCACAGGACTTTAAGCGGGAAAAAGGGGTCTTTCGCTGCTCGAAAAACCCCGGAAAAATTATTTGCACTCGGCCTTATCGGCAAAAGTTTTACCTAGATCAGCACCATCGAATTTGCCTGTGACTTTCTTTTCAGTCAAAGTCCCTTTGCGCACGATTTTAGAGCTTTTTTCAGCCCATTTTGTACAAGCTTCGGCAGAATCCAATTTCTTGGTTTCTTCCGTCGGATTTTTACCATTGTATGGTTTGAAAGCTTCTGTTTCTTTCCCGGCACAAGCCTTGCGTTCGATCGTAATTACGCAGTCACCTGCATAAGACACGGAACTCATAAGTAGCAAGGCTGCTACCAAAGTGGTTTTTTTCATCTTTTCTCCTTTTAAATTATGCCGCAGAAGAATCTTCTTCGTCTGCGTTTTGATTTGCTTCTTGTTTTCCCTTTTTGTTTTTTCCAACCAAGACGTGCAGGTCTTTCATCATGCGATGAAGTTCTTCCGATTGTTTTTGCATTTCTTCTGAGGAAGTCGACACCGTACCCATCGAGGTAGCGACGGCCTGAATGCTGCGATCAATCTCGGAAAGCGCTTTATTCATTTGTTCAATGCCTTGAGACTGTTCGTGAGAACCCTGCGCGACGGTTTGAATGAGTTCGGCGACTTTGTGTGAATTTGCGACGATGGCATTCAACGACTCTTCACTTTGAGCGGCCAGGTTAACGCCGGTTTTACTTTTCGTGGTGGCCTCTTCGATAAGTCCGCCGATTTCTTTAGCGGCTCCCGCGCTTTTTTGCGCTAGAGCACGAACAGCATCGGCCACGACAGCAAAGCCTTTTCCTTGTTCTCCTGCTCGTGCAGCCTCTACGGCCGCGTTTAATGCCAAAAGATTTGTTTGAAAGGCGATGTCATCAATCAAGGTTAAGATCTCACCGATCCTCGAAGAGCTTTTTGAAATTTCACTCATGACTTTGATAAGCTCTTGAATTTTCATTTGCCCATGGTGAACCGTGCCTTCACCTTCTTTAGAAATTTCAGCAGCTTGGTTTGAGTTCAAAGAATTCTGTCGGACTGTGGCTGTCAGCTCTTCCATCGAGGCGACAATTTCTTCTAGTGAGGCCGCCGTCGAAGTGGAATTTGCTGAAATCTGATCGCTGGACTGGACAAGCTCGTGGGCCCGGCTGCGAATAGTTTCGGAACTGCTTTCTAAACCTTCGGCGACATTTTTTAAAGAGGATTGAACTTTACGGATATTCCAGATGCTTGCAGTCGCACCAATAAGAATACAAAATGATACGATTGAAATCAGCGCATACATTGTTACTTTGAAGCTTTTGGCTACGTTCTCGGTGTCTTGAACTCCAATCATGTAACTATCGTCAGAGAGTTTTTTAAGAGCATCGTAGGCTTGTGAAAAAGCCTTTTGAGAACTGCTAGTCAGGATTTCTTCTGCCTTTGATTCATCTTCTTTATCTACCGCTTCTTTGAACTTTTCGCTCTCAAGCTGGTATTCGTCCCAGGCAGTTAGAAAAATGTCATACGACTTTCTAAGCTCATCAGTCGTAAGTAAAGGATCTAAAACCTTCGAATAAATCGTGATGTTTCCTAAAAGACTGTCCATTTCCTCAAGAATGATTTTTCGTTCATCCGTACTTTGGGTCGCCAAAAGGTTGAATTCGAGCTTTCGGTAATTAACAAGATTCAAATTGATGTCTGCAGATTTGCTGACGGCGGGAAGCCAGATTTCTCCAATTTCACTAGTAACCTTGTTTTGATAGCGCAAGCGATCTAACGACAGGATGTTAGTGACCAGTGCAATCAGGATCAGCAGGCCTGTCACAAACAGGAAGCGACTTTTTAAAGAGATGTGGTTCATGGAAAAGACCTCCCATTTCTATTTCGGAGTGCTTATAGAAATAAGAAGTCCTAAGGCCAAAAAATGAGCCTTTGACGGACGAATGCGAGGGGAAGTTGACTAAATGTAACTGGAATTGGTTTATTTTTATAGACCTTCGTTGGGGTCACCCTATTGACGAAGGTCTTAAGACTCATTAGATTGGCTTTAAGGGAGATCTTCAGCATGCCAAAACAACTTGTGTTCCTTTATGCCTTTTGCGTCGTAATCTTGTTTCTAGTAAACGTCGCGGTCTCTTAGTTCTTCATTGTATAGATATCTGGATAATTTCTTCCGACTTCTTCGGAATCCATTCCGTATCCAACAACATAGCGATCATCAATAGTTCTACCGATGTAATCAGCCTTAATAGGCAATTCACGGCGTGCGGGTTTATCTAAAAGTGTGACGATTTTCAAAGAAGCCGGAGCTGAAGCAAATAAACGGCTTCTTAAAAAGCTCAGTGTGCGACCGGTATCGATGATTTCTTCTACGATCAAAACGTGTTTTCCTGCGATATTAACGGAAATATCTTTAACGATTTTAATCGCGCCACCTTTTTCAACGGCTTGCACGTGAACGAAGTCCACTTGTTGTGGAAGATCCACTTTGCGCATCAAATCTGCAGTGAAATGGATAGAGCCACGAAGAGGACAGATAAAAACCACATCCTTTCCATCGTAATCGCTTTCGATTTGTTCAGCTAAGCTTTCAACAATCTCTGCAATTTCGTCGCTAGTAAGGAAGGGAACCATCTGTTCTTTTAGTTGTGCCATTTCGTGCCTCGGTTACAAATCAATTGAAGTAATGCCAGCTGCTTGCGCCATTTTCAAATAGCGTAAGGCTTCGGGGTGTTGTGGGTCCCGGATAAGAATATTCTCCCATTGTTCAGTGGCTTCAGCAATATTGTTTGAGTTGTAATATATAGCACCGAGCTTTAGGCGAGCTGGAATTAAGTGCGGATACTCACGAATCAACGCCTTTAAGTCCTTAATAGCGCGATCATGTTGTCCCAATTGCACGTGAACCTCTGCGATGCGCATAGTGACTTCCGCTTTTCTGCTGGAAAGTTTCTGTGCCTTAAGCAGCTGTTCAAGAGCTTCGTTGTAGCGTTTGTATTGATAGTAAAGATCCGCCAATTCTTCGTGTTTAGAAGCGAGCTTTTCATCGACGAACGGATCTTGTTTGCCAGATTTCTTTTCCAGTTGCACTTGGGCATCTAGGAAAACCTGCTTTCCTTCGTCGTATTTACCTAAATCATTCAAGATGATTGAAAGACCCACGCTGGCATCCGTGTAAGTCGGATCGATTTCTAAAGCGCGTTTGAATGTTTTGATGGCTTTACTGAACTGACCCTTATCGTAAAAGATCGTTGCAAGCATTTGATAAACTTCAGGATTGCGAGTGTTCTGCAAAAGCATCTGATTCAAAATGGGTTCAGCCATTTTGTAGTTCCCGTTGATAAAGTATCCACGGGCTTCAGAAAGCATATCGTCGTGAAGAGCATTCATCACTCGATCTCCTTCGTAGCGGCTTTAAATTCTTTGCTGTCCGGGAAGTCTTTGGCTAACAACTCTTGGTATTTTTTAGCGCGAGCAGAGTCGCCGATCTTTGCCGCACAAATAGCTGCGCGAGAAAGCGCTTTCGCATCAAAACCTAGATTGCGATAGTTGTTATAAAGTCCTTCGTAACGTGGAAGAGCACTGTCGAAGATTTTGCGTTTAAAGTAAAAATCAGCGATGTATTCTTCTTTTTCCGCCAACATTTTTATCGCAGCACTGCGCTTTTCTTTGGCTTCAGTCACGTACTGAGAGTTTGGATATTTCTTAATAACTTCCGATAGATTTAGAATCGCATCATTCGCCAGAGTTAAATCGCGATCAATCGTCGTTGGTAGCTGATTGTAGTAGCTCATGCCGATACGGAATTGAACGTAATCAGATTGCGGAGCCGTTGGATGAAGCTCTTTGAACATCTGGTAAGCGACTTGCGATTCCGCGTAAGATTCTTGTTTGAAGTACACATCGGCGATGGCAAGTTCTGCTTTTGTCGCGAAGTTGCTGTACGGGAATTTATTTTTTACTTCTGTGTAACGACGAATGGCTTCTTCATAGCGCTCTCCTTCGTCGTATTCTTGTGCGATCGCGAAGGCTCCGTCTGGAGTGTCGGAGTTTTTCTCAGTAGTTGAACAGCCCGAAACAAGAAGTCCCATAGCCGCGACGATAGTTATGACTCGGAGCGTTTTTAGCATAGAAGTAAATCATATTAAGGTCCAGGTCCTGCTGTCAACGCGTCATCAACACAGAGGCTTTTTTAACCCATCCAGTAAGAGATCCGGGGTAAGTAATCTGCACCCACTCGCCTTGAGTTTGGTGAGCAACGACTTCCATGCCGCCAAAGAGCTCAAGAATAGCCACTTGATTGTCCCCAGGCGCGGTCTGTAAAGAGACTTTTTCTTCGATGATCGTCCCTCGTAAAATAGTGGAATCATAGACTTTCAGCGCCAAAAGCCCTGTAAATATCACAAAGCTCAGTGTTAGAAGTGCGCTGACCATCGGAAACCCGGGAGCAGACGTTTCTTCCTGCATCGCTTTTCTTCGACGCCCACCATAAGAAATCAGTGTCCATCCCGCAGCAAAAAACGTGAGCGCGGATAAAATCAAATAGGCATACAGAGGAACAGGCTGAATCAATTTTGTGCGCACCGATTCATACGTTTCGATTTGGCGAGGAACTTCGCGCACTCCAAGTTGTGACAGAACAAATTTGAGACCTGCTTCAGCCGTCGATAATTCAGGATCCGAAGTCAGAGCTTTGCGCAGAAGGCCGACAGCGAGTGGTTTTTTTCCCAATTGAAACTCAGCGAGCGCTAAATTCGTCAATACGACGGCGTTATGGGGATCTTGGTCTAGTGCTTGCGTGAATGACTCGCGAGCTTTCGCGTAATCTTTTGCAAGATACAACTGCGTGCCTTGCTTAAACAGCTCTGCAGAAGTTGCCGTCTGCGCCATACATAGAGCGGGCAAAATGAGTGACAGAAAGAACACAGAGAGAGATTTCAGTTTCGACATAGCCCTCTAAGTTTACAGATAAAAGTCTTTCCGTGTCTACCACGTGTCTTGTCTTAGTCTGGGCCCGGGAGTATCCTAATTGGGCATTTCAATAACAAAGGACAGTCTGACAGGGCAGGCCGTCGCGAAAGGTATTATGAGTTCTCTTGTAGGTCATCAAATACAACAATCCGAAAAAGTGAAAACCATGGTTCAAGATCTTGTGAATGAAGTCACAAAGTTGAACTCGCAATTGTCTGGCATCCGTTCGCCGATGGAAGAATTCAAAGGTGCGGGCAAACAAAAAATCGATCTAGCCGGTCAGTTTCGTGGTCGTCCTTTGCACTATCCATACATGGGCACAGGCGCGGGTCGTGGACCTTACGTAGAGCTTGAAGACGGCAGCGTGAAATTAGATTTGATTAACGGCATCGGTATTCACTTGATGGGTCACGCAAATCCTCGCGTGATGGCCGCTGCGGTTCGTGGTTCTCTTGCAGACATTTTGACTCAAGGGAATCTTCAACCGAATAACGAATACCGTTTGTTCACAGAAAAAATCGTAAAGCTAGCCAGCAAAAAAAGTCGTATGAAGTACGCTTGGATTGCCACTTGTGGAACGATGGCCAATGAAAATGCGTTGAAACTTTCTCGTCAAAAAAATTCTCCGGCAAGATTTGTGATGGGCTTTAAAGATGCCTTCGCAGGTCGTTCAACAATGATGGCCGAAGTGACCGACAATCCGGCTTATAAGCAAGGTCTTCCAGAGTACAACGAAGTCTTGCGTGTTCCATTCTATGACAAGCGTGATCCTCGTTCGGGCGAAAAAGCTTTGAACGTGATGAAAGAACACGTAGCAAAACACGAAGGCAATATTTCTGTTTTCGGTTTTGAACCGATGTTGGGTGAAGGTGGTTACCAAGCAGCGCCTCGTGAATTCTTCGTTCCGCTTTTAGATTTCTGTAAATCAAAAAATATCGCGATCTGGGCGGATGAAGTTCAAACTTTCACACGCACGGGCGAATACTTCGCGTTTGAAACTTTAGATATCGGTCAATACATCGACATCTGTACTATCGCTAAGACCGCTCAAATCGGCGCCACTATTTACACTGAAGAATACAATCCAAAACCAGGCTTGATTGCGGGAACATTCTCGGGCTCTACTCCATCGCTTTGTGCGGGTATGGAAATGCTCGACATGTTGGGTGAAGGTTATATCGGTCCTGATGGACGTATTAATCAAATTCATCGTCGCTTCATCGACGGCATCAACCGTTTGAATGAAACGACTTGCAAAGGCATCGCCCAAGATGCTGGTGGCATGGGCTTGATGGTGGCGTTCACTCCACTTGATGGAAAAAAAGAAACTGTGAATGCATTCCTTAACAAACTTTACGCGAACGGCGTGATCGCTTTCCCTTGCGGTAAAGATCCTGTCCGTGCTCGTTTCTTGATTCCTGCGATCATCCAAGATGCGGATATTGATATCGCATTGAAGATGATCGAAAAGACTTTGCTTGAAGGAGTCTAGTTGGATTTCATTGAAGCTTGCCGCCAATTGATCGCTATCGATAGCACGCCTACTCACGGCAATAGAGATATTGCGAAGTGGGTGGCGGCATTTTGTCGGCAAAAGGGTTTGCACGTCGAAGAACAAGAAGAAATCGTCGGCGACCTGCTTCAAGTGAATGTGATTGCTCGCCCTGTGGCAGAGCGACCTGATGCTGAGTTCTTATTGCAAACGCATTTAGACACTGTCGACCCGGGCCCTTTTTCTTTGTGGACTGAAACCGGTGCTAATCCGTTTGATGCTCACATCATTGAGGGAAAGATTCACGGTCTGGGTGCCGCAGATGTAAAGCTGGATTTTCTTTGTAAGCTTGAAGCGATGGCGGCTTTTGTAAATCAAAAGAGCTGGCGCTTGCCTCCAGTTCTTGTTGGAACCTTCGGTGAAGAGTCTGGCATGCAAGGGGCGCTAAAGCTGATTCGTAAAAATAAAATCGCCGCAAAAATGGCTCTTATCGGAGAGCCCAGTGATCTGAAAGTGATCAATGCAGCAAAAGGCTATGCGAGCGTCGAAATTCGCGTGCCGTTTTCTGATGAAGAGATGCACTATCGCCACGAACACAACTTGCGCGAAAGTACGTCGACGCAATCAAAGCTTTTCCGTGGGAAAGCAGCGCACTCGTCAACACCTCACTTGGGTGAAAGTGCCATTGCAAAAATGTTAGAGTATCTGATGATGCTTCCCGATTCTGTGAACATCATGGAGATGGACGGTGGGAACAACTTTAATACGATTCCAAGTCATGCGTTTTTAGAAATCGATATGGTGACGCAGATTAAGAATCCTATCTCTAAAAAGGTTTCTAATATCTACCGCGCGGTCAAAGAGTTGGAACTAGAGTTCTTGGATTACAAAGATAATGATTTCCATCCAAGCACTCCCACTTTGAACATCGGCTTGATAAGAACAAATGAAGACGATGTTCAAATTTCAGGAACTTGTCGTATTCCGCCCATTATCTCTCACGAGATTTATGAAGGCTGGATGGATCGTTTGCGTCGCGTTTGCGAAATGAACGGCGCAAGTTTCAGAGTGAATGATTATAAAAAACCCTTCCGCACAGAGGTGAATTCCATCTTGGTGAAGGGGTGTCTAGATGAGCTTCGAGCGATGGGTTTAAGTGACCGACCTATCACGCAGGCTTCAACAAACGAAGCCAGTATATTTTCGCGTATCGGAGTGGAATGTGTGTGCTTTGGTCCCGGTAAGCGGGAGGGTAATGTGCACACCACACAAGAACACGTGGCTTTAGAGGATTTAGATAAAGCCATCGCTTTCTACAAAAGGGTCATCGAAAGGTTTTGTGTATGAGTTTTATAATTCGTCCCGTGCAGTATGATGACTTAGGTCAGCTCGTGGATTTAGCAAAGCAGTTTAATCTGCTGAATTTGCCCGGAGATAAAAAAGTTATCAGTGAAAAAATTGAACGCAGTGAAGAGTCATTTGCGGGAAAACTTCCTAAGCACAAGACAGAGTATATCTTTGTCGTTGAAGACGTCGAAGAAAAGCTGGTTGTGGGAAGTTCGCTGGTGATTGCGAAGCATGGAACGGAAGAAGTTCCGCACAGTTTCTTTAAGATCTTTAAGCGTGATCACTTCTCTCAAGATCTTGGCATCGGCTTTATCCATCAAGTTTTGCGCTTTCAATTGGACTTTGACGGCCCAACAGAAATCGGAGGACTTCTTGTCGATAAAACCTATCGTCGCCGTCCTGAAAAGTTGGGAAAGCAAATCAGTCTTTCACGCTTTTTGTACATGGGTCTCCATCGTGAAAAATTTGAGGATCGTGTTCTTTGTGAACTGACTCCTCCATTGACGGACGAAGGACGCAGTGAATTTTGGGAAGCTCTGGGGCGCAGATTCACAGGTCTTCCTTATCAAGAGGCAGATCTTCTTAGTCAGTCACACAAAGAGTTTATCGAAAGTCTCTTTCCGCAAGACGATATTTATCTGGCTCTTCTTGATGCAAAAGCGCGCTTGGTTTTAGGCCGAGTCGGGGAAGCGACGAAGCCGGCTCAACATCTTTTAGAGAGCATTGGCTTTAACTACCTGGATGAGGTGGATCCATTTGATGGCGGTCCTCACTACGGTGCGAATACAGAAGATATTTTGCCAATTAAGTACGGAAAACGTTTAAAGGTCACCGAGTTTAAGGATGCCGCCTATAAGGAACAAAGTCTTGTGGCCGCAACGGGCGAGGAATTTAAGGCCTGCCTTGCATCCGCTGATATTCGAGGCCAAGAAATCGCTATTGCACCGATCTCAAGACAACTCTTGGGTGTCGAAGTCGGCGAAGAAGTTTATGTAGCTCCATTTAATTACAATCGAGGGAAATAAAAATGAACACCACCCTATTTGACGTTCAATACAAAGGTGATTTTATCAACAACCGTTTCGTTCCTGTGACGAAAGGGGATGGAGAGTTTAAAGACATCAGTCCGTCGGATCTGAATGATCTTGTGATGACTGTGCCGTTTAAGCATGACCATATTGACGAAGCCTGTGTGGCGGCGAAGAAAGCCTATCCGGGCTGGGCAACTTTGCCGATGAACGAAAGAAAAAGCTACTTGATGCGTTTGAAAGAACTTTTCGATGCGCATGCAGAGCAAATGGCACAAATCATTTCTCGTGACACGGGTAAACCGTCTTGGGAGGCGATGACTGAAGCAAAAGCTTTGGGTGCAAAAATTGATATCACTCTGAATCACTCGCTGGCTTTGATCGCAGACGAAAGAATTCCTAACGCTCTTCCTCAGGTGGAAGGCGTTATTCGCCATCGCTCTCGCGGTGTCATGGCGGTTGTAGGTCCTTTCAATTTCCCGGCGCATTTACCTAATGGGCATATCATTCCCGCTTTGATCGCTGGAAACACGGTGGTCTTTAAACCGTCAGAACAAACTCCAGCCGTGGGTCAATTCATGGCAGAGCTTTTTGAAAAAGCGCAATTCCCTCCAGGTGTATTCAACTTGGTGCAAGGAGATGGCGCTGCCGGTGGGCGCTTGGTCGCGAACGAACACGTCGACGGGATCTTATTCACGGGTTCTTACGAAGTCGGACTTAAAATCAAGCAAGAGACTTTGACTCATTACTGGAAGATTTTAGCTCTGGAAATGGGCGGTAAGAATGCCACGGTTGTTTGGGAAGATGCGGATTTGGATAAAGCAGTTTATGAAAGCTTAGTCGGTGCCTACATGACAGCGGGTCAACGCTGCTCATGCACAAGCCGTATTATCCTTCATCCGAAAATTGCTGAAGAGTTTACTGAAAGATTCTATCAAGCCGCGAAGAAGCTAACGATTGGTCACTGGAAAGAAAACACTTTCATGGGTCCACTTATCAACGCGGCCGCGGTAGAAAAATACATCCGCTTCCAAGAGATCGCAAATCGCGAGAATGCGGAAAGCTTAATGCGTGGTAAATTGTTGGATTTAAAACACAAGGGTTACTACGTGACTCCAAGTATTCACTTGGTGAAAAAGTTTGATGCTAATAGCGTGTATCAAAAAAGTGAAATCTTTGGTCCTAACGTAGCAATCTATCAAACAGACGATTGGAATCACGCGATGGAGATCGTGAATTCTATCGGCTATGGCTTGGTGATGGCGCTCTTCTCGAAAGATAAAGCTCTTTATGAAGATGCTCTTTTCAAAGCACGTGTAGGCCTATTGAATTGGAATCGTACAACAAACGGTGCAAGTTCTCGTTTGCCATTTGGTGGTTTTGGAAAATCTGGCAATGACCGTCCTTCGGCGCACTTTGCAATTCAATATTGCACAATGCCGGTGGCAAGTCTTGAGGACCCAACTGCATTTGATCCGACAAAAGTTTTGCCGGGTATGAATTTGGACATGAAATAATGAAAAAAACTATTTTGGTTTTTAGTTTGGCTATTGTGGCGTTGCTTATCGCTGTGGGCGGAGGCTTGGCTTATGTTAGCTATAATTTCTTGAATACGCCTCCTAGTACGACGGCTTCGGACGTGGTGTACGAGGTCAGTCCTGGAGCGGGCTTTAACACGATCGCCGCTGATCTTGAAAGAAAAGGCATTGTTCGCAATGGTTTCTTTTTTTCGGTGTATGCTCGTTTTAAAGGAGATCGCTCAAAACTAAAAGTGGGTGAATATCTTTTAAGAACAGACATGCTTCCTGCAGAAGTTCTTTCCACGATCACTTCGGGAAAAAGCATTGCTCGTAGCTTTACTGTCAGTGAAGGCCTAAGCATTTACGAAATTGCCGATCTTTATGAAAAGCAAGGATTCGGTACTGCTACAGAGTTTTTAGGATTAGTACGCGATCCTGCCTTCGTGAAAAGTCTTTTAGGTGAGAACCAAGAAACACTTGAAGGTTATCTGTTCCCCGAAACTTACATGCTGACTAAATACACGGATGCTCGAGCTCTTATCACAAACATGGTGAAACGCTTTTTGTACGTGTACGAAGAAGTTCTAGCACAGGCGACTGTTATGGGATGGAAGCGCCACCAAGTGGTCACGTTAGCAAGTATCATCGAAAAAGAAACGGGTGCTCCCGAAGAGCGCTCGTTGATCTCATCGGTGTTCCACAACCGTTTGATGAAGAAAATGCGTTTGCAAACGGACCCTACAGTGATCTACGGAAAAGCCGAGCGTACGGGAAAAATCGAGATCAATATCACGCGTGCGGATTTAACAACGCCGACTCGGTATAATACCTATGTGATCTACGGGCTTCCGCCAGGTCCTATTGCGAATCCAGGCAGAGAGGCTTTGTTGGCTGCACTGAGACCCGAGACGAGTGATTATCTCTTTTTCGTCAGTCAGAATGACGGAACTCATGTATTTTCTTCTGACTACAAAGGGCACTCTGCGGCCGTTCAAAAATATCAGCTCGACCGTAAAGCGCGCGAGGGTAAGTCGTGGAGAGATCTGAAAAAACGCGAACTGACTCCCGCTAAAAACTAGCTATCTTATCTAATGCTTTCCTAACCGTAATGAAGCGGCGCCTTACGCAGTTTGACCAGTCTGCGTAGGGCCTGTATCTCTTGTACATGTCGGATAATTCCAATCACGGCTCTTTGGAACTGGAAGTTCGCCGTATAGATCTTCTTTACAAACAAAATATCGCCGGAATGCTGGCCATATTTTTTAACACTATCGCCTTTGCGACAGTGGCGTGGGGATCTCTTTCACCGATCTTTATTACTATCTGGTTTTCGGTTCTAAATCTTTCTGCCTTGGCCAGGTTCTTTGCCTATTATCGTTGGAACCGCTCTCGGAACTCCATTCGCAGTTTTGAAGAAACGCGTCCCTGGCTTTACTTCATGTTCACTTCTCTTTTTATCTCGGGTTGTGGATGGGGGGCCATCGGGCTGATCTCTCACACCGGAAGTTTGCAACAACAAGTTTTAACGGCTTTGTTGGTGTCCTGCATGGTGGCCGGTGCGTTAGTCACCTATGTCTCTTCGAGGCTAGCGATGGCGTGTGTGATTGTGCCCGCGATGTTCTTGTGGGGATTGGGCACTTTCATTTCGCGGGCCGAATTCTCGATGCTTATGGGGACTTTAATTATTCTTTACTCGGGACTTTTAGTTCTGATCGGGAAAAATTTAAATCTCGCGGTGATGAAATCTTTGTCGTTGGATGTGCTTCGTAAAGAAAGAGATCTTCATGAAGCCGCCAATCGTGCAAAATCGGTTTTTCTAGCTAATGCCAGTCACGAAATTCGCACGCCTCTTTCAGCTATTTTGGGTTTTTCTGAAGCTCTTTTAAGAAGTGATTCTTTAAGTGAACAGAATCGCCACGATGTTCAAGCTATTCATCGTCAAAGTAATTACATGGTGTCGTTGGTGAATGATCTCTTAGATCTTTCTAAAATTGAAACCAATCGTCTTTATATTCAAAAAGCTCCCATGTCTCCGATTCGGGAAATTGACGAGTCCCTTTCGGTGATTCGCCCTGTAGCCGCAGAAAAAAAGGTGCAACTAGAGGTAAAATACCTCAGCCTTGTGCCCGAAAGTATTATGGCTGATTCCGTGCGTTTTCGTCAGGTGCTTATCAACTTGCTGACAAACGCGGTGAAATTCACCTCCGAAGGATCGGTGGAAGTCCTAGTGAATTTTACTAGCGACATACACCATCAAGGGACCTTAAATATCACGGTGACAGATACGGGTCTGGGCATGGATAAGCTCACTCAACAAAATCTTTTCCAACCATTCGTACGTGGCGAGCATCCCGATGTGCAAAGGGTGCAGGGGTCGGGCTTAGGATTAGCCTTGTCTTTAAGTCTTATGAAAATGATGGGAGGAGATCTCCGCTTGGTCTCTTCCGTGTTAGGACAAGGCAGTTCTTTTGAAATGTCTATGAAGCTAGGGAATTCCCAAGAGCTTCGTTTGATGAAGCCCGAGCATCCAAAAATGATTTTCCAAGAAAAAATCAAGATTGCTAAAGAGGCGGAATTTTTAAAAGGGCGTCGCGTTCTCGTTGTGGATGATTCTGTAGATTTGCGAGTCTTGATGAAAAGGTTCTTAAGTCGCTCGGGAGCTGAAGTAGAAACCGCTGAAAACGGGGCGCAAGCGGTAGAGTACGCCTTAAATCAACCTTTCGACGTCATTCTCATGGATATTAAAATGCCCGTGATGGATGGCTATAAAGCAACCTCGGTGCTTCGTGAAAAAGGCTATCGTCACCCGATTGTCGCCCTCACCGCACAAGCCAGCGTGGATGGGCAGCAAAAGTCATTTGAGCTTGGATTTGACGGGTATTTAAGTAAGCCCGTCGATATGAATCTTCTTAGCGAAATTCTTCGCCGTTCCGAAACTGTCAGCTGATCACTTTGCTTCAAAACCTTCCGGGGCCGTGACGCGGTCAAAAGACTTCGTTGTAGGATTGAAACGAAAAATATTAAGGCGCGGAACCATCTGGTCATCGTAAGTCGGTGCGACAATCTCAAGGCTTCCATCTTTATCGACATCGGTTAGCGCGAGATTCGTCGCATTTCCCTTAAAAAGAAAATACCCGTCACGATTTTCAAACAAAGGAAGCTTCGCCAGAAGAAGCATTTCGCCACCTTCATTTTGGGAAAAGACTTCGACACTCAAAGAGTTTTTACTCTGAATTTTTAAAACCGTGACTCGGGGTCCTTCCGGCGTCAGTGAGCCGCTCACCTTAGCCACAATATTTCTATCGGATGAAAGAAAGACGTCTTTCACCTTGGTGCGCAGGGAAGGGATCACGGCGATGGTCACTAGAGCCATTGCTACTAGGGCCAAAACGGCCATGAGTGCGAGTTCTTTGTTTTTGAATGTCGTATCAGAGGAAGTCATCTTTAAAGTCTGCCATAAAAGTCATTGAATGAAGAAGCAGAAAAGGAATAAGATTCTACTGGTTTTCCAGGCCTTTGACCGAGGAGTTAATGTGGCGCAATTGATTGTTTCTAAATTTGGTGGAACTTCAATGGGAGATGCGGAGTGTATGCTTCGCAGTGCGGAAGTCAGCTTTCGCCAAGGCTCCAGTCTTGTAGCGGTATCCGCAACCTCCGGAACAACGAATGACCTGATTGCTTTGGGTAAGAACGCCGAGTCTCAGGGATGGGCCGAGGCAGAAAAAATTCTTTCAAAAATTCAAGACAAACACATCAAGATTGCCAATGATCTGAAGGTCTCTGAAGACTCTCGAAAAAAACTAGAAACTCTTTTTGAAGAAATGAATTCTATCGCTAAAGGTGTTCACTTGTTGCGAGACTGCTCAGTGAAAGCTATGGATACATTGATGAGCTTGGGCGAAAGAATGTCCTCGGTGCTTTTCACGGAAGCGATGATGCAAGTTCTAAAAAAACATTCTTCTGCAAAATCCGCAGAACTTTTTGATGTCCGTCAGGTCCTTCGCACCGATGACTCCTTTGGAAAAGCAAAACCTATCACCGCTGAAGTGGCCTCTCTTTGTCAAAAGCACTTGGGATTTTTGCGCCAAGGTCAGAAAGTGGTCGTCACTCAAGGTTATATTGGAATGACCGAAGAGGGCGTCACAACAACGCTGGGCCGAGGCGGCAGTGATTATTCGGCGGCTATTCTTGCTGAAGGTGTTTCGGCCGATGTTTTAGAAATTTGGACGGATGTGGCCGGCATCGCGACAACCGATCCGCGTATCTGCCCGAAGGCAAAGCCTATCAGTGAAATTTCATTTAAAGAAGCATCTGAGCTAGCAACATTCGGAGCTAAAGTCCTTCATCCGGCGACGCTTTTGCCAGCGATTCGTAAGAATATTCCTGTTTTTGTCGGATCTAGTTTTGATTCCGAGGCGCGCGGCACATGGGTGCGTAAAGATGTAAAGGACCTTCCATTAATTCGCGCAATGGCTTTAAGAAAAAAACAAGTCTTGGTGACCTTATCCACTCCAGAAATGCTGCACGCGCATGGTTTCTTGTTCCAGATTTTCAAAATTTTCAACGATCACAAAGTCAGTATCGATGCGATCACGACATCTGAAATTTCAGTCAGTGTGACGTTGGATGACTCGACACTCTTGAATAAAAAACTGATCGCCGATCTTTCACAGATTGCGGATGTGCAAGTCGAAGAGAACTTAACTTTGGTGTCTTTGATTGGAAACAACATCAATCATACGCCGGGTTTGGGTAAAATCATTTTTGATGCTATTTCCGACATCAACGTGCGTATGATCTGTCTGGGCGCGAGTAAGCACAATTTCTGCTTTTTAGTGAATGAAGAGCAAAGCACAGACGCCATTCGTCGTTTGCACGAGACATTTATTGAAGCTGGAACGGAAGAGATGGCGTAATGAACAAAGAAGAATTCTATCAGTTACTAGAATCACGCAAGTCGGTCCGTAAATATAAAACGGATGAAGTTCCTAAAGAGATCATCGAAAAAATTCTGATGGCCGGAATGCATGCACCATCAGGAAAAAATCGGCAGAACTGGCGCTTCTTCGTCGTTACTGGAAAAAAGCGTGATGAGTATTTGTCTTATTCACAAAAATCCTGGTTGGGCATTAAAGACATCCTGTCGCAAAGACTGAAACCATCTTTGTATCAGTTCACAGAAAGATTTTTTTATACCTTAGGCGATGCTCCCGTGATCATCTTTGCCTATTCCCACAATGATTCCGAAGAGCGCTATCACACCAGCATTGGCTCTGTGTATATGGCTGTGGAAAACATGAATCTAGCGTGTTTGGTAGAAGGTTTAGGTTCTTGCACTATGGGTGCGCCTTTAGAAATC
The DNA here is from genome assembly GCF_001592755.1 of Bdellovibrio bacteriovorus. Taxonomy (NCBI): domain Bacteria; kingdom Pseudomonadati; phylum Bdellovibrionota; class Bdellovibrionia; order Bdellovibrionales; family Pseudobdellovibrionaceae; genus Bdellovibrio; species Bdellovibrio bacteriovorus. The sequence goes on along the minus strand of NZ_LUKF01000019.1, from coordinate 252,304 downwards.
AAAGAAGATGTGGATAAGTTTTTAGGTGTGGATAAACTTCCGGAATACCAACGTGGAGAGCTTGAGCTTCTTTGTGCGATGGTGTGTGGTTACCCCGATCACAATCCCCCCAAAGCTCCGCGCCAACTTGAAGGCCGTGTTACCTGGCTAGAATAAAATTGAAAACCAGTGCCTACCTGTACTGGTTTTAGACAGTCCTTCCTTTTTTTCCATTACAGAAATGAATAGGGAAAAGTAAAAAGCCTTCGCTTATCTTGTGCGCTCTTAAAAAAATTAGGAGAACGTATGAAGAAGCTAATGTTTGTTATGCTTTCTGTATTTCTGGGAACAACGGCATCTGCACGTAGTATTATTCCGACTCCCACTTTCGAAGAAGCAACGATCAATGTGTGCCCGAAAGGTATTGTTGGTTGTGCTCACACTATCAATCTTGATGGCAAAAAATTTGCGATGGCGATTGATGAAGATTCTCGCGATGCCGAGCAATCCATCAACGCTTTGATCGGCGCAAACCAATTCCACAAGATTCGCAAAACACAGCCTTTTACAGTTCGAGGCTATTTCATCGAAAAAGGGGTTTTCCCGAACCCAACGGTGAAAAGAACGGTGTTTGTGATTCTTGAGGTCTCAAACGTAATTAGTCCCAAATAGTTCAACTCCCCCAAAGATGAACGGAGGCCTCTTACGAGGCCTTTTCTTTTTCCGCCGCCATTGCCAGATCCAATACATTCGTTATGAACGCCTAAGCCCATGAAATAAGGTCATTTTTTAAAAACTCCAGTATCCTTTTCATTACGATTTTGCTATATCCGTCGACCTATGAATCCAGTTCAAGCCCTTAAGACGAACCCGTTTGTTCTTGCCCCTATGGCAGGGATTACGGATCACGCCTTCCGTACTTTCATGAAAAAACTTGATACCAGTGTTGTCGTCACCGAACTGGTGAGTGCAAACGGCATTGAATACAAGTCCGAACGTACGATGAAGTTGATGAGTTTTGATGAGTCGCAAAGACCGATCGGAATTCAACTTTTCGGAGAAGAACCTGAAGTCATCGCTCGTGCTGCGCAAGTAGCCGAAGCGGAAGGGTGTGACTTCGTTGACTTGAACTTCGGTTGCCCAGTACCGAAGGTAGTAAAAAAAGGCGCGGGTTCCGCGATGCTGAAGGATCCGGTTCAGCTGCAAAAAGTTTTGTCGGCAGTGAAATCCGCGATCAAGATTCCTTTGACGATTAAAATCCGTACGGGATGGGATGCGAATACTCTTAATGCCATCGAGGTTTGCAACATCGCCTATAACGAGGGCATTGAGTGGGTGGCCATCCATGGTCGCACTCGCGCCCAAGGTTATTCTGGTTTAGCTGATTGGGATTTCATCACTGAAGTGAAAAACCAAGCCAAGCTTCCTATCTTGGGAAATGGAGACATTCTCACACCTCGTCAAGCCAACCTAAGACTAGAACAGTCTGGTTGTGACGGCGTTATGATCGGTCGTGGTTGCCTTAAAAATCCGTTTATTTTCATGGATGCGCTTTCAATGTGGCGTGGGGAACCAGTTAAGAACGTGAAACGTGACTTTGTTAGCTTATTCCAGGGTCTGGAACGTGAGATTGTGGCGCATTGTGATGCTCATATCACGGGTATTCAATTGAGAAAGTTTGCAGCTTGGTTCTCAACAGGTTATCCTGGAGCGGCACAGTTCAGAAAGAATCTTTTCCAATCCAAAAGCAACGAAGAGATCATGACTTTGGCGAACGAATTCTTCGCAGGTATCGGTGAGGCCGAACAGGAAGATCAAAGCCAAGACGAGTTCCTAATGGGCGGCCACGGTTAGACCGTGTCCTTTCGCTCGGACAGTCCTCGCTCGTAGTTGTATGGAATTGGCTTCGCAGGCGCTTCTAGCCTCCCTGCGGAACTCGCTGCAGGACACGGTCTAACCGTGCTGTTTGTATGAATTTAAATTTGATTTTTTGTTTTAAAAAAGTGTTTTGAGTTTTAAGTAAAAACGAAGGGTAAATATGGTTCAAGATCCAAAGAAAATTAGAAATATTGCTATCATCGCGCACGTCGACCACGGAAAGACGACGCTTGTTGACCACTTGATTAAACAAGCAGGTACTTTCCGTGACAACGAACACGTTGAAGAACGTTTGATGGACTCCATGGATCTTGAAAGAGAGCGCGGAATCACGATCGCAGCGAAGAACGCTTCGTTCATGTACAAAGACATCAAAGTAAATATCGTAGATACACCGGGACATAGTGACTTCGGTGGTGAAGTTGAGCGTATCTTGAACATGGTGGATGGTTGTATCCTTCTTTGCGACGCTTCCGAAGGTCCACTTCCACAGACTCGTTTCGTATTGAAAAAAGCTCTTGAGGGCGGCAAAAAAGTTATCGTTTGTATTAACAAAATTGACCGTGCCGATGCTCGTATTCAAGAAGTTCACAATGAACTTTTCGATTTGTTCATCGACCTAGATGCAACAGAAGAGCAATGTGATTTCCACACTGTTTACGCTATCGCGCGTGAAGGTATGGCGACTCTAGATCCAAAAGTGAACACAGGTTCTTTGGAAGTTCTTTACGATGCTATCGTAAATCTAGTTCCTCCTCCAAAAATTGAAGAGAACGCTCCACTTCAAGTTATGGTTTCTAACATTTCATACAATGACTACGTAGGTCGTTTGGCGATCGGTCGTATGAGAGCGGGAACTATCAAAGTGGGTGACGATGTTCTTTGTGTTCAAGCGAACACTCAAAAGAAAGTGAAAGTTTCAGCTTTATTCCAGTACAAAGTGAACTCGCAAGTTCCGGCGCAAGAAGTTGGCGCGGGTGACATCGTAGTTATCGCGGGTATGGAAGACTTCACTATCGGTGATACTATCACTTCGGTTACGGATCCTCGTCCACTTGAGCGTATCCGTGTAGAAGAGCCAACAGTAGGTATGGTGTTCTCGGTGAACAACGGACCTTTTGCAGGTTTGGATGGTAAGAACGTAACGTCTCGTAAGATCCTTGAGCGTCTTGAAAGAGAGCTTTTGTATAACGTTGCAATCCGCGTAGAAAAAACTGACAGCACTGACGCGTTCAAAGTTGTCGGTCGTGGTGAGTTGCAATTGGGCGTTTTGATCGAACAAATGCGCCGTGAAAACTTCGAGCTTCTAGTTTCTAAGCCGACAGTTGTTTTCAAAGAAGAAAACGGTAAAAAATTGGAACCGATGGAAATCGCGGTTATCGATATCGAAGATAGCTTCGTGGGTGCGGTTACTGAAAAACTTGGTAAACGTAAAGGTGTGATGACGAACATGGTTCAAAAAGGATCTGGTCGTACACGTCTTGAGTTCCGTATCCCTTCTCGTGGTTTGATCGGTTACCGTTCCGACTTCTTGACTGACACTCGTGGTACAGGTCTTTTGAATACACAATTCGACGGTTGGGATGACTACCGTGGTGAAATCGAACACCGTATGAACGGTGCGATGATTTCTGACCGCAAAGGCCAAGCAACTGCCTACGCGATCTGGAATCTTCAAGAGCGCGGTATCATGATGGTTGAGCACGGTGATGATGTGTACGAAGGCATGATCGTAGGCGAGCACGCAAAAGAGAATGATCTAGAAGTAAACATCACTCGCGAGAAAAAATTGACGAACGTACGTGCTTCAGGTTCTGATGAAGCTATCCGTCTGGTTCCAGTTAAGAAAATGACTTTGGAAAGAGCGATGGAATGGATTAAAGATTCAGAGTTGATCGAGGTCACTCCGAAGAACATCCGTCTTCGTTTGAAAGAACTAGACCCACACAAACGTGCAAGAGCAGCGAAGGAATAATGAGTACAAACGTCGCCATTGAGATCAAAGATTTAACCAAAAAATACGACGATAAAGTCGCTGTCGATGGAATAAATCTGGAGATTTACAAAGGCGAATGTTTCGGTCTCTTAGGTCCCAACGGGGCGGGCAAATCTACAACCATGAAAATGATGTATTGCTCAGCCCTCGTTACCAGCGGGGAGCTTTACGTCCTCGGTCTGAATGTTAAAAAGAATTATCGCGAAATCAAAAATCGCATCGGGGTCGTCCCGCAAGAGGACGGCCTAGATCCTGACTTCACCGTCCTTGAAAATCTTCTGGTCTACGCTAGCTATCATAAAATTCCTAAAGCAGAAGCCGAGCTTCGTGCTCAGGCTTTGTTACGTTTGATGAAGCTTGAAGAATACCAAGATCGCTCGGTAGAAACCTTAAGTGGCGGCATGAAACGTCGTCTGGCGATTGCGCGTGGCCTTATCAACTCTCCTGAGGTGATTTTCCTCGATGAACCGACAACAGGCCTTGATCCGCAAGCGCGAATCTGGATTTGGGATTTCTTTAAGCATCTTAAGTCTGAAAAAAGCACCTTGATTCTAACGACTCACTACATGGAAGAAGCCGAGCAGATGTGTGACCGTGTCGCCATCATCGATAACGGCCGTATTCTGACGATTGGTAAGCCTCGCGATTTGATTCGTGAGCTGATCGGTAAAGAAGTTGTGGAGTTCGATACAAATCCCGTGGATTTGAATTACTACCTAGGTCGTTTGCGCGCTGAAGGTTTTGCCTATCAAGTTATCAAAGACACGGTTTCGGTCTTGGTGAAGGAAAATCAAGAAGGTCGTCGTGTTGTTGATCTTATTGCGAGCGATAAGATCTATATCCGTAAGCCCACTTTAAATGACGTATTCTTGAAACTTGCCGGCCATCAATTGAGGGACGAGTAATGAAGTTCAAAGAATATTTGACGATGCCAAAGGTGAATAGCGGGGCCTTTCAAGTATGGTCTCGTAACTTTTTGTATTTTAAAAAAACGTGGTTGGTTTCATTCTTCTGGATCGTTCTTGAGCCCGTGATTTATCTGGGAGCCATGGGTTTCGGTTTGGGCGCCTTTGTAAATAACATGGGTGGGATGTCTTATATCGAATTTTTCTTCCCGGCACTTCTGGCGACAACAGCGATGCTTGTGGCCTTCTTTGAAGGAACTTACGCTAACTATTCGAAACTCACACACCAGAAAACCTATGCGACGATCATGTTGACGCGTGTGGGACCTGAAGAAATTGTTGCCGGCGAACTTTTATGGGCCGCTACAAAAGGTGTGTTCGGCGTTTTGGGTGTAACTCTGGTCGCGATGTTCTTTGGTTTGATTGATACCTATCGAATCATCTTTGCTTTGCCAGTGCTTTTCTTATTGTCCGGTTTGTTTTCATGTATCGGAATGATTTTAACTTCTTACGCAAGAAATTATGACTCGTTCATTTATGCGACGTCGGGTTTGATTGTTCCAATGAGTTTGCTCAGCGGAACTTATTTTCCGTTAGAGCAGCTTCCAACGGTTCTTCGTTACATTGCTTATTTATTCCCACTGACTCACGGGGTGGCGGCTGTCAGAGCTATTCTACACCAGGGATTTGGCGTGTGGGTTTTCGTGCATATCTTGATCCTTATCCTTGCGACGTGGATCTGCATGAATATCTCGTTTGTACGTATTCGTAAAAAACTTCTGAAATAATTATTCGACGGAAGTGATCTTGATGCCGTGCTTTTTTAATAGCTCGGCAAAAACACCGTCGCCATCTTTAAGGCTTCCCGAAAAAGTGCCGTCGTAGATTTTTCCAGATCCACACATCGGAGATTTTGATTTAAGCAAAGCTTCAGTGGCACCGCAAAGTTGCGCAATTCGAAGGGCTTCTAAGGCGCCTTGCTCGTACTGGGCCGTGACGTCGGATCCAGAATTGGTAAGGACTTTGTCGCCAATTCTTTCAGCGGGCGGACGGGGAGTTGAAAGTCCGCCGAGTTGCTCAGGGCATACCGGAATGGCTTCACCATTTTTTACCATCTCTTCAATAGAAGAGCGAGTCTGCGCTTTGCAGTCATAGCGACAATGAACTCCGGAAAGACAGGCTGAAACAATCTTCATTGTACGACCTCTTCTTCTTCCTGAAGTTCCGCATTTTCAAGCTCTTCTAAAGTGGGAATTTCTTCGACAGCGGCATTAAGTTCTTCAGGTGGGGGCTCAGGTTGGAAGAAATAAGAAAGCTGATAAGTGGCGGCGTCGTATTCTTCCTGATTGATGCGATGATATTGAAACATGTTATCGATAATTGTGGTCAGGCGGCGTTTGGCAAAAGAGGTCAGCTCTTTGCGATAATAGGACTGAGAGTATTTTACTGGATTTGGTAATACCATTGCCAGGAACGCACTTTCCACGATGTTGAGTTCTGACGGAGATTTTTTAAAGTAATATTTTGCTGCGGCTTTAACACCATAGATGTTTTTACCAAACTCCACGACGTTCAGATATCTCTCTAAAATTTCTTTTTTGGTTAACGTGCTTTCGATGCGATCCGTGATCAGCGCCTCAAGACCTTTGCGGATAAAGGTGCGATCTTTTGAAAGAAACATATTTTTAGCAAGCTGTTGGGTGATTGTGGATCCGCCCCTTTTAAAGACGCCAGCTTCCCAGCCTTCACGCGCATTTTTTTCGATGGCGATCCAATCAAAACCTTTGTGATTATAAAAGTCTGAATCTTCAGTCAGGATGATCGCTTTTTGTAAGTACGGAGATATTTGCTTTAAGGGAACATAGTTTTTAGATGTGGGGCAGAGGTCTACCTGGTACATCTTCGTGACCATACAGCCACGAATGTCTTCTGGTTTTGGAAGCCAGTTCCAAAGGTAGCTTGCCGCTACCGCCATCAAAGATACTGCTCCCAGAATAAAAAAGAATGCGCTCTTCATTAAAACCTTACTTCAGTAAACCTTGATCCTTCATCCACTGAACACTGTTGTGTATGGCTTCGCGCGCTGGACGAGGTTTAAATCCCAATTCTTTTTGTGCTTTAGAAGAGTCAAACCAGTGATACATCGTTGCTGTGTAAGCATTTTCTCTGCTTAAAGGACCTTTGAGTCCTAGCTTTTCCATTGCATCGCCGATCGCCCCCACAGTGTGTAAGACCGAATCGGGCATTTGGTAAGGCGGAGGTTTGACTCCCGCTTCTGCCGCAATCATCGCAAAAAGATCTTTAATCAGAATATTTTCACCGGACAAAATATAACGCTCTCCATTTCGTCCGTTTTTCCAGGCGCTCAAAATTCCTTGAACAACATCCTCAACGGCAACAACGTTTACACCGCCAGAGGTATAGAATTTGAGTTTTCCTTGAGCGACTTTCAGCTGCATCTTGCGACTGCCTTTTTTTGCATCACCGGCGCCGTAGATAGTGGACGGATTTAACATCACGGCGTTGATTTCGCCTTTGTCACAGGCCTTTTTAACAATCTTTTCGGCCTCGTGTTTGGTTTCAAAGTAACCCAGGTTTAAGTCAGAAATATTATAGGCTGAATCTTCATTCAGGATATCTTGAGGTGTGTAGCCGGCGCCGATAGCCACTACGGAAGATAGATAAACCAGGCGACGAACTTTGTGTTCGCGACACACAGATACGACGTTAGCAGTTCCTTCGACGTTCACCTTATCCATCAAGTGACGCTGGGATTTTTTATAAGCAATGACTCCCGCAAGATGAAACACGGTATCTACGCCTTTAAAGGCTTCTAATAAAGAGTGAACATCTGTCACATCACCATGAACATATTTGCATTGAACGCCTGAAAGTTCAGAAAGATCACTTTTTGGACGAACAAGAGCGTAAACGTGATGCCCTTCGTTCACCAATGCGCGAGTAACCCAGCTTCCTAAAAATCCGTTGGCACCTGTAACTAGAATTTTCATGATGTGACTGCCTTTTTCTCATCCATTTTGGAAAGGATCTTTTGACACAAAAGCGCAAATAGAATTCCAAAAGCGATTCCTAACAGAGCTCCAGCAAACACGTCCGTTGGAAAGTGAACTCCATTGTAAACACGGCTATATCCGATCAGAGTGGCTAAGGCATAAACCGGAATCGCCGCGGCAGGGAACATGATGGCGGTAAAAGAGGCGAAGCAAAACATATTCGTCGCGTGATTAGAGACAAAACTGTAACCACCATAAGGAGCACGAACCACGACATGCAATCCAGGCGTGTCCCCCGGTCGAGGCCGTTGAATCGTCTTTTTAAAGGCTTTGTTACCGACTCCATCAGAAATTGAGATAGCGGCAAGACAAAGAAAGAAAATGACGAGCCCTTTTTTTATGCCACGTCTCCACATAAAGATGCCCAACACCACGGGAACTAGAACTGTTTTGAAGAACGAAGTTTTATGTAGATCCGTAACGAACGGAAAAAACTGATCTGCCCAAGAGGCAGTCCACTGAGAATTGATCAGCATCAAAAGGTTTTTATCGAGACTCAAAAGAAAATCTAACATCATGACGACTTTACCTTAGTTTTTCACCCGCAGAAAGTCTAGGTCTTCAGATGGTCCAAGTGTCAGCGTTAAACTCGTGTGGCACTATTTTGTTTATGGATAAAGCAACATGGTTTGGCCTCCTTGTAGGCTTCGGTGGGATATTGCTCGGGAACCTACTTGAGGGCGGGCACATCAGCTCTTTAATGCAGTTCACAGCTTTCGTTATCGTTCTTGCGGGAACTCTCGGTGCCGTGATGGTTTCCAGTTCAGAGAAAGACTTAAAAACCGGATTAAGTCTTGCAAAAAAAGCCTTCAATAAAGAAGAAAGCCAGGCCAAAAAACGCATTCAAGAAATCGTGGATTGCGCGCGTTTTGCCAAAAAAGAATCTATCTTGGGATTAGAGCCTCGCATCAACAAAATCGAGGATCCCTTCCTAAGAAACATTCTGCGCAATGTTGTTGATGGCGTGGAAGTTGAAAACATCCGCGATATTTTCGAAACCCAAATTCAAACGGAAGAAGATGAACAACTTGCTGGTGCAAAAATCTGGACTGATGCGGGCGGATTTGCTCCAACGATCGGGATTATCGGTGCGGTGTTAGGTCTTATTCACGTCATGGGAAATCTGACGGATACAAGCAAACTTGGAGCGGGTATCGCCGTGGCCTTTGTCGCGACAGTTTATGGCGTCAGTTCCGCGAACTTATTGTTTTTGCCATTGGGAAATAAATTAAAACGCAAAGTTCAATCAGACTCTCGCGAAAAGCAAATGGTGCTTGAGGGCGGCCTTCTTATCGCTAGCGGCATGAACCCTGTTGTCCTTGAACAAAAGCTATATGCGTTCTTAGCCTCAGAACAAAGATAGGTCTAAGATACGATGGCAAGAAAACACAAGAAACATGAAGAGCATGAAAATCACGAGAGATGGCTGGTCTCTTATGCGGATTTTATTACGCTTCTTTTTGCTTTCTTTGTGGTGATGTATGCAACCTCAACCGAAGACGCTGAAAAGCAAAAAGAATTTGAAGATTCCATCAAGCTTGAACTACGTCTGACAGGACGGGGTGGGTCCGACAGCGCGGGCAACGAGCTTGAAAATGCTATTGCTGAACTCGTGATGCCTTTAGGGAACTTCCCTAAAAAAGGCGGACCCGGCGAAGTTGAAGATTACGTGGTTCGTTCTTTAGATAAGTCCATGGGTGCTCAGCAAAAGAAAGAATCCATCCAAGATATCTATCATGATGCTGTTGGTGTTCGTATCGCGTTGGCTGCATCGACGTTTTTTCCATCGGGCTCTGCTAAGTTGAAAGCCTCGGCTTTAAGTTCTTTAGACAAAGTGGCCGAAGTTCTTAAATCAAATACAAAACGCATCATCGTCGAAGGTCACACGGACGATACACCAATCCAAGACAGTCTGTTTCCAAGCAATTGGGAGTTGGCAGGCGGTCGCGCATCTGCAGTGGTTCGCTATTTCGTGAAAGTGCATCAGCTGGATGCAAAAAGATTTATTTCTATTTCCTACGGCGATCAGAAACCTATCGTCCCCAACGACACCGAAGAACATCGTTCCATGAACCGTCGTATCGAAATCTTTATCGTGACCGACGATAAAAAAGTCGAGATCTAGAAAATAAAAAAGCCGAAGCTGGCAAGCTTCGGCTTTGGTGGTTCGATTTACAATTTAGATTAAACGCACTCTTTAAGTTTTCTTACGATCTCAAGAGCTTTCGCGCGATCAACTTTTTTCACTTCCATGATTGCTTGAACGAAGTTGTCTTCAGCCTTAAGGGAAGTAACGCGGCTGTTGATTTCGTCATACTTCTCTAAAACTAGAGTGTAAGAATCACGCTCTGCCTTTGAGAAGTTTGTTAGGATTTCGGCAGGCATTTCTTCAATTTTATTCAAAGCTTCAGTTACGACCGTCAAGTTTTCACCAAGCTCTGTTTTCTTTGGGACGTCTCTTAAAGAACGATTCAACAATGCTTTGGTGCTTGCGTCAGCAGCAGCGTTTAGGGATTGAGCTTCCGCCGAGTCAGTTTTAGACCATTCAGCGGCAAGCTTTTTAGCTGCGATAATAGAAACGAAGGCGTCCATGTGTTTGGCGCTGACATTTCCGCTTAGAGCATTTTTAATCTCAGAAGCGCGACCGTGAACACCTAGTTGTTCAACGATGCGGTTTTTAGCGATACCCATATCAGCCGTTTTAGCCGCAGAGCCTGACTTTCCATAAACATATTCTTTCCACTGTTTATTGTACTCAACAAGAGCCTCGCGAGTAGTCTTAACTGGAGCAGCCAATGCGAATGAAGATGCTAAAACGATAATTCCTGATACAAATGCCTTTTTCATACTCTCTCCCTAATTTTGTAAATCGATACAATGAACTAATAAGCAAAAGCTTCGCCAGGTCCTTAGGGCGTCTATACGCATTAGTTGAAATTGAAGTGTCAGAGAACTAACGGAGAGCGTTTTTTGTTAGTCGGATCTCGTTCTGAGACAGACTCTAAGCTTCTAATATTACAGGATTATTCAGAAACGAAAAAAGGCATGCAGTCGCCATGCCTTTTTCAAAATCGTTTTATTTTAGCTTAGTATCCTAGTGCTTACCCGGCATTGAAATGCCTCTCATAGCATCCAGGCGTGCTTGGATTTCGTTATTAAACTTTTGTTGTTCGATATCCATTTTCTTCAAGTTTCTGATTTTGCTCCAGCTTACAGCGTTCGCCATTGAGCCATACATCATTACTTCAGTAGCTAAACCTTGAAGCTGTTCCAAAGCTGTAACGGCGACATTGCGTTGTTGCTTGTTCAATTGAACAACGGCACCTTCTTGCTCGTCACCTACCCCCAGAGCTGTTGAAAGTTTCTTAATAGCTCCTTGGATATTCTGAAGTTGCTCTTCAAGCTCGTAGTTCTCAAGGTCTGATTCGACAACCTCACGGCCCTCTTTATTTGCGACCTTAATCCGTTTCATCATTCCATTTAGAACGGCGAATTGATTTTCAACTTCTTTCAAAGCAGGGTGTGTCAGATCCTTTTCAAGGATGTGTGCGATATCCATGTTGAACTCGGAAGCGGGTTGCAACAAATCTCCCAGGATAGAAAGATACACTCTTTCTTCTTGGAATGCAGAGTTCATAGCACCGTTGTAAACGGGACCGCCTTCGAAGTAGCGATTGCGAGTTTTCGAGTCGAAATAGATTTTTAATGTCTTCATCGGGTTCGTGACCAAAGGACGACCATTGAAGAATTTACGACCAGGATAGTAAACTGCCTTCACCATCTTTGCGACGATTTCATCATAGCTTTTTCCGTACTCTTCAAATGCTTTTTGCATTTGGGCTTCCGTTCTAGTTTTCCACCAGTTTTGGAAGTTTGGTTGCTCGGCCGTACCAATTACAGATGGACGTGTCTCGTGAACAAGATAGTCAATAGCACCTTGATATTGCTTCTTAGTTGCAGTCTGAAGAGGATATTTATAGATATCCTTCGGCATCAAGGGAGCCATACCTAAATGATTGCAGGCATTAAATTGGTCCGCTGGGTTTCCGATCTGTGGCGGCAAGAATACAGACGGATAACCGCGAGAATTTTTAATTGCATGGTCACCGTTTTCTACGTCGGGACCACATAGCATTTGCATAACCAGATAGTCAGTTACTTTTGGAGTCATGAAAAGGCCTACCTGACGATAGTACTTCGCACCCTTCACGGTTTCTTCGTTCATTGGAGCATTAGCATAAGATTCAACCCAACCGCGGCCTGGCTCCATCATTGGATACGGCTTACCCATAGAACCATAAATCGTTCTAAGCACATCACGGTATTCCATAGATACAGAAACGTTTTGCATCGCGCGACCAACTTCTTCGTACAGCTCGGACAGACCTGCGCCAACCGTTTCGCGCTCTTGTGAACGTAGTTTTGTAAGGATCGAATTTAATTTCTTCTTCTCTAAGTCGTAAAGGTATTTTCCTTTTTCACCCTTCAACAATTCCTCGGTTGCAGCAACCGTGTCTTGAACAGTTTCGTGCTGAAGGCTTTCAATGAATTGTGGTTTCACGAAAAGAAGGTCTTTCTTATCGTCAGGCAGTCCTTTCGCTGTCACACCGTTATACGGATACGTAGCTTTTAGGAATTTATATGGAGTTTGATCGTTTCTGGCGTTCTGTACTTCCGAGATAAATGAATCATAGAACGAATAGCTCGTATTAAACATAGATGTCATTTGGTGCAAAGCCTCTGACCAGTTCGAGTGAGCCTCATACACCTCCGACATATTCATCATACGCCAGTCCGTCATCTTTTTACGGAAGTCTTTCATTTCTGCCTGAAGATCTTTGTCGTCAGCGGCCCAACGGCTTTTCTTCATAAGATTCATTTTGTCGTTCAAGCGATCATTGACGTCATAAAAATCAGCACCGTCGTACATATTCTTCCATGTCGAGACCACGATGCGGTTTAGCCACATGTCGATGGCTACGAAAGCTGTGATTTGTAAGCCTTTTACTAAAAGAAGACGGATTCCTTTCAGGTGCATTGTGCCTGGAACCAACCAAAGAGCGATGTCTACGCCTGTGATGCGCAATACAGTCTTAGTAATAACCGACTGAGCCACACCCGCAAGACCTGAAGAGATCAACATAGAAACGATGCCCGGTGCGAACTCCCAAAGTTTCTTTTTTAGAACTAGGTATTCATAGGCTTTAGAGCATGGATCAGCATCAATGCCATTGGCTTGGTCTTTTTCAGAGACCTTACCGCCCATCATGACTTTCGCACACGCCATAACATTTGGATCAGAAGCCACTTGAGAAAGATAAGTTTGCAAGAAAGCTCCGACTGTCATCCCCAAGTAAGGAATCATGTGATGGAACTTTGGATTTTTCATATACATAGAAAGAACATTGGCCGTAACACCTTGTGAATACATGAAAGTAAAGAAGCCAAAAACACCAATAGGTGAAAGGGAGTGCTCAATGTGTTGTTTCATTGCAATTGGGTTTTGCGAATAGTTTGTAATAAGCTGACCCGCAACCACGGCACCCATTGCAACGAAGAAGATCGCAGATTCTGCCGGAAGGTTTCTTACAGAATGCGACCAAGAAGCTTTCGAAGCTTGCTTTACGCGCACCATTTCTTCCATCAGCATATGATTTAAAGATTTCGGAGAGTATTTGCGAAGTTCACCTTCTTCAGCAAAAGGAACTTCCATAGCTAACTTATTAGTATTCTTATCGTAAACCAACGCCTTCTTTTCATTAGGATCTAATGTCAGGCGGTATCCGAGTGGTTCCAAGTAATCGCGATAGTGAGCTAATTGCGCCTTATCTTTTTCCGTCCACTCTGGGGCAGCCGAAGCAATAACTGGCGAAAATACCATATTGAACGTGGCGATCGCAGTAAGTGTTTTTTGGAACCATTTCATGGCTGCTCCTTGAAGACGGTTGTGTCTCACACTGGATAGAAGCAAGCTTTGGGCCCTTTAGGTAAAATATAGAAGAGCTTGGCACGTCTCATTGTGAGACAGGACGAAACTAGGCACCCCGGTGTCTAGAATATGACAGAGGCCGTGAACTCGGGGAGCTCATCCCTCACACGACCTTCAAGACGAATTTCGAAATTAAGAACATCGAAAGAGACACCGGCCTTATTTTCAAAAAAGCCACGGCCTTCAGAAGTATTGTAAAGATACTTGGTACCGACAAGCGCCCGCATTCCCGGCGTCTTTGTCATCAGTAAAATCTCAGGGCCTAGATGAGGTTGAGCAACCTCTGTCAGATTTAAGTTTTCAGAAACACCAAGCAATGAAATCCTAGTGGCTTCAAGAAAAGAAAAATCAAAACTAAATCCGGCCGCCAAATTAAAATAGGGCACAAGTTTCGGCATAGTTCCAACTTCCACTCGCCAAGAAACAGGAGTATCCAAAGTCGTCACGGGAGCCGTTGAAAAAGATTTTAAAAGCACAGCTTCGTAAAGATCCAAATTTTGATTCTCTGAAAAATAACGGAAATCAAAACTCAAGATTTCTAAGTGAGAAAATGGCGAAAGTCCACTGTCATCGGATAAAAGATCGTGAAAAGCTCTGCGAAACTTAAAGCGATAAAAATCTTCATGATCAAATTGACCGTATCCTAAATACCAGGCCACGGAATTGGGACTGCTTAAAGGTGACCGGGGCTGAGGAATTTGCACAGGAGATGTTTGAGGACCCAGCCGCGCACGCGCCACTGACAAAGCATATTTCTCATTTTTATATTCTTTTTCCTCTCGATATTCTTTCACCGCTAGATAGCTGATAGAGGCCTCGAGAGTTTCGGCCTTTTCTTTCACGTCTAAATTTGCGAGTGAAGAAGTATCTTGATGTCGCACTATTTTCTTAAGCGCATTTTTCTGAGCTAAATTTAATCCTGCGTAACGAGCTCGCCACTCTGTTTGAAGCGAAAGGCGCAGTTTTTCATCGGAAAGCAGCCAGTGATCATTCAACGTCTTTACGGTGTCTAAGGGGATTGTCGCATCATGGAACTGGCTCGACAGATCTAAATGTGGTTTTGCAACTTCAATAAGTTCCAAAATTTGCTGAGAGCAATTATCGCTTAAAAAATAATAATCAGCATAGCTGCCCTCAAGCTCAAGCAAATGATCGATTAAAAACGAAACTTCAGAAGCGGAAAGATTTAAGCGATACTCCCAAAGGTTTCTTCCTTCGAGGTTCGTGTACTCGCGCATTTTCTGATAATAGGGAAGCATCGAATAATTTCCGGGATAGAAACCAAAAAGGCCCTTCAAGGCGTAAAGCGCGCCACCGTCGGGTCCGGTCATCGCCGCATAGTTAATTCCATAATCCAGAAGTTCTAGCTGCTTCACATTTTTAGGGTTGTGCAGACGAAGAAAAGTATGACCGAAGCTAGAGCCCGCGCTGTTCAGATCACTTGAGGCAAAGACTAGAAATAATTCTGTGGCACCCAGTTGTTTTTTCCAAGCATCGCGCTCAGGACAGACGACGATGTCTTGCGCATCCATCTTAAGCGCGCTTTTCAGCCATGACGTGCGCGCAAGGTAATGACACTGATATTTTTTAGCGCTCTCTTCAGAACTGAAAAGAACTTCTATGGTCTTTAATAACTCTTCACGGGGATTCACAGAACCTTGTGAAGAAAGAAAGAAGTTTCCTAACAACGGAGACTTAAAATCACTAAGCCAAGTTTTACGATAGTGGCCTAGACGGATCCATTGAGGATCGTTCCACATTTCGCGTTCGATAATTTGTTTTTGATATTCAGAGACTTTATCTAAGGAAAAGCCCCACGTAAAAAGTGGGGCGATAAGAAAAAGACAAAAGACGAAATTACGAACCATGACACATTGTATTTAGATCTCCCTGTGTCGCAAGCTCTCTGTTTAAATTTTGCACTAGGTCTGAAGCTGTTGTGTTAGCTGCAGGGATGATTCTTTCATAAGAGCTTTGCGTGAAAGTACCGAAAGCTTTTTGAGAAGCCTCGTTACGGCAGCCTTTCATTTGCGCCAAAGTCGCCAATTTTTCGCCATGGCCTTGAGCCATTTCGCGAGAAAGATCTTCTTGATTCACTTCAACGAAGTACTGAACTTCTTTTTCAGCCATAACCAAACCGTGAGCGTTGCAGCCCGAAGTACCTGAAGTGATACCGAAAGGTTGAGTCAAAGTCGTATTATTCGTCGTCATAGCAAAAAGTTGCAGAAGCTTTGTGTTTTTAGAAATAACCATGCTCCCTAAACCACAACCTGCGTCGCCCGCAGCCCAAGCATTAGCTCCAAACAAAACGATGAACGACAAAATTAGCTTTTTCATCCGAGAATCCTCCATAAGTTTTATTAAATCGTTGCGTATTTAAGTTTTAACATCAAAGCTTTTAGTAGGTGCAAAAGTATTCATAGACCAACGCCTAAGGAGGAAATTCACGATGGCTGTAATGGTAATGACGAAAGACAACATTAAAGAAACTGTCGAGAACAACCAACTTGTGATCATTGATTTTTGGGCTACCTGGTGCGGACCGTGCCGTCGTTTTGCTCCTATCTTTGAAGCTGTTGCCCTGAAGCACCCTGACGTGGTTTTTGCAAAAGTGGACACAGATGCCGAGCTTGAACTGGCTTCGCAGTTTGAGATCAAATCCATTCCTACGCTGGCAGTTATTAAAGAGGGCGATATTATTTTTGTGCAACCAGGCGCCTTACCAGAGGAAATCTTTGAGCAAGTGGTAGAAAAATCCAAAGAAATCGACATGGCAGAAGTCCGCAAACAAAATTCTTAGAAATAAGATGCCAGGGCTCTATTTAGTTGATAGATAGGGCCCCATGAAAAAGACTCTTTTTGCACTTACTTTATTAGCTTCTTCATATTCTCAAGCCATCACTTGGGAAGTCTATGGCCCTTGCGACGACAAACCTGTTCATCACGGTAAGGTCGAAGTTGATTTAAATAAATCAGTAGGGGAGATTTCCGTCGCGATTTTTGATGCGAACAAAATTCCTTACATTGGTGGGCCCGAAGGCATGAACTCTATCATCAATACGCCGACAGGTTTGGACTCTTTAGAAATTGTTTCCAACTCAGAAATGCGTGCTTACGGTTGGTGTTATGCGATCAACGGCAGCACTCCTTACAAAATGCCCAACGTGCTGAATCTGAAGTCTCAAGATGACAGACTTGTTTGGTATTATGGCTACACGACGAACAAAGAAAATGTTTGGCAGGACGATATGTGTACGCCGGCGTTCTGGGTTCGGTCTGAACAGTTTTGTCCTAAGAAGAAATAAAAAAAAGCCCGATGTTTCCATCGGGCTTTTTAGTTTTTAAATCAATTTCGAAAACTATTTTACGATCTTAACGTGTTTGATCACAACCGCTTCAACCGGGCGATCCATCGGACCTGTTTTAGAGTTCTCGATAGAGTGAACTACGTCCATACCCTCAACAACTTCACCGAACACAGTGTGACGGCCATCCAACCAAGGAGTTGGAACAGTTGTTACGAAGAACTGTGATCCATTTGTATTTGGACCCGCGTTCGCCATTGAAAGGATGCCTGGTTTATCGTGTTTTTGTTGGCCAGGAGTGAATTCATCTTCAAAACGGTAACCTGGGCCACCAGTTCCAGTTCCAAGTGGGCAACCACCTTGAATCATGAAATCTTTGATAACACGGTGGAATACCAAACCGTCATAGAATGGCTTTTTAACTTTTTTGTCCGTTTTAGGATCAGTCCATTCTTTCGTGCCTTCAGCCAAGCCTACGAAGTTTTCAACTGTCTTAGGCGCTTTATCGCTCAAAAGCTTAACTTTAAAGTTCCCTTTAGTTGTTTCAAATAGTGCGAACATTTCCTTATTTCCCTTCTTCGTCGTTTTTGCGTCGGTCTTTGCGTCTGCGCGGAAACTGAAAGCCGCTAACAAGAATGCAAATAGGTAAATCCAAAATACCTTTTTAATATCGATATTCTTCGACATTTATACTCCCTGACTTTTGTCCAACTCTCTCACTATTAGTGAGGCTGCCTGCGAGGGTCAAGTTCCTTCAGGAGTGTAATATTCCCGTCTATCAGACGAGAAACTTCCAGTTGTAATTCATCAGGAGCAATTTGGAGCGCCAAGGCAAGCGCTTGAAAGGACTCGTGATTTGACTGCAGTTCCACGAGTGATTCTGACGCGACAAGTTGTAGCATTTGCTCGATTTGACGCAATCGATCGTAATTCTGTTGAAGAACAGATCCTTCGGCTCCCATGGCTGCAAAAAAACTCGTCGTATTCGAATTCTTAGGAGTGATTTTGTGAAAAAGGACAAAGGCTTGAGCCGCAAGTTCTACATCCACCAAACCGCCTTCGCTGTATTTCAAATTCGATGCGGACGGCACTACAAGTTGTGTGCGGATTTTTTCAAGCTCCAAAAGATCCGCATCTGTGAGGCCGCGATGGATATAGGATTGAAAAGGAGAAGTTTCGCCCTCGCCAATATAGCGCGCTTTCAGATAGGCCTGTCGTTCCCATCCGGAAGCTTCTTTTAAAAGATAATCTTCCAAATCTTTGCGAGGAATTACGATGGGGCCTGCTTTTCCTGAAGGGCGAAGGCGCATGTCGATGGAATAAATATTTCCTCCGCGATGTGGTTCTGTCAGGCGCGTGATAAATCTTTTAGCGACTTTGAAATCGTTTTCGGTAGGTTCTGCGGGCACGACGAAAATAAAATCCAGGTCTGATCTAAAACCCAATTCTTCTCCGCCCCATTTTCCTAAAGCTAAAACTTGGATGTCGGAAGGATGATCGCGTTTCAAAGCGCGCAGCAAATTTTCGACAACCAAATCGGCCGTTGAAGTCAGATTCTTCACTAAGATCGGAAGATTTTTATCTTCAAGATACTGGCTGCCGTTAATGACCTCAGAAAGCAGCTTCTTTTCAGCAAGCTCTTCTAATAAAGATCCAAGATCGTCTGACAGCTTGTCTTGCATTCGATAGACAAAGCTGTCCAGAAGTTCGGGACGATTGCAAAGAATGCGCGACAGATATGGTGAATGACCAAAAAGCCAGGCAAGTTCTTGAAGCAGTTCCTTTTCGCGCAAAAGCATGGAAAAGAAAGAGGCTTTTGCGCGCGTGCCATGAATAAAATCTTTTAAAAGCAGAAGGCCTCGGCGAATATCACCTTTTTGTTCACGTAAAGTCTCTAAAAAGGCTACAAGAAAGGCTTTGCGCGCAAGCTCATCGCGGTTCTTGTTTCGTGAAAGAACTTCTTGTCCTAGAATTTCCTGCCAAAGATCTTGAATGTCATTTTCGGCCAAACCTAATTTTTTAAGTTCTTCTTCTAATGAAATATCTTGAGGAGCTTCTCCCAGAAGACCTTTTACAATCTGATCACAACGCTTCATCTGTGAAGGCAGAGTTTTCAATGCTTGTAAGATGAACTCGGGGTGTTCCTCTTGTGTATTGATCAAATGTGTTTGTTCGTCATTGAGCGCTTGCACGTAGTTTTCAATGCTTCTTAAATTCCAGTAGTGAGAATTTAAGAATTGCGCCTCATCAGACGGCAGAAGCTGCTTTTGACTTAATAGATCTAAAGCTTTTGTCGTGCCGCGAACTTGTAAGCCGGGATCTTTTCCCCCATGAATGACTTGCAGGGCGTGAGCAAAGAGTTCGACATCGCGAATACCGCCAATTCCTAATTTTAAATCAATAACTTCCGAAGTCGTTCTTGCCCAATAGTGACTCTGAATCTTCGAGCGCAAAGTTTTTAAGTCTTCTAAAAGAGTGAAGTCCAAGTGCTTACGGAAAGAAAACTTTTTTGAAAAAGAAAGAACTTCATTTTCAACGGTACTATCTCCACAGATAGCGCGCAGACGAACAAACGCTAATCGCTCCCAAGTTTCTCCGTAGTTACCGTAGTAGTCTTTGAACTGATCTAAAGTAGGAATAAGGGGGCCTTGTTTTCCGCCAGGACGTAAATCAAAGTCCACGCGAAAGACGAAACCTTGGAAGGTTCTTTCAGTTAGAAGCTTCTGAAATTTGCGAAGCGCGGATAATGAAACTTCGTTCTCGCTTTCAGCGACGAGTAAAACATCGACGTCTGAGCTTAGATTTAATTCCAGCGAACCCAATTTACCTAAGGCAAAGAGAGCGACTTTTTGTCCCGAAAAGCAGTGATGAAAAGCGGTCTTAAGAAGATGGTCCGCAGTGTGGCTCCACTCAAGGCAGATTTTTTGCGCGGACTCAGAATTGTTTTTTGATGCCAGAGCGAAGCGAGACCAAATCTCGTTTCGCTCTTTTCTAAGTTGTTCCTCTAAAGGAAGATTACTCAATGTTTTTAGACCACTTTGGTTTGTAGTAGTTGTAGTTATCTGTCGTCACGCGACGCTCTTCAGTTCCGTCCACAGTAGAAATATAGATCTGATTTTTTCCCGTGCGGTTGCTTGTGTACATCACAAAACGGCCATCTGGAGAAAACGAAGGATCTTCGTTGCTAGCCCATTTGCCATTAGGTCGTTTCGCCGAAGTCAGGCGGATCATTCCGGTTCCGTCTGCGTTCATCACGAAGATGTCGAAGTGGTCTTCACTCTGTCCAGCAAAAGCGATTTTAGAACCGTCTGGAGACCAGCTTGGTGAAGAGTTAAAGACACCCGCAAAAGTAATACGTTTTACCGCGGAACCATCGCTATTAGCTGTATAGATCATCGGGCGACCCGCACGGTCTGAAGAAAAAGAAAGCTTTCCATCGTTAGAGACAGTCGGCTCTACGTTCATCGCGCCAGAAGGACCATTGGTGATTTTGCCAACAAGTGTTCCATCTAAAGTCATTTTGTAAATATCAGGACTGTTTCCTTGAGAGATCGTCAAATAGATGTGACGGTTGTCAGGTGAAAACGCCGCGCCCGAGTTAATACCTTGGCGATAAGAAATTAAAGAACGGCGGCCTGTGCCTAAATCTAACAAAAGCATATCCGCGTTTCTAAATTTCGCACCTACACGCTTTACGTAAGACGTATAAGCAATTTTCTTTCCATCAGGAGACCAAGCCGGAGAAATTGAAATACTGCGATGGCTGGAAACTTGTTCCATATTTGCGCCATCCCAATCCATCACAAAAATCTCTTTTGTTTGTGCGTTGGCGCGATCCGAAGAGGCAACTACTTTTGAAAGGAAAGGACCTTCTTTACCAGTTAAAGCTTTAAGAACGTCGTTAGAGAACGTATGAGCAATACGACGTGCGCTGGAAACAGGGCCTTTATATTTCTTCCCGGCGATCAAGTTCGCGCGTGGAACGTGGTAAAGATAGGTCTCTAAAGTTAATTCGTTACCTACGATTGAGTATCCCGCACGGATTAAGAAGTCGGCGCCAATAGCGGACCAGCTTTGAAACTTAAATCCATTCGGAGATCCCGGCGCAGGCATCAATCCCGTTTTGCTTGTGTCTTCAAGAAAAGCACTTTGGCTGATGAACTGGAAGTAAGCAGACACGGTCAGGTCATTCGTAATGGTATTAAAAATTTCAACACCCACGGACTGATTTTTTGATCCAGCAGAAGGAGATCCAAAATATTGAATTGCGGGCAAGGCCAATAAACTTTTTTTCGTGCGAGCTTCACCTAATTTAATATAGATCCCGCTCGACTGAGCTTGAGCGAATAAAGGACAAATGCCTAATACAAGGAGCAAGGCTAAGAGCTGCTTCATCATGTGTGATCTCCTATTCTGGGAATCCGATCATAATTCCATCTACGGATACGATGGCCAAAAACTTCTCTGGCGGAGCCGGGAAGGGGGCCGAGTTATCAATAGTTTGCAATACCGCTTCATCGTAACTGGGATTGCCGCTACTTTTAACAATTTTTCTGCCTAAGATGTTTCCGCGCGAATCAATAAAGACAACCGCTTGTGCCTTGAAGTCGCGCTTTGCTAACCACTCAGGAAGAGCCCAGTGGTTTTTGATGTGTTTATCTAAGTCAGAGGCATAGGTATCATGCTGAAGTTTTGTGAGTCCGGTTAAAGATGTTCCCGGTGACAACACATTGCCTTTGATTTTCTGGGCGCCTGAATCCGATTTTCCCGCACCGGCTGCGGCCTTGCGCTTTTCTTCAGCGACATCATTCTTGATTTTATCTAAGGCCGCCATGGCTTTTAGTTTTTCCAGCGCACTTTGCTGTTGCGATTTTACTTTTTCAAGATTTACGCCGTCTTCTTTTTTAGCCACAGGTTTAGCGGGCTCTGGCTTCGGCGGAGTTTTCTTTTCAACCACTTTTTCAGGTGGTTTTTCCACAGTTTTTTCCTCGGCCTGATTTTTTTCCGGCAAGGCGGCCTTCGCCTCTTCTTTCGCAGGAGCTGGCAAAGTCTTTGGTTCTACTTTATCTGGAAGTCCCACCATGTCCACGCGGACAGCTTGAGAAAAATCAATAGGTTCGGGAGTAAAGAAAACAGCTTTCAGTGTGAACACTGAAATAATAGCCGCGTGCAAAGCAATAGAAATCCCTATGCCGCGAGAAAGTTGATCGTCTTGCTGTTTTTCTTCTTCTAAATAGTTCACTGATCTTTTGGAACCGTGATAAGGCCGATGTTAAAGATCCCGGCAGCGCGCACTTCCGCCATAGCTTCCGCGACGAAGCCGTAATCTACTTTGCGGTCTGCTTGGATATAAACTTGTTTGTTCTTTTTATTTTCAAAAATAGCTTTTAATTTTGGACGAAGCTCATTCATGGCAATTTTCGTTTTTGCCACTGTCATCTTTTGGTCCGGTCCAATCACCAAAACAAAAGGCTCTTCGTTCAACTCCACTCCCGAGGACGAGGTCTTCGGAAGATCCACTTCGATTCCTTGTTGCATCAGCGGAGTCGTCACCATGAACATAATGAGAAGTACCAGCATGACGTCCACTAAAGGCGTCACGTTGATCTCACTTAATGTTGCGCGGCTTTTTGATTTTCCGCCCCCATTACCCATTCCCACGATTAGTTTCCTTGGAAGAAGTTGCGTTTAACAATGTTCAAGAAGTCCGCGTTGAAGTTGTTCAGAGCGATTTCTTGTTTGCGAATGCGAGAGATAAAATTGTTATACAAAACAACGGCTGGAATTGCCGCCGCAAGACCGATCGCTGTCGCAATCAATGCTTCCGAGATACCCGGCGCTACAACCGCAAGGCTGGCTGTTCCGGTTTGACCGATTTTATGGAAAGAGCCCATGATCCCCCATACCGTTCCGAAAAGACCGATGAAAGGGCCTGTACTTCCCGTCGTCGCTAAAACAGTTAAACGAGATTCCAATTTGGAAATTTCGTTTTCAGAAGCTTTATTAAGGACACGTTGAAGATTGTCGATGCCAGAAAGAATCGGTTTATCACCTTCTGTTTTTGCCAAAAGAGGAGATTCAGAAATCTTTTTCATTTCAAGATACGCCGCCTTAAACACACGCGCGATTGAAGAATCATTATATTGGTCGATATCTTCATAAAGTGTATCAAGGGAATTCACTTTCCAGAATTTGCTTAAGAAAAGTTCGTCCGAGTTATTCATCTTTTTAAACGTTTGGTATTTTGTGAAACCAATGGCCCAACAGAAAACCGAAAGAAGAATAAGGATTAACAGGGTCAATTGAACGACAGGGCTTGCTTGAAAAATTGCATCCATGGAGCTTGTGTTCACTGACACAGAGGGTGCGGCCTGAGCCACGTTAACAAATAAAGCGGACATATCTTGACCTCCGATATGGGACGCATCGATCCCTAAGGTAAAAAGATATGTCCAAATGGTCCTGAGTTCAACCTATTGAGCAGGACCTTGGCCGAGAAGATGAAGTAATTGTGATAAATTGTCCGTGATCAAACCATCTGCTTTGTAGCGACTCGCTTCAGCAAATTGAGATTCACTTTGAATAGGACCCAAGAAAATTCTTTTTTTGCGTCGACGCATTTCTTCAATGATGTTGTCGTTGAATGCGGGGCGTTTCATCAATGTAAATGGTGCGATGAAAACATCTCCAGCAAATTGCGTCGATGGCAGAATCCACATCGAATCAAATGTCAGCATGCGCATAAGATCTGGAGTGCTTGTTCCATACACCCACTCTGGCTTGATCTCTTTGATCGTCTTCATAATGATCAAAGCATCGCTTTGAATAAGAGTGCGCTCGTTGGGTTTTGAATCTTGGATCGTGGTCACAAGCGTTGTGTGCGCATCAGCCACGTTATCAACGACATTGAGGATGAAGCGAGTTTGCGGAAACTGTTCGTAGTATTCCTTCAGCGCGGGAGTGTTTTTATAAAACTCGTTGATTTGTTCCCATGGATATTCATTCAGCTTTCCACCAATCATGATGGGCGTAGAGGGATTTTCCTCTTGCAGCTTGCGTTTCACATCTAGGAATTCAACATCTCGAGAAGCGGGCAAAATAAAAGGCGTCTTTTCGCGAGAAAAGCGCACATCCAACCAAAGAACGACGTCGGACTTGGTCTTGATCGCCTCTTGGGCTTTTTCTAGAGTGTCCGCTTTTACGATAATCAAGGGTGCCGGGCCCGAAAAGAAAGCGTGCTCGTAAGCTTTGTAGTGTTGGCCCAGGCCCCAAATACGGGCGGACAAAATAAGAATACCGACGACGGCAAGGCTGCAAATGGTAATGAAAAAGATTCTCATAGGACCTTCGTATAGCACCCTAAGGCATTGAAATCAGCAAATTTTTCCAAAACTCTGTGATTCTTTTCTGTCACAGTCTTAAATACGTTAAAATTAGGCGTATTTACCCTTGTTTTTCATTTCACTTTCGTTTAGAAACGGGGTCATAGCCCTACTGTGGACGCACATTTAGATGCCCACTGAAAGCAGCTCAAAAAGAGCAGAGAACGAATCATGAACAAGATCAACCGCAAACTCGAATACGCCCTCATGGCTTTAAAGCACATGAGTAAAAAGATTCCTGGCGAATTGACGTCCGCGAAAGAAGTTTCCGATTCTTTTAATACGCCTTTTGATGCGACAGCTCGAGTTATGCAACAAATGGCACAAAAAGGAATTCTTCGCGCCGAATATGGTGCTAACGGTGGTTACCAAATCACGAAGGATCTTTCTAAAGTTTCTATCCACGATCTTGTGGAAATCATCGAAGGCCCAACGGCTTTGGTGAAGTGCCTTCATAAAGAGGCTCCTTGTGAAATTCAAGGAACTTGCAACATTGTTTCACCCATCACTCAACTTAATCATCGTCTCACGGAATTCTATCGAAGCCTGAGTTTGAAAGAGCTGCTTGTGGATAAATCATCATTGGCTGGCAAAAAGTCAGCGGAGGCTGAGGCTCATGGACAATAAATCCTCCAACAACCCTCTTGAGTCTTACGAATACAAATACGGTTTTACGACAGATATCGAAACCGACGACGTTCAAAAAGGTTTGAACGAAGACATCATTCGTTTGATCTCGCAAAAGAAAAATGAACCTGAATGGATGTTAGAATATCGTCTGAAGGCTTATCGTCATTGGCTAACAATGGTAGAGCCAACATGGGCGCATGTTTCTTATCCGAAGATTGATTTCCAGGATATTCGTTACTATTCCGCTCCCAAAAAACAGGCGGAAGCTGATAAACCAAAATCTTTGGATGATTTAGATCCCGAGCTGATCAAGACATTTGAAAAGCTAGGCATCCCTTTATCTGAACAGAAACGTATTTCTGGTATTGCCGTTGACGTGGTTTTTGACTCCGTCTCTGTCGGCACGACACACACAGAAGTTTTGGAGAAAGCGGGAGTTATTTTCTGCTCTATTTCTGAAGCTGTGCAAAAGCATCCAGAACTTGTTAAAAAATATCTGGGTTCGGTTGTTCCTTACACTGACAACTACTATGCGGCTTTGAATGCCGCTGTCTTTACAGATGGTTCTTTCTGCTACATCCCTAAAGGTGTTCGTTGTCCGATTGATCTTTCCACTTACTTCCGTATCAATGCGAAGGACACAGGTCAGTTTGAAAGAACTCTGTTGGTTTGTGATGAAGGTGGTTACGTGAATTATCTTGAGGGCTGTACAGCGCCTCAACGTGACGAAAATCAATTACATGCCGCTGTTGTTGAATTGGTAGCTTTGGATGATGCAG
Source organism: Bdellovibrio bacteriovorus (assembly GCF_001592755.1). NCBI lineage: Bacteria > Pseudomonadati > Bdellovibrionota > Bdellovibrionia > Bdellovibrionales > Pseudobdellovibrionaceae > Bdellovibrio > Bdellovibrio bacteriovorus. Next base: position 226,387 of record NZ_LUKF01000019.1, on the reverse strand, counting down.
AGATCAAGTACTCGACAGTTCAAAACTGGTACACGGGTGATAAAGAAGGTCGCGGTGGTATCTACAACTTCGTAACGAAGCGTGGAAAAGCGGCCGGCAAGCGTTCAAAAATTTCTTGGACACAAGTAGAGTCAGGCTCTGCGATCACTTGGAAATATCCTTCTTGTATTTTACAAGGCGATTATTCTGAAGGCGCTTTCTATTCTGTGGCTTTGACTCATGATCTGATGCAGGCCGATACCGGCACGAAGATGATCCACATCGGTAAGAACACAAAGAGCACAATCATCTCAAAAGGTATTTCAACGGATAAGTCTTCAAATGCTTACCGTGGCCAAGTAAAAATCATGCCTTCAGCAGAAAACGCACGAAATTATTCTCAGTGTGATTCGATGCTTGTGGGTGATAAGTGCAGTGCTAGTACTTATCCATATATTGAAGTGAAAAATAAGTCTGCCATGATTGAGCACGAAGCGACGACTTCACGTATCAGTGAAGATCAGATCTTCTATTTGCAATCTCGTGGTTTGGACATGGAAAAAACAATTTCGATGCTCGTTAACGGTTTCTGTAAAGAGGTCTTTAAAGAATTACCTCTAGAATTTGCCGTAGAAGCCGTGAAGTTGATTGAAATGAAATTGGAAAACAGCGTGGGTTAATCCCGCGACGTAAAGGTAAGAGTTATGTTAGAAATTAAAAACCTCCATGCACGTGTTGAAGAAAAAGAAATTCTTAAAGGTTTGAACCTGACAATCAAGCCAGGTGAAGTCCATGCGATCATGGGACCCAACGGTTCTGGTAAATCGACTTTGTCTAAAGTTCTTGCGGGTCATCCTGCTTACGAAGTGACTGGTGGCGAAGTAAAATACGAAGTGAACTTCCAAATGAAAAATCTTTTAGAGCTTGAGCCGGATGAAAGAGCGAAAGAAGGCATTTTCTTGGCGTTCCAGTATCCTATCGAAGTTCCGGGCGTATCTAACTTCACATTCTTGCACACGTCTTTTAACTCGATCTTGCAACACCAAGGTTCTGAACCCATGCCTGAAGGGGAGTTCCGTGAATTCCTCGTTCAGAAATTAAAACTTGTCGGCATGAAGCCAGAGTACTTGGATCGTCCGGTGAACACAGGTTTTTCTGGCGGTGAAAAAAAGAAGAATGAAATTCTGCAAATGGCGGTTTTATCTCCGCGCTTAGCTCTTCTTGACGAGACAGATTCAGGTCTTGATATCGATGCTCTTCGCATTGTTTCTGAAGGTGTGAACAAGCTTCGTCGTAAAGACAACGCGATCGTTATGGTCACTCACTACCAAAGACTTCTTGATTATATCAAGCCTGACTACGTTCACGTTTTGTTGGGTGGAAAGATCGTTGAAACTGGCGACAGCTCTTTGGCCTTGAAACTTGAAGACAAAGGGTATGACTGGTTGACGTAAGTCAGCCGTCGAGGTGAAGAAATGAATTTGCTTTCAACCTATGAAAAATTCAGTCAAACACAACCGGCAGAAGGAGCTTTGGCTTCTTTCCGTCAGGCAGGGTTTGACTATGCTTCTCGCAAGGGTCTTCCGACCCGCAAAGATGAAGAGTGGCATTATACTAGCGTAAAAGTTCTGGGAGAGACGGAATACACTCCAAGTGCCGTAAATCCTTTTGAACCTAGCCACGACACCGTGGTGACGATCAAAAAGTATTTGAATCCAGAATTTATCAACATCGTTTTCTTTAACGGTGTCTTGAATAAAACTTTATCTGAAGAATTGCCGATGGGCTTTTCTTTGCGCGAGCTTTCAGAGTATCCGACTCAATTCGATGATACTTTTGATGCTCTGAACGGCGCTTATCTTTCGAAGCCGTTTGTTCTTTCGCTCGCGAAAGAAACCTCTGTGGAAAAACCTGTGAATTTCGTGTTTTTCACTTCTACGGAAGGTGGCAGCCCTTTGATGGTGAATCCGCGTATTTCAGTAAACATCGGCGCGCGTTCCTCTGTTAAGATTTTAGAAAGCTACTACGGGCCAGCCACTTCTTATTTCGTGAACTCTGTAATGGATCTTCACGTAGGTGAAAGTGCGAAGGTCGTTTACGTGCGTGTTCAAGGTGAAGGGGAGTCGGCGGTGAATATCGGTCGCACTCGTCTTACAGTTGAAAAGAACGCGAATGTGGAAAGCTTGGCTTTTGCGACGGGTGCGATGTTGTCTCGTCACTCTTTAGATGTGACTTTAACGGGCCAAGGCTCTTCAACAGAGATCTTGGGTGTTTACGCCGTCAGCGGCAAACAACACGTCGATAACACATCTTTGATCAACCATCAGGTTGGTGAATGTCACACGAATCAGCTTTATAAAGGCATCTTGGATGGAGAATCCCGCTCTGTATTTAGCGGTAAAGTTCTAATCCAAAAAGGCGCGCAGAAAGCGGATTCAGCTCAGCTGAATAATAATTTGCTTTTAAGCTCTAAGGCTGAAGCGGATAGCAAGCCTGGTTTAGAAGTTTATGCTGATGACGTAAAGGCAGCGCACGGTTCGACGGTGGGTCAATTGAATCGCGAAGAGCTTTTCTATTTACAATCACGTGCGATTCCCAAGTCAAAAGCCATTCCGATGCTAAGCTACGGTTTTCTTTCTGAAGTTATTTATAAAATTTCTGACGACAGCATTCAAAAATGGCTGACTCGTCATTTGGATGAAGCGTTCACGCGTCTTCATGTAATTGGATAGGAAATGAGTCAACTAGAACAGATCTTCACCTCAGTAAGAAATGAATTCCCCGCACTGACACAAAAGGTGCATGGGAAGAATTTGATTTATTTGGATAGCGGCGCAACAACGTTGAAGCCGAAGTCGGTGATTGATCGTATTACTCATTTTTATTCATTTGAAACTTCCAACGTGCATCGTGGTGCGCATTACTTAGGTGATGTTGCCACTCAAGCCTTTGAGTCGGCTCGTAATAGCGTGGCTCAATTCTTAAACGCGCGTATGTCGGAAGAGATCGTTTTTGTTCGCGGCACCACTGAGGGTGTGAACCTTGTTGCTCACTCGTGGGCGATGATGAATCTAAAAGCCGGCGACGAAATCCTAATTACGGTGATGGAACATCACGGGAATATCGTTCCTTGGCAAATGGTCGCCGAAAAAGTCGGCGCGAAAGTGCTGGCGGCAGACATTTTAGATAATGGCGAACTGAATATTGAAGATTTCAAAAAGAAACTTTCTTCTAAAACAAAAATGGTGGCTTTCACGGGCTGCTCGAATGTTTTAGGCACGAACAATGATATGAAACTTTTGACGAAGCTTGCTCATGAAGTGGGCGCAAAAGTTCTTATTGATGGTGCCCAAGTTGTTTCTCAGGCCAAAGTGGATGTGCAGGACATCGATTGTGATTTCTTTGTATTTTCGGCTCATAAGGTTTTCGGACCTTTCGGTATGGGTGTAGTTTACGGAAAAAAAGAAATTCTAGATGGAATGTCTCCGTATCAGGGTGGCGGCAGTATGATTGCTAAAGTCACTGTTGAAAAGACGACTTACAACGATGTGCCTTTCCGTTTTGAAGCCGGAACGCCACATATTGAAGGCGCGGTCGGATTGCATGCGGCGATTGATTTCGTCAACCGCATTGGACTAGATAAAATCCACAGCTATGAAATGGATCTTTTAAAGTATGCGACTGAAAAGTTGTCAGCGATTCCAGATGTGAAAATCTTCGGAACTTCTGAAAACAAAGGTCCTATTCTTTCCTTTAATATTAAAGGAGCTCACCATTCTGACGTAGGACAAATCCTAGATCAGGAAGGTGTTGCCGTTCGCGCGGGTCACCATTGCACTCAGCCTTTAATGACTAGACTGGGTGTGCCTGGGACAGTGCGCGCTTCTTTTTCCGTGTATAATAATCGTCAAGATATAGACGCTTTAGTAAAAGCCGTGGCGAAAGCCCGGGAGATGTTGTTATGAGCAGCCAAGATGTACTCATCCGTATTCAAGCGACTCCAAATCCCAATGCTTGGAAATTTGTATTGGATCGCCCTGTATTGAATGAAGGCAAAGCCACTTACGCTGATGCCAAAGAAGCTGATCAAAGCTTGCTGGCTTCCGCCTTATTTCAAGTCGAAGGTGTTCGTCAGGTTCACTTCTTTCAGAATGTGATCACGATCACGCACAACTTCGATGCGGATCCCGAAGAAATTCAAAAGAATGTATGCGCTGTGATCCAAACGCGCATGCCCGTGCACAATCCTAATCAGACGCAAATGGATGAAAAGAAATTGCGTCGTGCAAGTCTTCCTCCGGAAGTTCAGCGCATTGAAGAAATTTTGGATGAAACGGTTCGTCCTGGTTTGCAAGGCGATGGCGGTGACTTGGATGTGGTGAAATACGAAGACAATAAGCTTTACGTGTTTTATCAAGGGGCTTGCGGAACTTGCCCAAGTGCTACATCAGGAACTTTGATGGCGATCGAAGGAATTCTTCGTGATCAATTCAATTCCGAAATCGAAGTGATTCCGGTTTAATTTTCTTATCGGCCGACTGGTTTAGACTCGGGACCGAGTTGTTCATCAGCGGCCTTTTTCATTTCCGAAGCCACAGATTCCCACGTATCTTCAGGGCGGCTGACTACAACGGCAGAGCTTCCCATCTTTTCTTCTCCGCGAGCACCCGATGCTTGCAAGGAAATCATGCGCTGCTTTTCTTTATTAAAGCCGCTAACTGTCAGTCTTACTTCGACGATCTGACCCATTTTAACGTTAGCAAGGCTGTCGCTCAGCTGACCTTCAACCACTTGCACATCTTCAGGAAGGGCCCAGACATACGAAAGATCGCTAGTCATTTCTTGATTCACTAAAATCCGTCCTACGAGGTTTACATCAGAGTTTCCTGATTCAGGAATTTCAGTCGGAGCCACTTCTACTTTTAGAAGAGCAAGATGTTTCCCCACGGGAACTGGCATCCAGAACTTGCTTTTCACCGAAGCAGGTTCGCGTTTTTTATCCTTATTGGAAACATAGGCCCAGCCTGTGATTCCAAAAATAAGAGCTACGAATAAAGTTAAGGCTGTTCTGTACCGCATAGCTGCTGGGATCCTTTTCTAATTGTGTAAGTCGACATGCCAACCATCTGCCAGTTAGGTTTTTCGTACGCATTGATTTTTACGTTGAGCATGTAGTAACCCGCTGGAAGGCCACTTAAAGAAATTGTTTCTGAACTAGACGCTACCGTTCTACTTTGTTTTGCAATGTAAGGACTTTTGTAATTTGCATACCAATAATCATCTTCGAAGTAGACGTAAGATCCGTAATAAAGAATCAGATCCAGATCTGGCGGATAGCTACCCGACGTAGAGATATCAATTGTAAGAGTCGCAGATCCGCCGTCGTGCTTATACAAATAGAAGTCATTGTTTTTTTGCTGGTTAGAACGACGGACAGAATCCGAAGTGCCCATCTTAACCTCAGTGGTACCACCGTTGAACGTCACGCCACTGCAAGTGCCCGAAGACAAGAAGTAAGCATAATCATGAGTGGTTTTATTCTGCTTTTCTTCATTCAAAATGTCATTCCATTGAGTTGTATCGAAATTACTTTGATCTAAGAGCCAGTTAAATAACCCCGCATTTGGAACTGGATATTTGGCCGTATTTGCAAGACTTAAGCTTAAAGGGTTCGCACGATTGTGGCCGACCGTATCTTCGCCTGAAAAAACTTTCCAGATATTTGCAAATGTTATCCCGCCACCGGGCTTTGAAGCGTCGTAATTTGATGAGGTGCTGCGAGTAGATTTATAAAGAGTACGAGCGATTGAAACTTCACGGAAGGTTCCTGTGCCTGGAAGATCATCATCTACGTTATCTGGTTGTGAACTGTCTGTTCCAACGGCCGCGAGATTGAACGAAATACCAATACAGGTCGAACAACCGCCCTTATATCCGTAGGTGTCCACATAGTAATTAAACTTCTTCGAGGCTGGGAGTCGGTTCTCAACAGGCGTGACAGGGGGGGATTGCTGTCTGGCTTCTGAATAGGCCTCCGCTCCGGTGAGAATTGCGCCCTGTAGGAAGTTTGCCCATCCTTCACTCCAAGCTAGACGCGCGTCAATGATAAAGTTACCGTTGTGCGATCCGCCCGGAGATTCAGAGTTTCCATAAACGTCTTCTAAGAAATGACCGTATTCATGAAGAATCACGGAGTCGTCAAAGTGATCGGTATCTGATCCCTTCACGTCTCCATTCACTCCGCCAAGAATATAGAGCTTTCTTTCGCCCGGAGAATAGAAAGAAAGTGGACTTGAAGAGTTGAAGTAAGAATAAGGATTAAAACCGGCTTTCCAATAGACGGTCACTTTTTCAGCCACCCACCACTTGTTAGTGTTGGTTTCTGGTTGTCCCGCCACAGTACCATTCTTGTTGATGTTGCGACGAATGTATTCGTTAGCTAACAAAATGTCGTACATGATGTTGAAAGCCCCGCCTTCAATTTTTGAAGAGATGGCTTCATTAGCTTCTGCATATACCGGTGACGAAGTCAGATCCAGTGTTCCTGAAGTTACGTTGGAGCTTCCAATAGTAAATGTCTTAGAGATAGAGTACGGTGTGTTCGCGTAAATATCCTCTAAGATACTGACCTTGAGGTAATCGTTGTAAGCCCGAGAGAATACTTTCAGAGTGTATGTGCCTGTTGTTTTAGGCATCTCAAAAATCGCTAAACCGTTCGTATTTGTTTCGCCTTGTTGAACACGGTTTCCGCCAGAGTCATACACGTGGAATTCAGCAAACGGGATTGGGAATGCATTCGCAGCCGAAACGACGGCACCAAGTCCGTTGCGGTTGTTGATGTCCTCAGGAATAGCAAAAGTCAGCGCTCGATAAAGAAATTTCGCTGGAATCGTAACTACCACGGGGTCACTAATATCCTTGGGACTTCCATAGTAATCAGGCTCCGCCGAGGCCGGTCTAGAGGCATAGTCATTCGGCGAAAAGCCGCCGCCACCGCATGCAGTAATAGATAACGAGAGGATGCAAATAGCAGCCGCTAAAATCCTTGATTTCATAAGGAACTTATCGGCCTTAAAAAGGCATGACTGAACGCGGGTTTAGATGGAATTTTCTTTTAAATTTGTCGCAAATTGACGAAGTTTTTTGCAGGACTGTCTCAAGAAGAAACGCTTGGAAGAAATAAAAAAAAGGCTCGATGGCCACTCTGAAAACTAAACCTCTATAGCTAAGGTGGGCGACCATGGTAACAACTTTAGGCTTCTCAATACGAGTTGAGCTTGCACACCATTGTCAGGGACAGTCCCCGTGATTATGCTTGTAAGGTTTATTTTCGATGAGCTTTACGCCGTCGAACCCTTAAAAACATTCTATCATGGAAGTTCGTCCCGTCAATTAAACCGGACTCTTACTTTGTGGCAAAGCTCCGATAAATTGCTTATGACACCAGAAAAGCTCGATTTTATTTTTCCGTTCTTCGTTTTTTTCTATGGACTGTTAATGGTCTTTGTGCTGGAAAACCCTTATCTGGCGCGGGTTGGCCAAGAGCGCATGGGCGAGATGTATCAAAATCTTGCTCGTCATAAATCTCTTGGGTGGGTGTGTTTCTTCGTCGGCGGTCTATGGTCCGCACAAAACGTGTGGTATTCATCTCTGTAAGTTGACTCTCAATGTATTGACTCAAGAAGCAGGGGAGACTAACTTCTGCTTCCATGTCAGATGCTCCAAATCAACCTCTTCGCAAAACGGATGTCTCAGCTCAAGCCACTCTCGGCGCGGCTGATATATTAACGAAATCCAGCGAGCCTTCGATTCTTTCTATTGAACAACTGAATGTCTACATCAAGCAGTTGCTGGAAGGCCAAGTGGGCATGGTGTGGGTGAAGGGCGAGATCTCGAACTTCAAGGCTCACTCTTCGGGGCATTTCTATTTCAGTCTGAAAGATCCAAAGTCGCAGATTACCGCTGTGATGTTTCGTGGTCACAACTCACGATTAAAATTTAAACCGACAGATGGAATGGAAGTGATCGTTCGTGGCCGTATCACGGTGTACGAACCTCGTGGCAACTATCAGCTGATGTGTGAAATGATGGAGCCTGTGGGTGCCGGCGCTTTACAAAAAGCGTTTGAGCAATTGAAGGCGAAACTTAAGGCCGAGGGGCTTTTTGAAAGTTCACGCAAGAAAGCGATTCCGACGTTTCCACGTCACATCGCCGTTGTAACATCTCCAACGGGTGCCGCTATCCGTGATATTTTAAACGTCCTCTCTCGCCGTGCGAAGTCCATTCAAGTCACTGTTGTACCGACTGTGGTACAAGGCGAAGGGGCGGCCCCGCAAATTTGTGAAGCACTAAAAAAGGCGTTGAAGCTTCCTGGTGTTGATGTCGTGATCGTAGGTCGCGGTGGCGGTTCTATTGAAGATATGTGGTGCTTCAACGACGAAACCTTAGCGCGCCTTATAGCTTCAAGCTCTATTCCAATTATCTCTGCTGTAGGGCACGAGATCGATTTTACCATTGCCGACTTTGTAGCTGATTTACGTGCGCCAACGCCGTCAGCTGCGGCTGAACTTGTCGCAAAAAGTTCGGGCGAGCTTGTGAATAAAGTCAAATCATTGGAACGCATGCTTCACATGTCTTTTGAAAAGAAGATGAAGCACTTACGCGAAAAGATGTTGGGACTGTCAAAACGATTGGTAGATCCTAAGCGCCGTTTGCAAGATTTAGAATTAAGAAATGACGATTTGTTAAATCGCTTGGAATTTGCGATGAATCGTTTATTGAAAGAGCGTTCTCACCGTGTCGAGCTTTTGACAGAAAAGCTGGGCTCGCCACAAGATCTGATCGATGAAAAACGAAAAGACCTTCAGTACCTTAAAGCGCGTACGGAAAAAGCACTTCTCTTTTCCATTGAGAAAAAACATGCTCGCATGTCACGTCTGATGGGTATTCTAGATAGCTTAAGTCCGCTGAAAGTCGTGGAGCGTGGCTACTCGATTGTTACAAAAAATAATGAAGTTATTAAATCTGCGAACCAAGTGAAAAAAGGCGATATGATCGACGTACGCCTGGCACAGGGTTCGTTGACGGCTGTCGTTGATAGCGTGAAAGGTGAATAAATGGATTTCGAGAAAAAATTAAACCGCCTAGAAGAAATCGTTCAAAAGATGGAAAAAGGCGATCTTGCACTAGAAGATTCTTTGAAGCTTTTTGAAGAAGGCGTAAAGCTTTCTCGCGAATGCCATCAGCGTTTGAACGAGGCTGAAAGCAAAGTAAAACTTTTAATGTCTGTCGGAGCTGATGGACAACCGGTTGTTACAGATTTCTCTTCAGAGGAAAACTAGTCTTGGATTTGGCAATTCAGTTAGATCAAGAGATCGCCGCACGTGTTCAGTCCGTAAATCAATATGTGGATCACTATATTGAATCTATGGACCTTCCAAATGGACCGGCCATCGCCGAGTTAAGAAAATCCATGTTGTATTCGGCAACGAACGGCGGAAAACGCTTTCGTCCCGTTCTTTCTGTTCTTGTCGGCGAACTTTTTGGCTGTCCTGCGGAAAAGGTTCTTCCCTTCGCCACAGCCGTAGAACTTGTTCACACATACTCACTCATTCACGATGATCTTCCGTGCATGGATAACGACGACATTCGCCGAGGCAAGCCTACCAATCACAAAGTGTATGGTGAGGACTTCGCCCTTCTTGCAGGTGATGCGCTTTTAACGGAAGCCTTTTACTTGATTGCAGATAAATATAGCGATTCGACGTTTCTTGTTGGTCAACTGGTGCGCCTTCTTTCTTCAGCTGCGGGAATTCGTGGCATGGTTGGAGGGCAAGCAATTGACCTTCGCCCGGGCACACGCAAAATGACCAAGGATGAAATTGCTCATCTGCATTTATTAAAAACGGGAGCTCTTATTCGCGTTGCGGTGGAAGGAGCGGCGGTTATTGCTGGCGCTCGTCCTTCCGATGTTGAGCATCTTAAAAAATTCGGTGAAGGACTGGGTTTGGCTTTCCAGGTTGCCGACGATGTTTTAGATCACGGAGAAAAAGATCAAGACATCCGAAGCTTCACAGGAATCTTGGGACTTGAAGGTACTAAGTCTTATCTTCAAGAGGTCAGCTCTTCCGCTCTTCAAGAGCTGCACAAAGTGTCGGCGGATGCCCCGATGCTAGAGTTTCTAATTAGTTTCAATCAAAAACGCCAGGTGTAGTTATGTCTGAGAAGTTGCGCCTGGATGTCTATCTTGTCGAAAAAGGATTGGCCCAGTCGCGCACTCACGCACAAGAGTTGATTGAAGCGGGGCAGGTCTTTCTAAGCGAAGGATCTCAGCGCCGTATTTTAAAAAAAGCCAGTCAGTCTGTTACTACCGAAAGCGCCATCATTGTTGAAGCGGGCCCGGCGAATCGTTTTGTGTCGCGCGGAGGTTTGAAGCTTGAAGGAGCTTTAGAACACGTCAAAGTGTCCGCCAAAAATTTAAATGTTTTAGACGTTGGAATTTCGACCGGAGGCTTTACGGATTGCCTTCTGCAAGCAGGTGCACAGTTTGTTCTTGGTGTTGATGTCGGACATGGTCAAGTTCATAGCAGTCTTTTAAAGAATCCAAAACTGAAAGTCTGTGAGGGCGTGAACGCTCGCAATCTTTCCAAAGAGGACACCGTTCTTCAGTATGTGCCTAAAGATAAGTTTGATCTTATCGTTATGGATGTGTCTTTTATCTCGATCAGCTTAATACTTCCTGAACTCTCGTACTTTCTAAAGTCGAATGGATCGATTCTAAGTCTCGTGAAGCCCCAATTTGAAGTGGGTGTTGAAGGCCTAGGTAAGGGTGGCATCGTTAAAGACGAAAGTCTTTATGCTCAGGTTGAAAAGAAAATTCGCGAAGTGTGCGCGCAAAGTTCCTTAGAAGTCCTGGATTATTTCCCGTCACCTATCGAAGGTAAAGACGGAAACCGCGAGTTCTTCATTTATTGTCGTCATTTAAATAGAATCTGACAAAGTTGGGTGCTAGGATCATTTAAAATAAAAAAGGGGAAACAATGCGATTGATATTCTCTGTAGGTTTCATTTCTTCTTTGATCTTTGTTGTGGGCTGTCAGTCCATCCGTACGCGCGAGGACATGCGTAAGCCGCCGCAACCGCGTCCAAGTCAAACTCCACAGCAGCCGACTCCACAGCCGCCACCCATTGAATCTGATGATGAGGAAGTTGCCGAAGTTCCAGCTCCACCGCCACCTCCAGCGCCAGTTATTCCGACGATGCCTAAGATTGGAATTATCTTAGGGGCTGGTGGTGCAAAAACGTATGCGCACATTGGATTTCTTCACGAACTAACGCGCGCAAAAGTTCCGGTTCACGCGATTGGTGGTGTTGAATTTGCGGCACCGATGGCCGCGTTGTTTGCGAATAAAGAACAAGCTAACGATGTTGAATGGCAGATGTTTAAGCTCAAAGGCGAAGACGTTATCAAAACTTCTTTGCTAGGTTCGGTAAATAAAAATGCCGATGTGACGATCTTAAAAGATTTTGTCGGGACAGCGTTCAACCGTTCTAAGGCCGAAGATTTCCGCATTCCTTTTGCTTGCCCTTCTTACAACATGAAGAAGAATCAAGTCTATCTGATGAACCGTGGCGCCTTGGATCAACTCATGTACCTTTGCATGGCCTATCCGCCGTTTTTCAAGCCGTATCAAGCTCAGAATATTTCAGGTGTTCGCGATGTGACGGCTCTGGCAAATTACCTTCGCAGTAAAGGTGCCAACTATATCGTTCTTGTAAACGTGCTTCAGCCTCCGGGCGGAAAAACTTATACATTGGATGCTGCGGCAACCGACAACGTCCTATGGAATGAGATTGCAGGTCTGTATAATAAGCCTTTTGCGGGTGTAGATACTGTTGTTTACTTAGACACTACCAATTATGGTATTATGGATTTTGATAAGCGCCGCGAGATCATGAGTAAGGGAGCTGACTCAGCCGCCCGCCAACTAAAAACTCTGACTCGCAAATGGGGACTTTAGGAGATTGTTATGAGAAAACCCACTTTTGATATGAACGTTTTTGCAGAAAGAAGAAAAAAGGTCGGCCAAGAAATTCAAGGCGGAGCTTTGGTCGTGGCTTCTCACCCTGAGCATATTCGTAATCACGATGTGCATTTTCCATATCGCCAAGATTCAAACCTTTTTTACCTAACAGGTTGGGAAGAGCCTGAGTCTATCATGATTTTGCGCCCGGGTTTAGTTCCAGAAACGGTGATGTTCGTTCGTCGTCGTGATCCAGAACGTGAAACTTGGGATGGTTTCCGCTACGGTCCAGAAGGCTGTGAGCGCGAATTCAAAATCGACAAGGCTTATCCTATTGATGAATTTTCGAAAGTGGCTCCGCAACTTCTTAAGGAAGTGGACCGCGTTTATTACCGTCTTTTCAAAAACCCAGAAGTAGATCACCAAATGCAAAGTGTTCTAGAGACGGTAAAACAAATGCAAGGCCGCACCGGTTACGGTTTGTTATCGATCCATGACGCGGACACATTACTAGGCGAGATGCGCTTAGTGAAAAGTGAGTTTGAACTGACTCAATTACGTGAGGCTTGTGAAATTAGCGCTCAAGGTCACTTGGCGGCGATGCGCTTTACTCGCCCAGGTGTAACAGAACGTCAGGTTCAAGGTGTGCTTGCGCATCATTACTTTATGAAGGGTTCTGCGCGTGAAGGTTATAACCACATCGTGGCTTCTGGAAATGCAGCGACGACGTTGCACTACAACTTCAATGACCAAGTCTGCAAAGACGGGGACTTGTTGTTGATTGATTCCGGTGCGGAATACAATTTCTATACGGGCGACATCACAAGAACTTATCCCGTAAACGGTAAGTTCACAGATGAGCAAGCTCGCGTGTATGAAGGTGTTTTGAAAGTTCAAAAACAAATCATCGATTTTGTGAAACCAGGAATCGTGTTCAAAGATCTTCACGAGATGGGGACGTCATTGTTGACTGATCTTATGTTGGAATTAGGACTTCTTTCCGGTCGCAAAGAGGATTTGATCCAAGCATTGGCTCAAAAGAAGTATTACCCGCACGGAATCGGTCACTGGTTGGGTCTTGACGTGCATGATGCAGGCCTTTACTTCAAAAAAGGAGAGCCTCGTCCGATTGAAGCCAATATGTGCTTCACGATCGAACCGGGTCTTTACATCCCTGCTGAAGATACTTCGGCTCCTCAAAAGTACCGCGGTATTGGTATTCGTATTGAAGATAATATTCGTGTGACTTCAACGGGTTCAGAGAACATGACTTCGTCGGTTCCAAAAGAAATTACCGACATCGAAAAAGTCGTCGGAAAAGCATAAGCCTAGCTTTTCAATTTAAATCACTAAGCCTCTTGTGAACCAAGAGGCTTTTTTTTTAGCCTATAAAACGATGAGATAGCCACGAATGAGTTACAGCATGCTGTTGAAGTTCGTGTTCCGTTTTAAATAATTTGTCGTCGCGAGAAGCGGCACTTACTGCTAAGCCTAAGTGAGTTGCGGATTGAAGCAGCTGAAAGTCTCCCATCGTGTTACCTGAAGCGAAGAAAGGTTTTTTGCCGTCGGTGTGTTGAAGAAGGGCATCAACCTTGCCCTGTCGGTATGTGATGAGGCCTTTTTGAGTTTCCGTGATCAAACCATTTTCTATGGTTGTTTCAACGCCAATGACGTTTTCTTTTTTTAGACCCAACATTTCGGCGCCTGGTTCTACTGCCCACTTTACTGAAGCAGTCACAACGAAGATTTGTACGCCGCGGGAAAGAAATAAGTCGATCAACCTTTTTTGCTCTAAGAAAATAGGGAGGGGAGCTTGATCCTTCACGGCTTGGCGCGCCCACTCGTGCACTTGCTCCAGTTTCTGGCCCTTACAGATTTGTGCTAGCCAAAGGTAGGCCTTCTGAGGATCTTCGGCCTTCATGGATTCATAGTGATTCCAGGCATGGGGTGGAAGATCGACAAGTTTGTTATCGATTTGATAGTGGAAAAAAGTTTCTCCTAGATCGATATCCCACAGTGTTCCATCGGCATCGAATGCGGCGATGGGTGCAGAATCCTCTTTCAAAACTTGGTCTAGTGTCGTATTTATGCGGTTCCAAATCTCGATCGAATAGTCTTTGTATTTCATATTCTTCTAGTATGAAATAGGAAGAGTGAAATGACAAGGAGACCTCAGGCCATGAGCCTTTTTTGCCGTGTGATTCAGGCGGATGATTTACAGGATATTTTAGATCTCGAAAATAAAAAGCTGACAGAAGCTTATCCCGACGAGATGGAGCGCATGATGGCGGGGTGGAGCTCGAAGTTTCGAGTGGAAGCTTTGAATCACTATATTCCATTGGGCTGGAGTTTTTTGGCTCGTGATGTGGAAAGTGGCAAGCTCATGGGTTATTTCATCGCGCAACCGCTTTTATTTTTGGACGGGCAAACGCAGTCATTATGGGTAGAACACGTTCAGTATTCTTCTTTGCAGGCGCGTGACGAGCTTTGTGAGCTTGCTTACAAGTTAGGTCGCGAAAAACATTTGCAAAGAGTTTACTTTCCCAATGACAACGGAGTTCCAAACTCCATTAAAGCTTTCAAGTCAGAAAGCTGGCAACCAGGCACTCTTTCGGTCAAGACGACAAAGGGATAGAGCTTATGAAGAATTTTTCCTTCGCCAATCGTATCCAGAATATCAACAAAATGAAGACTCAGGAATTTGATCTGGTAATTATTGGGGGAGGAATTAACGGCGCGGGTGTCGCGCGCGACGCCTCGGCGCGCGGGATGAAAGTGGCGTTGATCGAGGCTCGTGACTTCGCATCCGGCACATCTTCAAAATCCAGCAAACTGATTCACGGCGGAATTCGCTATTTAGAAAACATGGAATTCAAACTGGTGTTTGAGGCGTTGAATGAACGCACTCGCTTGTTTGAAATGGCGCCTCACTTAGTTCATCCCCTTCGTTTTATGATTCCTTTGTACAAGGAAAGTCGTGTGGGCATGACAAAGATGGGGATGGGCATGTGGCTGTACGATGCCTTGTCTTTATTTCAAGCTCCCGAAATGCATGAACGCTTAAATGCAAAACATTCTTTAGAAAGAATGCCGGCGATCCGTAGCGAAAATCTTTTGGGTTCTTATATTTATTCTGATGCTTACATGGATGATGACCGTTTGGTGCACGAGACATTGCGTTCAGCCAATGACAACGGGGCTCTTTGTGCCAACTATGTTAAGGCCACGGGAGCGCAATACGAAAACGGTAAAATCACCGCGGTGACTTGTGAAGATCAAGTCAGCAAAGATAAGTTTTCCATCAAAGCTCGTCACGTCATTAGCAGTGTGGGACCTTGGACAGATCAAGTGGCGCAAAGTCTGCTTCGTGACTGGAAGAAAATTCTTCGTCCCACAAAAGGTATTCACTTAACTTTGCCGAAACATCGTCTGCCTTTAACAAGTGCCGTCGTGATGGGTGCAGAAAAAAGTGATCGCATCGTCTTTGGAATTCCTCGTCACGAAATGATTATTATTGGAACCACGGACACCGACTTTAAAGAGTCACCAGAAAACGTCTCCACAACTCCAGAAGACGTGAAGTATCTTCTATCAATTACAGATCATTACTTTCCTGGAGCAAAGATCACAGCTCATGACGTGATCGCAAGTTATGCTGGTGTTAGACCCTTGGTTCAGGATGGATCCGCATCAGAAGGTAAAACCAGCCGCGAGCACACGATTCTTAATGATGATTCAGGAATCACTTTCGTGGCAGGTGGAAAATATACGACTTACCGTTTGATGTGTCAGCAGACCGTGGATCGTGCGCTAGAATCTTTTACTTTAGAAGAGCGTGTGAAGTTTGCGAAAGCGGACACCGCGAAGCCATTAAATTCTTATACGAGCGTCGATGCATTTCATCAGGCGCAAAGTCTTGCAGACGCTTGGTCAAAAGAAACCGCTCGTCCTTTGGAAGATATCAAGTTGTTGACCGAAAGATACGGCCTTGAAGCGGCAGAAATCCTAGAGAAATATTCTGAAAACTATAGCTATTGGCAACTTGAAGCGGCTCAAGCTATCGACGCAACCATGTGCTTGCACTTGAGTGATTTTTATTCCCGCCGAGTTCCCTTGTTCCTTGCAGATCGGAACCATGGTGTTAAGCACATTGATGAAATTGGCGCTGTTTTCCAAGAGAAATTGGGCTGGAATGATCAGCGTCTTCACGAAGAAAAGCACAACCTCACGGCTTACATGGCTCGTGAAGTTGAGTGGAAGAAACACTTCTAGAGGTCCACAAACACCAAGTATCTTTTACCCTCTGACGGCCTAAGCCGTCAGCACTGTCTAACTTTTAGATAGGCCGTGTTTCCTCGTACCCCTATATTTCAGTCTAACTTGGCAGGAAGTTTGAACTTTAGGTGGCGTTGCTCGTTGGTGGAGGACGTCAGATGAGTTTAAAAAATTCTTTGCTTTTGACTGCGCTCACGATGGTTTTAGGTGCCTGTGGTAATGGCGGCGGCGGCCAACCGGTTGTCACGGCAGCGGCGCCAATTCCAAACCCAAACCCAACTCCTACATCTATTGGATATGAAGAGCTGACTTACGAATTTAAATTCAATGGCTGTTCAACAGGAAAGCACAAGCTTCTTTCAAAAAAAGAATTCTGTGATGCTTTATTGAACGATGCGCTTAACAACAACTGCGCGCGTGAATTGCGTATTGAACACTACAACCGTCAATGTACAGCGACTCAGCCTTCCAGTGCGGGGACTTTACTTCCCACAAGTGCTGCTCGTTGTATCGTCAGTGGTATGGACTTGAAAGATCGTACGTTCCTGGACAATATGAATCCATTCAATCCTCAACGACGCCAAAGTGTGCGCGATATGTTCTGGAACGGAAGACAGTCTCAAGCTTACGATCTTCTTTTTTCTAGTAACTCCTATGGCCGTGCGCGATTTTTAGTTTCTCCTGCACAAGCTGGTCGGTCCGCTCAAGGAGAGATTTTGTTACAGCAGCAAAGAGGCGATGACGCATTTTCTGCTCGTGGTGGAATGGGCTCACCACTTCGCATGGTGGTGACAAACTTTACGGATGAAAAAGAAGTCGATGCGGTGTGCATCTCTGACAAAGCCTTTCGCGTACCCAAAAAAGATTTAAGAACGGTGAAGTGTTCATTCCGTTTGGGCGGCACTCATGATCGTAACTCGACAGTTCGGGAAGAGATTTTGACATGGGATTTAGTAAATTCTGTGCAGAAAGAAATCTTCCGTACTCGTCGCAGTGGATCCATCGTCGTAAAGCTGAAACCCGCTGCCAACGGGGAAGAAGAGCGCATCGAAGTTGAAACTGTGGAGCTCGACATAGACAAAACATTCAAGGCGGAAGCGGCCCTGAATGAAGGTCTGGAAATCCGCTACCAAGGTCGCCAGACCCGTGCCGACTTCTCTCTTCAATGTGCGCCCGCGTCAAAATAACTGCGAGTCGGGCCTAAATATCTGCATTGACTCTGCTTTTCATCGCTCCTAGACTTGAGATGAAAAGAGAGAGTCCGCATGAGTTTTTTTGACAAAGTTCAAGATTATTTTTCGAATGATATTGCCATTGACCTTGGCACCGCTAACACCCTTGTTTACGTAAAAGGACGTGGAATTATTCTCGACGAGCCTTCTGTGGTTGCGGTTCAAAAAAATTATCGCGGAATGCAAAACCGTGTTCTAGCGGTAGGTAAAGAAGCCAAAGATATGTTGGGTCGTACACCTGGCAGCATCGTGGCGATTCGCCCTATCAAAGACGGTGTTATCGCCGACTTCGAAGTTACTCAGTCCATGTTGAAATACTTCATCGGAAAATCTTTGGGAGAGAAAAAATCTTTCATCCGTCCACGTATCATCATCTGCGTTCCTTACGGAATCACTCAGGTGGAAAAACGCGCGGTGAAAGAAGCCGCTCAATCAGCGGGAGCTCGTGAAGTTTATTTGATCGAAGAACCGATGGCAGCCGCAATCGGCGCGGGTCTTCCAATCACAGAACCCTCTGGAAACATGGTTGTGGATATGGGTGGCGGTACAACGGGTGTTGCCGTTATCTCTTTAGGCGGTATCGTTTACTGTAAATCTATTAAGGTTGCTGGCGATAAATTCGATGAAGCGATCGTGAACTATGTTCGCCGTCAATTCAACTTGTTGATCGGTGAAAGAACAGCGGAAAATATTAAAATCCAAATCGGTAACGCTTATCCATTCGAAGAAGAAAAATCGATGGAAATCAAAGGTCGTGACCTTGTTGCCGGTGCTCCAAAAACTATCGAGATCACTTCTTCGCAAGTGAATGATGCTTTGATGGATCCTTTGTCTGAAGTGGTTGATGCTGTTCGTACCGCTCTAGAAAAAACTCCACCAGAATTGGCTTCTGATATCGTAGATAACGGTATCGTGCTTACTGGTGGTGGTGCTTTACTAGCGAACCTTGATGTGTTGTTAAGAGAAAGAACAGGCCTTCCAGTTTCTATCGCAGAAGATCCTTTAAGCTGTGTAGTAATGGGTTCTGGCAAAGTTCTCGACCAGCTTGATCTTCTCAGACAGCTTACAGTCGACTAACATATAAGGAATTATGACCGAGGCCGACGTACAATCTATCGCTTTATTTTTCTACTTTGCTTTGCTCGATGATCAAAAAGCGATAGAGGCTTCGTCCCAGGCTCTGGCCCTTGGTCGAGCCCGTAAGCAAAGAAATCCCGATTTAAAAAACTCTGTTGCTATCGTGACCGCTACGAAAACCGTGTGGGACCGATATAAGTCTCGCGTAGCACGTGGTCGTCCAAATACCTCTGTTGAATCTGGTTGGCTCATTCCTGATGGGACGGATTTAGGTCCTTGGCGTGAATTTCAGAAGTCGGCTTCTGAAGATGAATTGCTAACAGTTATCTGGTCTAAAATTCTAAAACTTGAAGATGATGATATCTCTGAAGGCTTGGGCATCACTCAAGGTACGATTCGTTACCGTTTAGGTCGCGCTCTTCGTAAATTGGGAAGCATGACTCAAGCAGTGGGTAAGTTAAAGCATGGCACAGGAAAATAACGTTCCTCTTTCAAAAAAAGGAAAAAGAGAGATCTCTCCTTTTATTGGGCATGAGCTGCTTTACGATTACCTTACCGGTTCCTTAGATAAAGACCGTCGTTTGGCCGTCGAAGATCACGTTAAATTTTCCCGAGACGCGCAATTAGATCTTACGAAAATTCAAAACGGCCAGGCCTATGCCGAAAAGCTAGCTGACACCGTCGTTTCTCAACACATCATCGGGCAAATTAATGCTCCTTCAAGCTATATGTCTGTTCTTATGCAGAAGTCGAACTTCGATAAGTGGCCACAAGGTTTGAAGTGGGGTTTGGAAGCCTTGGTTGTTGTTGTCGGGATCGTGGTTCTGCTTTCAATCACTCCTTGGCAGAAAGTCATGGAGTTAAGTACGACCACGGGTTCAAAAGAAGTTGTATTGGCAGAGGTCTCAAAAACGGGAACTTCCACCACAGTGGAAGATCAACCCCAGTTTGTGGACGAAGGCGTGAAAGAAAACTCGACGCCAGCGCCAGCGGCACCAGTTCAAGACACGGCGAAGCCCACAACGAGCCCATCACCCACAGTGGCGGCAAAAAAAGCAGCTCCTACAGAGGAATCTTCAGCGGCGACAAGTCCAGCTGCCGGGGGAGGGTTTCTTTATCGTGGCGACATCGCAGTCACAAATATCGAAGTTATCGGTCCGAAAATCACAGACAAGATCAACGAGCTTGGTGGACGTAAAGCCGGGGCCGTGGAACTGGGCTGGAAGAAAACGGCCACTT
The DNA here is from genome assembly GCF_001592755.1 of Bdellovibrio bacteriovorus. Lineage (NCBI taxonomy): Bacteria > Pseudomonadati > Bdellovibrionota > Bdellovibrionia > Bdellovibrionales > Pseudobdellovibrionaceae > Bdellovibrio > Bdellovibrio bacteriovorus. The sequence continues at coordinate 206,562 of NZ_LUKF01000019.1, read as the reverse complement.
CCATGTATTATCACTTCACTATTCCTGAAGCCAAATATCAGGATCTGATGAATTTCTTAGGGACTTACGGAAAGCCTAAGATTTCAAAAGAAAAACATCCTCGCGTGATGCCTGACGGGATCGTGCGACTTATTATTACTGTGGATGAAGCGAAGAAGTGAAAACCTTAAGAAAAAAACCTAAAAGATCACTACGTACGATTTTGATCGTTTGGTTTGTTCTTTTCTCGGTGGTTCCCTTAGCCTTTGTCACAATTTATTCCATGATCAAATACGAAAAAGCGATCGACCACGAGTTGTCGCAGCGTTTGAGTGGAAATGCTCGTGAAATCGAAGTGGCCTTAACGGATCTTCGCGCCGGTCTTCAGCAAAAACGCGATAAATATGTGCGCGATCCTAGTTTGGTTTATCACGTCACTATGGGTGACGGTTCGACGTTGCGCTCGTTGTCGGGACAGTGGATTCGCTCGGACAATATCTCAAGTTTAACTTTCTTCAATCGCGAAGGTCGTATGCTGGCCTCCGTTTTTAAAGACGACAAAGACGTTATTCGCAGTTTTGTTCCGTCTCAAGATGCCGTCTTTCTGTCTGCCAAGTACATGGCTCAGGTGAAAGACGAAAGTGAAATTGCTTTGGCAGAGTTCGGCGAGAATCAAAAAGTAAATCTTATCTTAATATCCAAGGTGACGGGCGCTGGTGGACGAGTCGTCGGCTATGTGGAACAAATCGTGGATATCAATAAAGCCTTTGTCAGCAAAATCAAAAATCGTCTGAAGTTGGAATTGATATTTTTTAAAGACTCGGGTCAAGTCGTGGTGGCCAGTCATCCGGATTTCTATCTTTATAAAAAAGATTTTTTCCGTCCCTATTTCCGCCCCGGTGCTGAACCTTTCTTTGACTTAAATATCAGAACTACTCCTTATGGCTTCTTAGTGTATCCGTTGGATTGGGGCATCACAAAGTTCTATGTGGCACTGGGAGCTTCCAAAAGCGAAGCGAAGGCCGTTCTTAAAAACGTAAACTATGCGTTCATCACTGTAGTTGGTGCGGTTGTCGTTCTTCTTGTTCTGACGATTCTTGTGACATCAAGCTGGGTTTTAAAACCACTTTATGATCTTGTCGAAGCTTTGCAGTCGTTCGAATCTCAAGAACAAGCAGTTACAATTCCAGTAAAAAATGATACCGAAATTGGTCTTCTTACAGAGTCCTTCAATGAGATGAGTAAAAAAATCTGGCAAGCCCGGTCCGATCTTCGCAAGAAAATCACAGAACTTGAAGCCGCTAATAAAGAATTAAAAGACACGCAAACAAAACTTGTTCACTCTGCAAAAATGGTGAGCTTGGGTCAGTTGGTCGCCGGTGTTGCGCATGAGCTGAATAATCCCATCGGATTTATCTATAGCAACATGACTCATCTAAAAGAATATTCAGAAAAGCTCATTCAAATTGCCGAAGTGGCAGAAAAAGATCCAAAGAAACTTCCGGCAGTGAAGGAAGAGTACGAGTTTGACTATATCGTGAAAGATCTGCCGAAGCTGGTGGCGTCCTGTCAGGATGGTGCTCGTCGTACGCGCGATATCGTTTTAGGATTAAGAAACTTTTCTCGACTGGAAGAAGCAAAACTGCAAGAAATCGATGTTCATCAAAGTCTCGATACAACATTGAATTTACTGCAAGGTGAAATCAAAAACCGCCTGGAAATTCATCGTCAATACGAACCTATTCCGATGATTCATTGTTACGCCAGTCAGATTAATCAGGTGTTCATGAATATTCTTTCAAACGCTGTTCAAGCGATTGAAGGCACGGGGCACATCTGGATTTCTACGACCGCGCTAAAAGACTACAAAGGTTCTAAAGACCGTCGTGGTTGGGTGCAAATCTCAATTCAAGACAGTGGAAAAGGAATGTCGGCAGAAACTTTAGAAAAAATCTTCGATCCGTTCTTCACCACAAAAGGGGTGGGACAGGGGACAGGTTTAGGACTGAGTATTTCTTACGGCATCATTCAAAACCACGGGGGCGAAATTCAAGCTCGCTCTGAGGTGGGCGTAGGAACTGAATTTATTGTGATAATTCCGGTCTATCCACCGATTCAAGAAAAGAACCCAGCACTTTTGTCCTAAAGCTTTAGTCCTGCTTTTCCGAGAAGATTGAGGTGAAAACTTCAATCATTCTTTCAATTCTGTTTATGACTGCTTTGAGCCATGCGAAGAGTTCTGCGGGACTGCCGCTGGCAGGCACAGTTCCATTGAAAGCGGAGGTAAGTATTCAGTATACAAAAAAGGGAGATGCTCACATTCAATCTAAGAGCTCGCCCGAACTTCGCACCGAAGTCGATAAAAGAAAACCCGCTTCGATCGTGCGTGTTTCAGCTCCTTAGAAATAATTCCTCTCTTAGGACTAGTTGTTAAAAACTGATTAAGTTCGGCATTTCCCTGATATAGGCACTTCGATAAGCTTATGAATATGTTCAAAAATATTCTGGCTTTGATCGTTGGCTTCGCGGTAATTCCTTCTGTTGCCTTTGCGTTTCGTTTAACCCCGATGGTAGTGCATTTCTCACCCACAGGCACGAAAGCCACCCAGGTTCTTACCTTGGAAAATCCAAGTACCGAAAAAGTTCCTATACAAATTGAAGTCTTCACACGAACCACCGACTCTAAAGGCGAAGAAGTTCGTACGAAAACAGATGAATTCAACGTTTACCCCGAGCAAGTCGTTCTTTTACCCAACGAAAAACGAAATGTACGAGTCACGTGGTCAGGAGAAATTAATGGCTCAGACGAAAAAGCATTTCGCATCATCGCATCGCAACTTCCCGTCGAGTTTCGCGACAGAAATGCCAAGCCAAAAACAAACGGTGTGAATCTGAACTTTCTTTTGCAGTACGTGGCTTCAGCTTACGTGACGCCTGAAGGTGCTGTTGCCAAGGTCAAAGTTAAAGAAGTAAAAGCGCTCGACAAAAAGAAGATCAGTGTCACCGTCAGCAATGAAGGCTCGGCGCATTTCGTTCTAAAGCCGAAAGCATTAAGGATTTATTCTGGTGAAAGCTTAGTCGGTACGATATCCCCGGTGACCGATCTAGAAAATACGAACCTGCTTCCTAAGACTGAAAAAACAGTTGTTTTAACGTCTAGTAAAGAAATTTCCGGAAAGACTTTGCGTGGAGAGCTTGAGCTAGCGGAGTCTGGTGATTGAGATTTCTTTTTAGCATTCTATCTCTAATAATCTTTTTGACGTTGCCGACGTTTGCGCAATCCGCACGTCCCGCATTGGCTAAACCTTATCTGGTCGCTCCGGTGGTCTTAGATAATCAAGTCATTGCGCAGGCGTGGGTTTTCCCTCGCGATGATAAAAGAAATTTTGCAGTCGAAGCAAAGCCTTTGCTTGAAGGTTTACAAAGTCAGCTTAAAGAATCATTGTGGCTAAATCTTAAGAACCGAGTTCGTCCAGAAGGTGTCGTGACCTTGTTAGATTTGGAAGGAGTCGGCCTTTCTATTTTCTTCGATGAAGCTCGTTTAGAATTAAAGATCGATCTTCCTTTAAAACATCGTCGAGGCAACGACTTAGATTTAAACTACGCCGAATTAAGCGGTCGTCCTTACAAGAGACCCGATGCTCACAGTGGATACTTAAATCTAAGAATGCTTCAGTCTTTTCAGTACGGGGCAGGAACTACGGAAGAAAAGTTACCGCTGTCCTCTCAAGTGGATCTGGTTGAAAATATCAAAGGTTTTGTCTTTGAATCTTCTGGTGAATTCCTGGAAGGAGATAACCATCCGTGGAAACGCCAGGACACGCGAATTCGACGAGACGACGAAGACAAAATGATTCGTTACACTCTTGGAGATTTAACCTTGGGTTCACGCGGCTTTCAGATCGCGCCAAATTTAGCGGGTCTTTCCGTAGTCCGAGAATTTTCAATTCAGCCATATAAAACTTTACGTCCGTTGAGCAATACCGAAATTGTGATTAAACGTGCGTCTTTGGTTGAAGTTTATGTAAATGGATTTCTTTACAGTCAATTGCGTTTAGCCCCAGGGGTTTTCAATATTCGGGATTTCCCTTTGGCGATTGGACAAAACAACGTCAAAGTTAAAATCCGCGATGATTTCGGTCAGGAAGAGGTCTATGACTTTTCAGTCCTTTTTGAAAACACTCTTTTAGGAAAAGGTGTTCAAGAGTTCTCGTACGCTGTGGGGTTGCCATGGACGGTGTCAGGTGCTGATCGTGCCTACGACAACACCGGGGCTGCTGCGACATTTTTTCATCGCGCGGGTGTAACGGACGAATTGACGTTAGGCCTTAACTTTCAGAATTATTTATCTCAATCTCTTTCAGGCATTGAAATTTCTGGCATCAGTCGTTGGGGATATTTGTCTTTTGATGGCGGATATAGTTCTGTTGCTGAAAATAAAACGGGCTTCGCAGAGAAACTTCGTTACCGCACTTTGGATAGAATGCTGGGAAGGGATGTTCCGGTCGTGCTGACACTAGAAGCAGAAAATCGGGATCCTGATTTCATTCCGGTTTCAGTCTTTGATATTGGTCTTGTATCTTACGTGCGCCGCTATGACTCGCAACTAAACTTCCGATTCTTGCAAAATTGGTTTTTCGGCGTCGGGGCTGGAGTCATGGAAGTGCCGTTAGCGGAAGACGAGCGCCAGTATCGATCCAACTTAGTAGTGCCCGTAAATAATCAAACTCGCGTGGAATTGTCTTACAGTAAAATCGTCGGTGTGACAGAAGAGGATCGAGGTTTGATTTCTTTGTTCTGGAATGAGCCTCAGGGAAAATACAGTGCCAGTGCCTATTACGATTCACTTCAAAAAACGGCCAACCTGACAGTGAACCGAAACAATATGCATAAATATGATGATGTTCGCGCTTCTGCTTCAGTGCAAGGAAGTGATGGCAGTGAGAGCGTCAATCTCATGGCGGAATACTTGACGCAGCCTTTAAGTCTGCGTCTTGAACATTTCACGACCCGTCAGAACTCTGTAGATACAAATACCACATCCCTGGGTTTGAACACCGGTATTGCCTGGGTGGGAAGTCATGCCGCTTTCACGCAACCGATTTATGATAGCTTTGTGTTAGTTCATTCAGATCTATTGCCAAAAGATCAAGAACTCATGATCAATCCGAACGGCGAAAAAGGCGACGCGCAGCTGGGACCTCAACACACGACTGTGTTGCGTGATCAATCGGCTTACTACAAATATACAGTGAACGTCGATTCGACTTCGCTTCCGATGGGCTACTTGTTGGAAAAAGAATATTTCAATGTCCAGCCCACCTATCGCAGTGGTGTGTTGATAGATCTAAATTTGAAAAAGAAGATCATGGTTAAGGGACGTGTGGTTGATCAAAAAGGACAACCCGTCCCTTACGTGGCGGGCGATATTCTGAATGCTCAGGATCAATTGGTCGACAATACTTTCTTTACGAATAAAAATGGCGGTTTCTTAATTGAAGGCTTAGAACCCGGGAGGTATAAAATCGTGACGGATCGTCCTTATCTGGGGCCTTTGATATTCGAAGTCACTGAAAGCCCAAATAATTCCTTAGATTTGGGAAGTATTGTTTTAAAGAAAGAGGACAGTGAATGAGAACGCTCTTTTTTCTAGGACTCTTATTGCAAGGTCAGGCCGCGCTCGCTTGTGTTTCAGTCCAACTTCAGACATCCTTGGCCGCTGTTAATTTTAATAATTCGACGATGGCAGCGCCGACTTTTACTGTAAAGGCCAACACTCAAGCTAACGGATGCAACTTTTTTATTACTTTTGATTATGGCAATGCATCTTCCTATTCCAATCGCGCTATGAATCAGGGATCTGACAAGTGGCCATTTCAAGTTTCAAAAGATTCAGCCCAACAAAACATACTGAAACACTTTCCAGATGTTTTTAGCACTAACGATGTTTTAACGGGAACTTTGCCCGAAGGAAGTAACGACCGTCAGGCCAACGTCACCTATTATGCAAAACTAGATGATTCAAATCCTTGGTTGAAGTTTGGAAACTACACCGAGACTTTAACGGCACGCTTATACCGAGGAAGCCCGACAGTGCCCGGTTACACTTTGATGGAAACCCGATCCATTGCGTTTAATTATAACGCTCAGAAAAGAGCGGACATTTCGATCACGTCACCAGGCGGTGAATTTGATATCGGTGACACCACAGAGACGATGAATTTTGGCAACTTATCTTCCGGCATATCGCGAGCCGCTTCTATCATACTTAAATACAATGCTGGATATACGTTGTTTGCCTCTTCGCAAAACAATGGTCGACTGAAACATGCTTCGGCGGCACAGTTTATCAATTATGCTTTAACGATTAGTGGAAATACTTTGAATCTTACAAATACGGCAACAAGTCCTACGCAGGTAGCGCGCGTTTTAGGAAGATCTCCCGCTAGCGGAACAGTTCTGCCGGTCGTAGCTACGATTGGATCTGTGGCGACAAACCAGCAATCAGGTCTTTATTCCGACACTATTACTTTGACCGTTCAATCTGCAGAATAAAAAAAGCCAACCTGAAAGTTGGCTTTTTTTATTTCTAATAAACGGCTAAGGACTAGTTAGCTTCGATAGCGATTGTCAAAGTGTCTTGGTAAGTACCAGCTGCTGCATTTGCATAAGCAGTCACATCAACTGTTACGTCTGAAGAATCCGTTGTAAGACCTGTCAATGAGCTTACGTTTTTCACAACAACACCAGCCACTGTCGGAGTAACCGAAGCCGCGCCATCATAACCGATCTTATAAGTCGTTTTTTGGGCAGCGTTTGTCGTGTGTCTTAATTCTCCACCTGTAGCAGACGAGATTTTGATTTTATAACCATTCAAATTGTTCGAGGTCTCAGTGACTGTTGCGACATTCTTACCTGTCTCACCTGCCGTGATATTCAGTGAAGTGTTGTTCGCGGTGTTTGCGGCAACAACGATATCGTTAACGACATTTACTGTGCCTTGAAGTAAAAGAGTGCCTGACGAAGCCGCCATTGCTGTTGAACCAAGAGCTAATGTCGTCATTACTGCCGTCGCGATTTTAGTGATTCTCATGTAAAAGATCCTTTCCATATTCGAGGAATTACTGTTTTAACTTTCACAGAATCTTTACTTCATGGGTTGTGCCATTACCGCCGAGCAATTATTTTGAAAAGGAAACACATGGACATGTCTAAGAGTTAGACACTTTACCCAATCTTGCTTGACAGGACTTTAACTACAACAGCAGAAGCCGGCGTAACTGTAATGATTTGAGGAAGACTCTTTTTGTTAAGAAATCATCTATTTAAGCCGATAAGGGCTTTGTATGGCAGCCCAACCGGAACAAAAGGACCAAAAAGAAAGATCGATGCTTTTGGCGCTTCTCCTTTTTTTAGGAGCGGCCGGGCTTATCTTTGCCTCTTTAGGGGAACCTGATCCGAAGCCAGCTCCCGAAGGTGTTTCTGCAAAATTGAAATCTGAAAAATACGAGAAGTCAGTGAACAAACACTTGATGCTGACTAACGAACGCATGGAACTAGAGCGTCAGCGCATGGCTGTTGAGAACGCGCGCTTACTCAATACTGAATTTAATAAAACACAAGCCCAACAAGCTTACCAAAATAGCAACGGCTTGGATTTAAGCGTCGATAATCGCGCTGCGGAACTTGCCAACGAATTGGGTCGGGGCGAGAAGAAAGAACAAGCGATGACTCCTGATGAAATTGTTCAAAAAGAACTTTTTAATCAGCAACAGATGCACGAATACTCTCAAGCCTACAGAGAAGAATACGCACGACAGTTTATTGAAAATGCCCGCCGTGGTGGATACAAAGTGATCTTAAGTGAAGATTTAAGCCGTGTTATTTCCGTTCAGCCATTGAGACGTGGAAATCCTAATTCCATGGAGCTGTTCGGTGGCGGCGGCGACGACTTCCTTCAATAATCAATACAAGTACTGAATAGAGTTCTTTCGCCATTTTTTAAAATGTCCGTGATCGGCCATGCTATAGTACTGCGTTTGCGTCATGATCAAGTGATCGTTGAGTGGAATTTGAAACATCGTCGCCAGCTGGTGAATTTTTCGGGTGATTATTAAATCCTGTTCGGAAGGAAGCGCCTGATTGCTGGGGTGATTGTGAGCAAGAATGAATGAACTCGCGTTACACAGAATGAGTGTGCGAAATATGTCACGCGGATGAACCAGACAATGATCCGCAGTGCCGCGAAAAATCATTTCTTTTTGCACCATTTCCATCTGAGAGTTTAAAGCAATGAGCCAAAGTTCTTCGGCGTAGGGATTGATTTGCGCGCGGAGTAATTCATAGGCCTGCAGGCTTGAGGACACTTCATTCATAACTGAATAAACTGCAAATGAGCCGGTGTTTCAGAACTGGATCTAAGGGTTTTACTGGTTTTTGATTCGGACTTGCGTGTCCGAAAACCTCGACATAGACTTTCTGAGTATCCATTATTCAGGGAAGGTAATATGAAAAAGAATCTTACATTAGCAGCTCTCTCTCTTTCATTCGTAGCGTTGGCTAGTTGTGGACCAAAAGCATTCGTAAAAGGTCAATACGACGACGTGAATCGCGAAAACTTGATGAATGATCAATGGTCTGAAACAGACATGCAAAAAGCTGTCGCTGATCTTGTAGCAAGTTTGATGAATGCACCCGCGATCAACAATGCTAAGAAAATGCCTGTTGTAATGGTGACGGGTCTTCAAAATAAAACAAGTGAGCATATCGACACTCAAAGCATCATGGACATGGTTCGTGTTGAACTTATGAAGTCAGGTAAAGTTGGCTTCATCGATAAAGAAGCTCGCCAAGATATCTCTGATGAATACAACTACCAAAACTCGGGCATGGTCGAGCAGGAGTCTAAAAAAGGCCCTGGTGGCCAAATTGGCGCCGATTTCATTATCAATGGCCGTCTTGATTCCATTGTGCAAGAAGTGGGTAAAGATAAGTCCGTGTACTACAAGCTGACTTTGAATTTGACGAACTTGAAAACAAGCATGATCACTTGGTCTGATCAAAAACAAATCCGCAAAACATTTAAGAAAAAAGCGGTTGGTCTTTAATTAGATGAAACTGAATTTGCAAAGACTCACGCCTGTCGTGGGTCTTTTTTTAGCTCTGCATCTTGTCGGCTGCGCGACTTATCAGAATAAAGTTCAAGAAGCTCGCGCTGCTATGTCTCGCCGTGATTACGAAAAAGCGATCGCGGATCTAAAGCCATTGGCGGAAACCCAGAACGACGACCAATTGGTATATCTCTTAGATTATGGTGTAGCGCTGCAATTGGCGGGCAAACTGAAAGAAAGTAACCAAGTCTTTTTGCAGGCAGACCGCCTTGCTGAATTGGTCGACTATCAATCGGTTTCGCGTATCGCAGGTTCCTTAGCCTTGAACGAAGAAATGGTTCAATACAAGGGCGATACTTTTGAAAAAATCTTTATCAACGCTTATCTGGCGATGAATTTCTTAGAGCTGAATCAGTTGGATGATGCTCTGGTTGAAGCCCGTCGTATTAACGAAAAATATCTAAAATATCGCGCGGATGAAAAGAAAACTTTTGAGCTAAACTCGTTCAGTAAATATTTGTCGGCTGTCGTCTGGGAAGCCAGCCGCAATTACGATGATGCTTACATTGCCTATGCGGAAGCTTATAAAATCGATCCGACTATTTCGACAATTCGTGAAGATCTGATCCGTTCTGCGAAGCTCGCTCGTCGTATGGACACGTATCAGGATTGGAAAAAGAAATTCCCTGACGTGAAAGAGGACAGCGCTTGGTATGATCGCGGTTTGGGTGAGCTTGTTATTATTTATCAGCAGGGTTGGGGACCTCGAAAAGCCCAAAGCCCGAATGAATACCGCTTTCCAACTTTAGTTCCAGTTTATAGTGAAACTCAAAAAGCGCGTCTTAATATCGTCGGAAAAAATTATTTAAGCCGCGAAGTCTACGATGTGCAAAGTGCCGCCATTCACACGCTGAATGAAGACCAAGGTATCTTGATTGCAAAACGTGTGGCCGGCGTGGCGACTAAAGCGGTGTTGTCAGATCAGGTCCGCCAAAAAGACGAACTCTTGGGGACTTTGACGTGGATTGCTTTGAACGTTGCGGACCGCGCCGATGTTCGTCAATGGTCGACACTTCCGCAGACAATTCAAATTATCCGCGTGCCGCTAGCGCCAGGTAAATACACTTTTAATATTGAAGGTCTGAATGTTTCTGGAGCCTCCACGGGGGAGGTATTGGAAAATCGCGAAATCGAAATTCGCCCGGGTCAGAAAAAGTTCGTGATCTGGCGATCCTTGAAATAAAAAAAAAGCCCCGCAGTTGCGAGGCTTTTTAAGTAACTTCGAATTTACTTCAAATCTTAGTTGTTCAACAAAGAAGAACCAGGAAGGTTTGGAGTTTCGTCGTCTTGTTGCAAACCAGGAAGAACAGTCGCTTTTTCAGCAGCTACTTTAGCAGTAGTGTCTGTGTTGTAGCGAGTTGCAGCAGTAGCAACGCGGTTTTCCAAGTTTTGTTTAACGCTGTCTGTAGAAGCGTTTTCGATCACTGTGTTAACTTGTTGCTTAGTCATGTAGTCCTGAGGGAACGCGCCAAGCTTAGCCAAGTAACCAGAGATGCTTCCGTTACCGTTTTGGATGATTTCACGAAGAGTGAAAAGAGGAGCGTATTGAGATGCTTTCTTTTCTGCTTCGAAAATGATCTGAGTCAAAGTAGCAGCAGTGATATCGTTTTTAGATTTATTATCGATAACCATTACTTCTTCGTTTGTACGGATCATCTTAGCGATATCGTCCAAAGTAACGTAGCAGCTTTGTTGAGTGTCGTAGAGTTTGCGGTTCTGATAGCGCTTGATGATTTTTACTTTAGAATTTGGCTTCGATGTCATTGTTTCGTTTTGGTTGATCAAAAGTGCCTCCCAATTTGAAATTTCCCCAAAGTCTCAAGGAGATATGGCTGCTAAATGATTCAGCGTCCCCTTGCAGATGGGCGCAACCTATCCCTGCCGCCACCCCTTGTCAAGGGGTCCTCAAATCAAAAGAAAAGACTCTAGGCGTTATTTTTTCTGCAAACCGCCATTAGTTTTTTTTAAATTTACAGACCTTTGTCTAAAGTTTTTTCCAAAGCCCGCCGAAATGTATTTATACCAACTTTCTTGGCGGGAAGTAATTTAATGAAAAATGAGCAAAAACAAGAGTTTAAGTCCTCTGGAGTCTTGGCCCTGCTGGGTCTCGTCGGTTTCTCAACGGCGATTATAGCGACCCCTTGGAACCGCCAAATTCAGGACTCTCGCAGCGAACTTGCCCGCCAAAAAGCGGAAGTTGTTGGATATCAAGTCATCCAGATTTACCGCGAAGCAACAAAATCAGCTGCCAATTCACATATGCCTAAGTCCCGCGTTCCGGCTTCTGTGGCCGAAGAAAAGGCCCTTTCCCCTGAAAATATTCGCAGTACGGGGACAATGGGGGTGGATCCTTGGGGACAGCCTTATAAGTACCGAATCTTATCGGGAAACCAAGTGGGCAAGATCCGCATTGTTGTTTGGTCCTCGGGTCCAAACCAAAAAGTAGATACGACAAATTTAGAAAATGAAGAAATCGCTCTTAAAGAACAGCCTGTTTACTCCGGTGACGATGTTGGAGTCCTTCTGAGCATGTCTCAGAATTAGAACTCTTTCTGATCACGGCCTAGGTCGCGATGAAGTCCTGATACATCAACAAAATCTCAAAACATGCCGATCAGCATGTAACTAGGAGATCAGATGTTTTTATTCACTAGGACTTCCTTAATCCCTATTTTGTTGACGCTGACGGCATGTGCGACGTTCACACAGAACGACGCGGACAAAGCCACGTATTATGAAGCGTCATTCGATGACAAAAACAGAGCTCCTGCATCTTTTGCTCCTGCTATCGTAGCGCAAGATGGAAGCGCCAAGTTAGATCCACTCTACATGCGCACACAAGCTGACTACCATTTCGCGATGGGTGAGGCTTACAGTCTTGACGGCAATTCGCAAAAAGCGATCGAAGCTTTCAAAACCGTGCTGGTGTACGATCAAGAGTCTCCAGCCGTGAACATGCGTTTAGCAGCTGAATTCCTGAAACAAGGCATGATCTCTGAATCCTTGGTGCAGGCGGAAGAGGCTGTTAAAAAAGATCCAAAAAACGTAGATGCTCACTTGTTGCTAGGTGGTTTGTATTCATCAATGAAGCTTTACCCAAAAGCTTTAGCTGAATACTCCACAGTGATGAAGCTTCAGCCTTCGAATACGGAAGCTCCGCTTTACATTGGCGCACTTTACTCTGAACAAAAACAATCGGACAAAGCTGTTCAGTACTTTGAATCTCTTTTGAAAAATCCTGATTACACAACGCCGTACCTAGCTCATTACTACATCGGTCGCGTGCGTATGGAGCAACCAGAAGCGAAATACCAAAAAGCTTCTGAAGAGTCTTTCAAAAAGACTTTGCAGTTGAAACCTGACTTCGCTGACGCTCTTCTTTCTTTGGGTTCGCTTTATGCAAAACAAAAGAAAGAAGATAAAGCTATTGCGATGTACAAAGAGTTCCAAAAGGAAAACACTCCAAGTCCACGTATTGCAGAAGTCTTAGCGCAAATCTATATCGAACAAGGTGACTACGAAAATGCTTATGACCAATTGGCTATCGTGGAATCAGAAACGGAAGAGCCACTGAATGTGCGCATGAAGATGGCTTTGATCTTGATCGAACAAAAACGTTACGATCAAGCGGCGCAAAAATTAGAAGACGTTCTTAAGGAAGCTCCAGATTCAGATAAAGTTCGCTTTTATCTAGCAGCGGTTTACGAAGAAACGCGTAAAGCAGAAAAAGCAGTGAAAGAATATCGCAAGATTCCAGCGAACAGCACTTACTACGGTGAGGCTGTGGTTCATGCGGCTTATCTTCTAAAAGGTTTGGGCCGTTTGGAAGAAGGTTTGGAAGTTGCGGCAAAAGGTTTGAAGGATCGTCAAGATCAACCTCAGATCTATGCGATGTATGCTTCTTTGTTAGATGAAAAGACGGATTATAAAGGGGCTTCAAAAATCTTGGAACAAGGTTTAGAGAAGTTTCCAGAAAACGCGCAACTTCGTTTCTATTACGGCACTATTAATGACCGCTTGGGTAATAAAGAGGTTGTCGTAACAGAAATGCAAAAGGTTTTGGATTTAGATCCGAATCACGTTCAAGGTTTGAACTATCTTGCCTTCACATGGGCTGAGATGGGAGTGCAACTTCCGCAAGCGGAAAAGCTAGCTCGTCGTGCTTTAGAGCTTGAGCCTAAAGATGGTTATGTTCTAGATACCTTGGGTTGGATTTTGTACAAACAAAATAAGTTCACAGAGTCGATCAAGTTCTTAGAAGCGGCTCACAAGTATCAAGGTGCTGTCAGCATCATCGCTGAGCACTTGGGTGACGCTTACTTAAAGCAATCTATGGTGGATAAAGCGAAGAAGATGTATCGCAAAGCCGCTGATCTTGAAACTGATAAAAAGAAAGTGGAAGAGATCCGCAGCAAAATCACCGCGATCGAAAAGCAAGAGCTTCTTTCGCCAAGAATGCCAGCTTCGGCGCCAAAAACAGAAGTGCCGATTGCAGAGCACGATACGACGAAGTAATAAATTTAAAATTGAAAAGTAAAAGGGCTGCGCTAAAAACGCGGCCCTTTTACTTTTTAACGAACTTGGATTTCATTTCCAAATAAGAGTAATAGCTGCTGAAAAAGAGCACCGGGAAAGCCAGTAAAAATCCAATCCCCCAAGTCACTCCGGCTATTAATAGTAATAGAGCTAGATAAAAGCTCACTACAAAATAGTGTCGAAGATTTTTCATGGAAGCTAAGCCTACGATATCAACGGCCTCAGCTAATCCTGTGCCGGTATCTAAGCGGTAACGTAACGCGTGGGTGAGCACTAAATAAAAGAAAGTTCCCAGGATGAATAGGCCTAAGGAAAGAGGTGCTCCTGAAAGATACTCTTGAGGACTTTGCAAGATTCCAAAAGAGGACCCAATAAGAACCGTGGTCGGGAACAAAATCAAGCTTGTTACAATAAAAGGAAGCAGTGACTCTTTCACTGTTGAAAGATCCTTCCAGTTTTTTCCTTCAAGCCAACGGTCTGTGAGATGTTGAAGGACCAACAGAGCAAAAGCCGTTAACACGGCACTGACGTACGGAATATGGCGCAGCGAGAATGCGACCACAAAACCAATGGCTCCAAGAATAAGACTGTATTTCCACTGGCTTTTCAGCTGAATCAGCGCTTGTTTAAAAGAATTCATTTCTCTATGCTAAGGCAATGATGACAACTATCAATTATTTTTTACTGATTGTATTAACCGCTATCGTATCTGGCTGTGTCACTAAGACGGTGAAGCAAGGAGCTTATCAAAAAGCTCAATGGGAAACCAAAGCCCTTATAAAGGACGAAAAGCAGAATAAGACGCAGTCATTAAATATAGATATTTATGCGATCAAAAATGAAAGAGCACGATTGGAGATTTCAGCGATGCTGGGGTATCAAGTTGCTAGCTTGGTCATGAGTCCTTCTGAAATTTCTTATGTGATTTATCCGCAGAAAACTTTTTTTTATGGCAGAAATTCAGAGCGTGCGTTCAACCGTATGATCGATTTGCCATTGCATCCTATGAATCTTGCCAATATTGCTTTTGATGAGCCTGTACGTGGCCCCGGGTGGCAGTGCACGCTTGCGACGGACGGCTGGATCTCTCAATGTGACAACTTACAAAGGAACCTTCGCGTTGTTTGGTCAAATCGAAATGAAGGTGAGAAAAAAGTAGTTATTACGGGCCCGCAATTTGAAATGCAGTGGCAATTCCCAGCGCCCCAGACTGAAGTCCAGTTTAAAAATGACCTTTTCACATTGAGACAGCCCTCGGGGTTCAAAGCAATACAAATAAATTAATTAACTCGTTAACCGTCTAGTATTGAGGCATAATCTTATGGAAGTAGGTGTGTCACCAAGCACCTGAGGGAGAGATTATGGCCTCTAAGTTTGATCTTCAATCGTTGGTCAGTAACTGGCAGAACTCGAGCACTCACGCTAAAGAGCATTGGAGTGGGACCTTCGAAGAGTATCTCGATCTTGTAAAACAAAATCCTAAAATCACGAGGAATGCTTATCAGCGCATGTACGACATGATCGTTGAAGAAGGCACAGAAACATATCTGGATTTCAAAAAAGAAGTCGTTAGATATAAATTCTTCGATGACACATTCAACAACGGAAAAGACGCCGTCTTCGGATTGGATGTTCAGTTGATGAAGTTGGTGAACGTACTTAAAGCGGCCGCTTTGGGATACGGAACTGAAAAACGTGTGATCTTGCTTCACGGTCCGGTGGGAAGTGCGAAATCTACAATCTGCCGGATGTTGAAAAAAGGTCTTGAGCGCTACTCGCACAGCAAATCAGGCGCAATGTACACGTTTGAATGGATTGATGAAAAATTAGAACTTGATGGCATTCTTGGTAAAGGTGTGAAGGTGTTCCCTTCGCCGATGAATGAAGAGCCTTTGCTTCTAATCCCAGAAGAGCTTCGTCAAAGTGTGTATGAGTCCTTGAATAAAGGACAAGAAGGTTCTTACCGTGTGCATGTTGACGGGGAGCTAAGCCCGCCATCTCGATTCATCTTTAAGCAACTGATGGAAAAATACGACAGCAACTTGATGAAAGTTCTTGAGCACGTTCGTGTAAGAAGACTTTTCATCTCTGAAGCGGATCGTATCGGTATTGGTACTTTCCAACCGAAAGACGAAAAGAATCAGGACTCTACGGAGCTAACAGGCGATATCAACTATCGTAAGATTGCTGAATATGGATCTGATTCAGACCCACGTGCATTTAACTTTGACGGAGAGTTCAACGTCGCCAATCGCGGTATGATCGAGTTCGTCGAGGTTCTTAAACTTGACGTGGCTTTCTTGTACGACCTTTTGGGAGCGTCACAAGAACACAGAGTTAAACCTAAGAAATTCGCGCAAACTCATATCGATGAAGTGATTATCGGACACACGAATGAACCAGAGTACCGTCGTCTTCAAGACAACGAATTCATGGAAGCCCTTCGTGACCGTACCGTGAAGATCGATATTCCTTATATCACTCGCTGGAGAGATGAGATCAATATCTACAAACGTGATTTCAATTCTCAAAAAGTGCGCGGTTTAAGTATCGCGCCTCATACGGTTGAAATGGCGGCGATGTGGGCGATTCTGACTCGTTTGGAAAAGCCTAAGAAAGCCAACCTCACTCGTTTGCAAAAACTAAAACTCTATAACGGTAAGACGTTACCGAACTACACTGAAGACAACGTGCGTGAGCTTCGTAAAGAAGCCAACCGCGAAGGTCTTGAAGGTATTTCGGCTCGTTATATCCAAGATAAGCTCTCTAACGCTCTGGTTGCGGCGCAACAGTCTAATAAAGGCTCTGTGAATCCGTTCATGGTGTTTAAAGAACTTGAATCCGGCCTTAAGAATCACTCGTTGATTTCTAACGAAGAGCTTAAGAGCGAGTACAAAGAACTTCTAGGTGTGGTTCTTCAAGAATACGAAGAAATCATCAAAGCGGAAGTTCAAAGAGCGATCAGTGCCGATGAAAGTGCGATGCAAAGACTTTGCGCGAACTACATCGATAATGTGAAAGCTTACACTCAACGTGAAAAAGTTCGTAATCAGTTCACGGGCAATGATGAAGAGCCTGATGAGCGTTTGATGCGATCTATTGAAGAGAAGATCGAGATCCCTGAATCTCGTAAAGATGATTTCCGTCGTGAGATCATGAATTACATCGGGGCATTGGCTTTGGAAGGCAAGAAGTTCAACTACAAAATGAACGAACGTCTTCATAAAGCGATTGAATTGAAACTCTTCGAGGATCAAAAAGACAGCATCAAACTTACGACTTTAGTGAGCAACGTTGCTGACAAAGATACTCAAGAAAAAATTGATATCGTTAAAACTCGTCTCATCAAGGACTTCGGGTACGATGAAATCTCTGCGACGGACGTTCTACACTACGTTGCAAGTATCTTCGCCCGCGGGGATGTAAAGAATAAATAATGTCGATTCGGGAAGACAATAACAGGTTCAGAGAAATCGTTAAGGGCAAGGTCAAAGAAGATCTTCGCAAGTATGTCTCCCAGGGCGAAATGATTGGGAAGCGAGAGGAGGAGTACGTTAAAATTCCTCTTCCTCGCATTGATATTCCTAACTTCCGCTACGGTCCCAAGCAACAGGGCGGTGTCGGTCAAGGGGAAGGTCAACCTGGTCAAGACGTCGGTGATCCAGGTGAAGGTGGACAAGGACAAGCCGGAGAAGCTCCTGGAGAGCATCTTTTGGAAGTCGAACTTTCAATGGAAGAGTTGGCAGATATTCTTGGTGAGAAGTTGCAACTTCCACGCATTGAGCCTAAAGGCGCAAAGAATATCGAATCCTTAAAAACGAAGTTTACAGGACTTGCTCCGGTGGGACCGGAAGGACTTCGTCATTTTAAATCTTCTTATAAAAGAGCTTTAAAGCGCATGGTGGGTGCTGGCACCTACAATCCGGAAGAGCCTTTGGTTTTGCCGATCCGCAGGGATATGCAATACAAGTCCTTCAAAAAAGTGAATCAACCACAAACCCAAGCCGTGGTTATTTACATGATGGACGTGTCGGGCAGTATGGGTGATGAACAAAAAGAAATTGTTCGTTTAGAAAGCTTCTGGATCAACACGTGGCTAAAGAAACATTATAAGGGTCTAGAGACTCGTTTCATTATTCACGATGCGGCCGCGAAAGAAGTGGACGAAGATACTTTCTTTAGAACCAGTGAATCCGGCGGAACTTTAATCAGCTCTGCGTATAAGCTCTGTCAGGAAATCATCCAGAAAGACTATCCTGTTCACGAGTGGAATATTTATCCTTTCCATTTCAGTGACGGTGACAACTGGTCGGGTGAAGACACTCGTTTGTGTATTAAGATGATGACTGAATTCTTCCTTCCGAACTGCAACGTCTTTAGTTACGGGCAGGTGGAAAGTAAATACGGAAGTGGTCAGTTCCTTAAAGATTTACAAAAAGAATTTGGCAACGACGAAAGACTCACTCTGAGCCAAATCGAAAACCGCGACAAGATCCTTGATTCTATCAAGGACTTCTTGGGTAAAGGCCGCTAAACGAAAAGGGACCACATGCCTTTTTCCAACGGAGATGAGTTATGGCGAATTTAACT
The DNA here is from genome assembly GCF_001592755.1 of Bdellovibrio bacteriovorus. NCBI lineage: Bacteria > Pseudomonadati > Bdellovibrionota > Bdellovibrionia > Bdellovibrionales > Pseudobdellovibrionaceae > Bdellovibrio > Bdellovibrio bacteriovorus. Next base: position 188,287 of record NZ_LUKF01000019.1, on the reverse strand, counting down.
CCCGAATTAGAAGCAGAAAGAAAAAGAATCTGTCAGATCGCGAAAGACGCAGGACTGGATTTTTTTGAAACTATTTTTGAATTGATCACTTATGATCAAATCAACCAATTTGCGGCTTACGGCGGTTTTCCCGTTCGTTATCCGCATTGGAAGTTCGGGATGGAGTACGAGCATCTTTCTAAAAGTTACGAGTACGGTCTTTCGAAAATCTATGAAATGGTGATTAATACCGATCCTTGTTATGCCTACTTGATGGAAGGCAACGCGATGATGGATCAAAAGCTTGTGATGGCTCACGTGTATGGTCACTGCGATTTCTTTAAGAACAATATCTGGTTCTCAAAAACGAATCGTAAAATGATGGACCAGATGGCGAACCACGCGACACGCATTCGTCGCTACATGGATCGTTACGGATATGAAACTGTGGAAAACTTCATTGATGTTTGCCTTAGTTTAGAAAATTTAATCGATCGTTACAGTCCGTATGTGGAAAAGTCTGTGGCTAAGCCGACAGAGTCACGTCCGCAAGAGCCGAATTATCTTTTGCGCGTGGATCGCTCTTACATGCGTGACTACATCAATCCGCCATCTTTTGTCGAAGAACAAAAAAAGAAGGCGGAGGAAGAAGCGCAACACCGCGCTCAACGCTTCCCGCAAGAGCCTGAAAAAGACATTCTTAATTTCTTTATTCACCATGCTCCGTTAACAGACTGGCAGCAAGACGTGCTTTCGATCATCCGCGATGAAGCTTATTACTTCTCTCCGCAGGGAATGACGAAAACCATGAATGAAGGTTGGGCTTCGTATTGGCATTCGCATTTGATGACGACGAAGATCTTAAATGATTCAGAGATCATCGACTTTGCTGATCACCATAGTGGAACGATGGCAATGGCACCGAATGGATACAATCCGTATAAAGTGGGTATTGAACTGTTCCGTGATATCGAAGAAAGATGGAACAAAGGTCAATTCGGTCGCGAATGGGAAGAATGCGATGACGTTCGTGAACGTAAGAATTGGAACAAGGATTTGCGTTTAGGACGTGAAAAAATCTTTGAAGTTCGTAAAGTCTGTAACGACGTTACGTTCATTGACCAATTCCTGACGGAAGACTTCTGCGCTCGTAACAAATTGTTTGTATACAAGTTCAATAAGAAGACCGGTAAGTTTGAGGTCGATACCAAAGACTTCAAGGCTATTAAAGCTCAGTTGCTGTTCCATATGACAAACTTCGGTCAGCCGATCATTCGTATCGAAGATGCGAACTTTGAAAATCGCGGCGAGCTTTTGCTGACACATTTGCATGAGGGCATCGATATGCAGCCGGATTTCATGAGCGAGACCCTTAAAAACGTCTTCAAAATGTGGAAACGCCCGGTAAACCTAGCGACAATCATGGATGAAACCCCGCAGCTTTTTAGATTCGACGGAAAGGAGTATACACAGCATAAGTTGGGTGAAGAGCCCACTCCGAATCCATCGAATTCAGAAAGCTCCGGTTCATGAAAAATACTCGCTTAGTTTTTAGCACTGATCCAAAAGAGAACATCCGTTGTCCTAAATGTAAACAGCTTCAGGCCGAGTGTACCTGCGTGCCTGAGGACTCTGTAACTGACGGGCAGTACACTGTTGTCTTTCGCATTGAAAAAGGCGGCAGAGGCGGAAAAACGGTCACGGTGATGGATGGTTTTCCCAGAAACGAGGAGTTCCTCAAAAACCTAACTAAGGAACTCAAAGCAAAGTGCGGCGTTGGCGGTACTCACATTCTTTCCCCAAAAAGTGGTATAATCGAAATTCAGGGTGACAAACGCGATCAACTTAAGAAAATACTTGAGTCCAAGCGCATTAAATATAAGGGTGTTTAAAACTGGACCCCATGCAGCTTGTCTTTTCAATTTGATCGGGAGATAGTTTTCAAATATGAACATGTTTACTTCCAGCAATCCTTTGCGAGGTGCGGATTTGGCAGCAAAAAAGATTGTTATAGTTGATGACTACGAAGAGAGCTGTAAGCTTTTGGCTGAAATTCTCAGTGCGACGTATGAGTGCACCTACACTTCTGACAGCAACTCTGCGGTAAAACTTATTAATGAAAAAAGACCTGATCTGATTTTGTTAGATTACAAAATGCCTGGTTTGATGGGTGTGGATGTATGTCGCATGGTGCGTGAAAGCGCAACAACGAAAAACACACCGATCATTTTCGTATCTGGCGCGGCGACCATCGATGAAAGAATCAAAGCTTTTGAAACAGGTGCGGATGACTTTATCTCTAAGCCATTCCACGTGAAAGAATTGATTCTGAGAATCAAAGCTCGTTTATCGGAAAAAGAACCTGAAGCGGCTTCTGAATTGACGGCTTCTAATTTGAAAATGAATCTTTTGTCTCGTCAGGTTTTCGTAGATGGTGAAGAGGTTGGTTTAACGCCGAAGCAATTTGATATTCTGAAAATGCTGGTGGCGGCTAAAAACAATCTGGTTACGCGCGAAAAATGTCTGACGGAAATATGGGGAGACACCGAAGTGACTTCTCGTAACGTGGATTCTCAGATCAACTATTTGAAACGTAAGATCAGTAAGTTCAATGGTCGTATTGTGGCGGTGCCTTCACTCGGTTACCGTTTGGAATCACCGGAATAAGTTCTTTAAAAAAATTAAAAGAAAAAGCCGGATGAACTCCGGCTTTTTAATTTCAAACTATCCTGTCTTTTGTTTCTTCTTTGTGAGTTCTCCGCAAAGTAACTTCATGCGATCAAATTCTTTCGTAGAAACAATGGTACGTGGACTGTTTCTTTGCTCGGCGGCCATTTGATTCATCTGCACAACACGTTCGCGACTTGGTGGGTGTGTGCTCATAGCGTCTGCTAAGGAGGAAAGCATTTTATTCTGTTCTCCTTTGGACTGTTCTTCCATCTTAAGAAGCTTTTCATAGAAAAGACCGACTTTGTCTTTATCGTAGCCAGCAGCTACGGAAGTTCTAAAGCCGATACGATCTGCTTCCATTTCATCTTCACGAGAGTTCGCCATAAACGCATACTTCTGCACCAGCAAACCACCACCTGCTCCTGCAGCAAGTCCATAGGCGGTGGCTTTCTGCATACATTGATCATCACCTTGATTGCATAGCAGTTTGCCGATGCCGTAACCCAAAGCTCCACCCAGGATTCCTCCGCCTGCGGCATACATCCAAGATTTACCTTCGGCTTTTTTAGCTGCATCCATGCGTTGAGCCGTGTGACGTGCTTTGACGTGACCTACTTCGTGCCCGATCACTCCGGCAAGTTCTGCTTCGGAATCCGCCATTGCGATGAGGGGAGCCGTCACGAAAATAGTTCCCGCAGGAAGTGCGAAGGCATTCACGTATCCTACATCCACCACCGTGAAGTTGTAGTTGTAGGGATTTCCTTGAAGATTGTTCGCGGTCACGATTTTACGACCCAATTGAGAAATATAAGATTGTAGCTGGGGGTTTTGCACCGGTGGATAGTCTTTACGCATTTGTGGCAAAGCTTCCTTCGTCAGGTTTCTTTCTTGATCATAGGTCAAAGTTGTTTCATCACCACGCAGATTTCCTTCGCGCTGACGGTGTTGTTCGGTCGCGCATGCTGCCATCAAAAGAGGAAGAGAACTTAAAAAAGTTCTTCTTCCCATTGGGGTGCTAATCCATTGATCTAAGACTTCGTCGAGTTTTAATAGAGCTTCTTTTTGATTCATATAAAAACTAAAGCAAACGCCCCTCTGAAGAGCCACATTTTCTTTCGTGAAAACAGGCGAAAGTCCAGGTCAGACCCCTTTGGCGCGAGCGTAAAAATTCCGAAAAAGAAGCATGCGTTTTATGTACGTATTGTTATTCCTTTTTAGTTTCCACTTTTCTTGGGCCCTCACCCCCCAAGAAGCCTGCCAGTTTAAGGAAGCCGTCCAAGCGGCGCCGGATGATTTTTCATCCCGTGATCGCATGATGGCCGAAGAACTATGCAGTGCCGCTGGTCACTACGAAGAACCTCTGCTACCGGATCAAAACGCTTCAAAAAAAGTCGGCACATCAGCGGCGATGACGGATTATTCCGAGTTTTATCAGTCACTTTCAAAGTCCTTAAATAATTTAAATAAACCCGAGATCTGTGACCCGAAGGAAAGCGCTCCGAAAGGTGTCGTTTATCCGACGATGACTTTAGCGAAAACGGCTGCCGGGAATATTCCGGTGTCTGTGTTGACGGAAGATGAAGCGAAAAAAATATTCTCAGAGTTTGCGAAAGATGAAAGATATGCTTTCGGTGCAACTCAGAATGGTTGTTACGCTCGTGCTCATATTTTTGCACAGCAAATGGAAAAAAAAGGCATCCGTGTCGCCAAGATGTTTTTAGAAGGGGAACTTATCATTCCCGAAGACAAGCGCCAATATCCTGAAAACTACATGTGGAATTACCATGTCGCCCCTGTTGTTGCCGTTCAGACAAAAAAGGGGATTGAGTTGCATATTCTAGATCCCGCTCTTTATGACAAGCCCGTTCCTGTCAAACAGTGGACGGATAAACTTCTGACAACGCCAAAAGCGAAGAAAGAAGCTTTGGCCTATATCACCGATCGCTTTAACCTCGGGCCCTTGCGTGGTGAAACTTTGCCATCCGCGAAGAACGAACCGAATCGTCTGAAGTGGCATGCCGCGGACACAGTGCAGGCAGAGCAGGAATTAGATGCCCGACGTGAAGAACAAAGTATGCTGGCTTATGAGCGAGAGCAGTTAAAGCGCGAAAAGGGACTTTAAGATGAAATTCATTCTGATGACGTTATTAATGATCTCTCACATCTCATGGGCGCAGACATCCGCGCCGAAGTCGCAGTCATTTACTGATAAAGTGTATAAGATTGAAAACGTGAACGAGAAAGTGCGCGTGTCCTTTAAGCTTCATCCCAGCGTTTATGAACTGACGGGTAACGAACCGTTTATGGATAATCTTAAACAAAGTTTGAAACTGAAAAAGCCCGTTAAGTTTTCAGTGGAACAACACACGCGCAAAATTATTGACGTGAAAGGGCCTTAATTAGCCCTTTCTGCCGAATCCAAAAAATCTTCTTTTCGGTTTTTGACCTTCTGATTTTTTTCCACCACCGCTAGGTCCGTTGTTTTTGTGCGGAGTTGCCTTAGCAGGTTTTCCACTGTGGCTTCCACCATGAGAGCTTCCACTTTTTGGGGTTTCCGCTCTGTGAGGTTTGTTTCCCCCATGAGAAGCGTCGCTTTTTCCTGACTCGTGCCTGTGTGGTTTATGGCTTTCACCGTGAGCCGCAGGGCTCTTCGCTGAATCTTGTCGGTGCGGCTTGTTGCCACCACCGTGAGTAGAGCTTTTCGGTTTACCACCGCCGCTGCCGCCGCCGAATGAACGCTTCGGTTTCTGGCCAGCGCGATTCTTCGCTTTGTTCTCTAAGCGTTGCCCTTCAAGAATGGCTTTGGCTTTACCCGCACTCATCACTTGAGCTTTTTCAATGGCTTCTGAGTGATAAGGTTGGTTCTTCACAACCGGAACCGGCTGACGAGTGACCTTTTCAATCGCAAACATGAAAGACTTCTCTTCTGCCGTACAGAAAGAGATCGCGGCTCCAGATGCTCCGGCGCGCGCTGTTCTTCCAATACGGTGAACATAGCTTTCAGGAATATGTGGCACTTCAAGATTGATAACGTGAGTGATGCCTTCAATGTCGATACCACGAGCGGCAATATCCGTAGCAACAAGGACGCGAACGTCTCCGTTGCGGAAATCTTCTAAAGCTCTTTGGCGCGCATTCTGAGATTTATCGCCATGAATTCCAGCAGCCGTGATGTTCGCTTTAACGAGTTTATCTACGACACGATTTGCCCCGTGTTTCATTTGCACGAAAACCAGAACTTTATAAAGATCGTTGTCGTTAAGAAGATGGATCAATAGATCCAATTTGTCTTTCTTCTCAACGTACATGACTTTTTGATCGACTTTTTCTGCTGTCGAAGACGTGGGTGTCACTTCTACTTTTTCTGGATTTACTAAAATGCTGTGAGCAAGTTTAGAAATCTCTGGCGGCATTGTTGCGGAGAAGAACAAGTTATGACGTTTTTTAGGAAGCAAAGGCAGAATGCGTTTAATATCCTGCATGAATCCCATATCCAGCATACGGTCGGCTTCATCTAAGACAAAGATTTCCACTTTATCCAAACGCAAAAACTTTTGAGAGAATAAATCCAACAAGCGACCCGGAGTCGCGACAAGAATATCCACGCCGGCTTGCAAAGCTCGAACTTGAGGATTTTGTCCCACGCCACCATAGATCACCGCGTGCTTAAGCTTTAAATGCTTGCTGTATGCTTCGATGTTTTCGTGAATCTGAATCGCCAGCTCACGAGTTGGAGTTAAAATCAAAGCGCGTGGGCACTTTGCTTCCGGACGCGAATGATGTTTTGCTAAATTCTGCAAAATCGGCAAACTGAACGCCGCTGTTTTTCCAGTTCCTGTTTGAGCGATACCTAAAAGGTCTTTCCCTTGCAAAAGAATAGGGATGGCTGCCAACTGAATTGGTGTTGGATTTTCATATCCTGCTTCTTTTAACGCAAATTGAAGAGGGGCAACTAAGGGAAGATCGGTAAATTTTGTCGTTGTCATGAAAGGCCGTTGTAACAGCCTTAAGGCCTTCAGCGCAAGGCGGATTTCTTTTGGGCGGTTTTCAGCAATTTTTGCACGGCCCAGAGGATGTCTTTGTTATATGAAAAGACCTGCGCAGCCTCTTTCGTGCTCATCCATGCAACACCTTTGTGATAATCGGCATCCTGGACGTTGTGAGGCGGAGTCCATTCTTGATCGAGTACAGCGAGGTAAAACACGGTTCGGCACGCATGAATCTTCCCATTCCACGGAAAATCATACTTTCTTTCAAAAGCCGTTTCTTCTAGCACGCGGACTTTATAGCCGGTCTCTTCAAGGCATTCACGAGCGGCCGCTTCAGGAATGCTTTCTCCCGGTTCAATCGCGCCGCCAGGTAAAAAGAAATAGGGGGCTTTTGACGTCGGATCAATCGCGTGAAATCCAAGAATTTGATTTTTGTGAACCACCACAACGGAAGTGCGTTCGCGATAGACCTTTTCAGATTTTTCAGTCTTTTTTTCTTCACGGCGATCTTGAAAAAAACCCTGAAGAAGAGCAGCACAATCTTCGGCAAGAACTCCGCTTGTAACTTCTACTTGATGATTTAAGCGGGGATCGTTCAGCACGTGATAAAGACTTTGAACCGCGCCGCCCTTGGGATCAGAAGCCCCATAAACAACGCGTTTTAATCGGGCCTGTTGAATTGCTCCCGCGCACATCACACAAGGTTCCAGGGTGACATACAAAGTGCAGTCACTCAGTCGCCAGCTTTGTTTTTTCTGAGAAGCTTTATGAAGGGCGAAGAGTTCAGCGTGGCCCAAAGGAGTTTGTTGTCGTTCACGAGTATTGATGGCCCAAGAAATCAGGCCCTCAGGTCCAACAAGAAGAGCGGCAATAGGAACTTCTCCTTTGTCCGCTGCTTTACGCGCAAGATTTAAAGCCTTGCGCATCCAATATGAGTCTTCTTGGAGGAGAGAGGACACTATTTTTCCTCTGCCACTCTTTCACGAAGTTTAACGTGATCTTTCACACTCGCTTTACGCATGCGAATGTTCAACATCTCAACACCGACAGAGAAAGCCATCGCGAAGTAGACATATCCTTTGGGAATATGAACTTCTAAAGCTTCAACGATCAAAGTAAAACCGATCATCAGAAGGAAGCTCAACGCCAAAATTTTCAATGAAGGATGAGAATCCACGAAATCACTGATGCTTTTCGCAGAGAAAATCATCACCGCTGTCGAAGCTAGAACCGCCGCGATCATCACAGACAATTCCTTCACCATACCCACGGCCGTGATCACAGAATCCAAAGAGAATACGATATCCAAAAGAAGAATCTGAACGATCACCGCGCCGAAAGAGTGCGCGACATTCTTAGACTGACTTCCATCAACGCCCTCAAGCTTGTGATGAATTTCGGCCGTACTTTTAACGATAAGAAATAGACCACCGAGAAGAAGGATCAAGTCACGACCTGAAATCTCTTGGCCCAAGGCAGAGAAAATAGGCTCGGTAAGACCGATGATCCAAGACAAAGAAAACAAAAGCAAAATACGAGTCAAAACCGCAAGCCCCAAGCCCGTCATGCGCGCTTTTTGCTGTTGGTCTTTAGGAAGTTTGCCGGCAAGAATCGAAATAAAGATAACGTTGTCGATTCCTAGTACTAATTCCAAAGCGAACAAAGTACCGAAGGCAATCCAGATTTGAGGGTTCGAAAGCATTTCCATCATAGTGGTAAAACTCCTTTATGAGCTAAAGGAGTTTATAAACTACTTTGTGGCTTTTGGGTATTTAAGATCTCGCTGATAGAACGCTTCAAGCCAAGATTTTTTAGAAAACAAAACGTCCCACTTCTTTTCTAAAGAGTAAGCCATGTTCGGTGTTTGAATCCGGTAGTTCCATTCACCTTGGAGGCTAAGCACATGAAACGCAAAGCTCTCTGCAAAGTCCTCATAAGGAGAAACAGCGGCATAGGTAGAAACGAAGTTTGTCTGACCAAGCTGTTGGTAGAACCCTTCCATATCCAAAACTGTCAGGCGTTCATTACACCCATAAAAACAAAGTTTATCCCAAAGTGAAAAACGTTGTGCATCCTGTGGATACATCGGGTTTTTCCAACTTAAAGAACTAAAAGAATTTGCAGCCGGCACCATTTTTCCAAACTCTGTCGGATCCCATTTACTCAAGTCGCAAGTTTCATTCGGAGGGCAGACAAATTCATTCGCAGAATTTGCAAAATCCAAAATATGGCCGATTTCGTGAATGAAAATATATTGAAGCGCGGACAAGGTATTAGGCAGAATGACTTCGACTCGCGGTCCGTCTGGTAAGTGCACAAACGGAGGCGCCACGATACCGAAAGCTTTTTGTTCTTTCCAGCCAAAGACCGAAGTGGCGTCGTAAGCTCTTTCTAAAAGTGTGCGACGAACGCCGATAAAAGAACCTTCGACTTCGCCTTTTTCGTTCGCGCGAATAATGCCCGCATAGGCTAAAGATTCCACATCGCTTTCAACGAAAATAGCATCAAGTCCGCAAAAAGCCTTTTGCAGCTTTTCGGGCAAAATATCGTAGATCTTTTCAATGGGGGGTGCGAAGTTTTCGGACCCGCTGAGGCATTTTCGAGGACCATTTGGTGAAGATGAGTTATCCACCAAACAGATCACTTGTTTGATGCGGTCTCGGCAGCTGACTGAATTCAAGGGAGTGAATCTTTGACCAGGGGTGCGTTCAATCTGGAATTCCGAAGGCTTTAGGATGTAAAAGTCCTCCCACGCATAGGCCGCTGGAGTTAAGGATAAGCCCAGTAATATCAGACAGATAAGATTTCTCATAAACACCCCTCGATGAATTTTTCCCGTGCTTTCCTTGGCTGCGCAATAAAAAAGCACATGGGAAATAATAATTCATCGCGTTAAGACCCCGAGACTTGCGCCTTTTATGCTGCTTTGTTATACACTCATCTCTCATTTTCCACATCGAAGGGCAGGTGATTGTCGTGGCAATGGTTAAGATCAAAGACGGTGAGTCTTTTGAATCTGCTTTCAGAAAATTCAAAAAATCTTGCGAAAAAGCAGGAATTCTTTCTGAAGTTAAAAAACGTGAACACTTTGAAAAGCCCTCAGTAAGACTTAAAAAGAAGTCTCTTGCAGCTCGTAAACGCGCTGTAAAAAAATCGAGAAAAGGCTGGAACGACTAGTCCTTCTTTTGCGAAGATAGTTTTTCAAGAGGCGGCCCAAAAGGTCGCCTCTGTTCTTACAGACAGACTGTTGAATAAGACCCATCCGACTTCATTGAACTTCTTGCGGCTGCGCCTTTTTGAACAGTCTTACTCTCGGAGGTATCGATGGAAATCAAAGATCAAATCACTGCGGATATCAAAGCCGCGATGCTCGCGAAAGACAGTGCTAAGTTGGGAGCTCTTCGTATGCTCCAAGCCGCGATCAAAAACCGTGAAATCGACATGCGCCCGAACCCAATCACAGGTGATGAAGTTCTTGGCGTGGTTAAAAAACTTGTTAAGCAAAGAAAAGAATCTATCGAGCAGTTTCAACAAGCCGGTCGTCAAGACCTTGTAGATCAAGAATCTGCAGAGTTGAAAGTTCTTGAAGTTTATTTGCCTGCACAAATGAGCCGTGAACAAATCGAAGCTCTAGTGACTGAAGTGATCGCAGCTACGGGCGCGAAAACGGTGAAAGACATGGGACCTGTGATGAAAGAAGTCATCGCTCGTTCTGGTGGTGCGGCTGATAACAAAGTAGTAAGCGAAGTAATCAAATCTAAACTTGCGTAAGAAGGTTCATGAGATTTTCTCAAGACTTTATCGAGAGAGTTTCCGAGGCCAATAACCTCGTCGATATCATCTCTCAATACACTCAGTTAAAACCAAGTGGTAGCGGCCTTATGGGCCGCTGTCCATTTCCTGATCACGTCGAAAAAACGGCGTCGTTCTCTGTTTCTGAGACAAAACAAGTCTATCACTGCTTTGGCTGTCACAAGAGTGGAAACATGTTTTCATTCTTACGTGACTACCAGGGCATGAGCTTTCCGGAAGCGGTCGAGTATCTTGCCAATCGCGCTAGCATTCCGATGCCAGCTCCTGAAAAGAACGAAGCGGCTCAAGACCAAGTCGCTGAAAAAAAGAAGTTGTTGTTAAAAGTAAATAAGCTCGCAGCTCATTACTTTTCAGAGCAACTTCACCGTGTTCCTAACGATCATCCGGTGAAAAAATATATCGCCAGCCGTGGCCTTTCTAAAGAAGTCATCGAGACTTTCGGGATTGGCTACGCGGTTGCGGAATGGGATGGGCTAGAAAAGCATTTAGCTTCTCACAACATCTCGATGGCCTTGGCCGAAGAAGCGCGTCTAGTAAAGGCTCGCACGAATAAATCTGGCTACTTTGATATCTTCCGTGATCGTTTGATGTTCCCGATTTTCTCGGCGATGGGAGAGCCCATTGCTTTCGGTGGACGTTATTTAGAGAAAAAAGAAAATGAACCGAAATATCTGAATTCTCCAGAAACGCCGGTCTTTATTAAGGGAAAGGTGCTTTACGGACTTTCTCAGACCGCTCGTTATATTCGCAGTGATGACATGGCCCTTATTGTAGAGGGATACATGGATCTAGTTTCCTTGTATCAAGCGGGTATTCGTAACGTGGTTGCCACAATGGGAACGGCTTTGACGCCAGACCATGGGAAAATGCTTAAACGCATGACCAAAAACGTGGTGGCGATGTTTGACGGGGACTCTGCGGGGATGGAAGCTGCCGAGCGCAGTCTTCCGATTTTATTGGCTGCCGATTTGTATCCCAAGGGCCTGACGCTTCCGAACAGCATGGACCCTGACGACTACGTGAAAAAGTACGGCGCTGAAGCCCTGAAGGCCGAGCTGGATAAGGCTCCCGACCTTTTTGTGATGATTTTAGCGCGTTGGATGGAAGGCTATCGTGGCGACGCTTCGGAAAAAGTGAAGCTAGCAGATAAGCTAAAGCCTTTGTTTGAGGTGATTCCTGATCTTCGTTTAAGGGATCTGTATTTGGCTGAGGCCGCTCAAAAAATGAGCGTAACTCTGCCCTGGTTGCGTCAAGCTGTCGGAATACAGGGAAGTGGCCCTGTTTATTCGCAAAATCGCCCGGCTATGACTAGGACGGTGCAGCCAGGCCCACAGACTAACCCTCAAGGCCCGGCACCGGTGTCCCAATCAGTAGAGGGTGGCAAAATCTCCCTTAAAGGAGGCTCAAAAGCCGAGCTTCTGCTATTAGGATTGGTACTCAAAAGTCGTGCCAATTTTGATCAATTTGTGAATGAAAAATTGCTTGAGAGCGTCGCTCACGACGGAGTGAAAAAGATCCTAGAAAAGGCGACGGATGTGTATAGACAAGATCTTAATAAGTTTGATAAGTTGACCAGTCTGCTTGTCTCTTACGTCGATCAGCCTGAATATTTATTTCAAGCCGGTCCACAAGCTGAAACCGAGCCAGGGTTCGACGAAGAGGCAGAGATGAAGCTCTTGCGTGATTGCTTTAAACGCGTGCGTGAAAATTTCTTAAGAGAGCAAGCAAAGCAATTGGCGCGAGATCTTAAAAACGAACCTAGTTCGGAAAAGTTGGAACAGATTATGAATATTCAGAGAAACCGAATCTCTCTGAATAAAGGGTAAAAGGCGGGGTATTGATGAAACCGAACCTACCAAACAAACAAGAGAAAGAGCCCGTAAAGGTTCTTTCCCTGCAAGAACAAGAAACGTTGATTAAAGAAGAAATTCAACGATTTCTGAAGCTTGCAAAGGAAAAAGGTGCGTTGACTATTGAAGAGATCAACGACCTTCTTCCGCCTGAAATTATCGCTCCTTCGGTGCTCGATGCATTCATGCACGCGCTTGAGGGTGGTGGTGTAGTAATTTCAGACTTGTCTGAAACTTCGAAAGAAGAAGAGGGCGAAGGAGCATTCCTTGAAAGCCCGGATTCTGAAGACGAAGAAATAGATGATGAAGAAAAAGCCGAAAGCGAAGACGTAAAGGGTAACGACCCCGTTCGTCTTTATTTGCGTAAAATGGGTAGCGTCTCTCTTTTAACTCGTGAGGGTGAAGTTGAGATTGCCCGTCGTATTGAAAAAGGGGAGCGTGAAATCGTTCGTGCGATCCTTTTGTCACCTCTAGGTACATACGAGATCATTCAACTTGGTAAACGTCTTGATGAAGGCCGTATCAAAGTTAAATCGATCTTCCGTGGTCTTGAGGACGAAGACACTCAGTACGATGAAAAAGAGTACATCGATAAGATTCATGAACTTATCGGTAAAGTGACTGAGTACCAAAAAGGTGCTGAGAAGCTTTTCATGGTTCTTCGTAAAGAAGAAACCAATACTCCAGCTCGTCAAGCCGCTATGAAAGAACTTGTTGTGATGAACGATAAGTTGATGGCGAACTTCGAGTCTGTGAACTTCAACCGTAAAACTATCAATCGTGTTGTGATCAAGTTCAAAAACTTAGTGAACCGTATCGGAACTCTTCGTCGTCGTATCAAAGACGGTGTTGAGCGTACGTTCTCTAAAGACGTTGCAGCTATGGCTGAGCGTATGAAGTTGATCGATGCGAACGAAAAAGAATTAACAAGAATGACTCGCGACACGGGTTTGAACTATCAAAAGTTCAAGTCTTACGTGTTACAGGCTCAAGAAGCTGAAAAACGTATCAAGCGTTTGGACTCTGAGACTGAGATGAACCACAACTGGGTTAAGGAAACTTACACAGCGATCTGGAAAGGTGAGCGTGAGGCCGATGCAGCGAAATCTGAATTGGTTGAAGCAAACTTGCGTCTTGTGGTTTCTATCGCGAAGAAGTACACGAACCGCGGTCTTCAATTCTTGGATTTGATCCAAGAAGGTAACATCGGCTTGATGAAAGCCGTTGATAAGTTCGAATACCGTCGTGGTTATAAGTTCTCGACTTATGCGACATGGTGGATCCGTCAAGCGATCACTCGCGCGATTGCCGACCAAGCTCGTACAATCCGTATCCCTGTGCACATGATCGAGACCATCAACAAGCTTGTACGTACATCTCGTTATCTTATTCAGGAACTAGGCCGTGAGCCGACCCCTGAAGAGATCGCAGATAAGATGGACATGCCGGTTGATAAAGTTCGCAAAGTTTTGAAAATCGCGAAAGAACCAATCTCTTTGGAAACTCCAGTGGGTGAAGAAGAAGATTCGCACTTGGGTGACTTTATCGAAGACAAAAAGGTTATCAATCCTGCAGAAGCGATTGTGAACCTGAACTTGGCTGAGCAAACTCGCCGTGTTCTTTCGACTTTGACTCCAAGAGAAGAAAAAGTTCTTCGTATGCGTTTCGGTATCGGTGAAGAATCCGACCACACTCTTGAAGAGGTAGGTCAAGACTTCAACGTAACCCGTGAACGTATCCGTCAGATCGAGGCGAAAGCTCTTCGTAAGCTTCGTCATCCTTCACGCTCGAACAAGCTTAAGGCTTTCGTTGATAGCTAGAGCGCGTTCTCAAAACTGATTTAAACTCTTTAAAGGGGACTTTTTTCGGAAAGTCCCCTTTTTTTTAGAATCTTTTTCATCTTTAATAATCCTGACAAATCGTTCGGAAATTTTCTTGTATGATCCCTCCAATTTTAAAACTGGAGGTTAAAATGAAATCAGTTCTTTTCGTGGCTGCTTTGCTTTTGTCTCACTCCGCTTTCGCTATCGATTCCGCTGACAAAGTCATTAAGTCCGTTGAATGTTCCGCTGAAAAAACGCCTGATTTGGTTCAATACACAGGCAACGACACGGTGGCGACCGTGTATCTAAAAGCAGAACGTGCGACCCCTGACGAGCCATTACGTATCAATTATAGCGAAGAGTTTTGGGCAACGACGGGCAATGGTCCTCAGCATCGCGTGATCACGGTTCGTGACGTCGCTTGTACGACACTTTGGTATCGCTCTCGTGCTTCATCCTTTGTCGGACGTGCCCACTATGAATTGACCTGCTATGAAGGCGGCTCTCTTGTGCGCTTGGATTTAGATTCTAAGGCCAAGAACGGAGTTTACTTGGGTGTTGCCGGTCTGACAGGTCGTTTTGCTTTGGCTTGTTCGTACACGAAGTTTTAATTTATCGCTGATTTAACTCTACACAGCGTCAAAAGGGTTCCCATCGGGACCCTTTTTTATTTTTAAACGTTCGCTGCCATCATGTGCGGTTGATAGTGTTCGTTAGGTTTGATACGGTAAAGTCATCTCAGACTTCCGGGGGGCTAGCTTAGTTGGTTAAAGCACGGTGCTCATAACACTGGGATCGGGGGTTCAAGTCCCTCGCCCCCTACCATTTATCCTTTTCTTTTTATTGCCGATGGTTTTGGGTTTTTTTATTGGTTGCTTGGTGGCATCTCGGGACGCGGAATATTGGGCGTTGAGCCCAATATTCCTAGGCGGTCGACGTTCGCCGCCTTCGCGGCGAGGGCCTCCCGCATGCTCCGCACTAAAAAGCTCCCCCGGAGCTTTTTACCGCGGGCACAACCTCGCCCCCTCTTCGCGCTCCCTTGGGTTTTTTTAGGGGGCGGTTTTGGATTTGTTTTTGGGTTGAAAATTGACTCCTTTTTTCTTGGGCGTAAAGGTGCTTCTTGGAGGGGTGATATGAAAACTCTGATTCTTGCTGTTGTTGTTCTTTTTAGTTCATTGGTGGTTCAGGCGGATCCGGTTAGGGCTTTGTGTTCGACTACTATTAAATGTGCTAATGGGACTGCTACTTGTACTGCGGATCCTCAGCAGTCGGGGGGGACTTCTTTGGAGGCGGCGGCTTGTGGGGCGGTGTCTGGGAAGTACCGAAGTTGTAAGTATACGGCTTCGATGGAGTCTAGAAACGACATTGTGAAGCGGGAACGCTTTGTTTGCTGTAATGCTAATGGGGATGCGGTTTCTTTCTCTGAAAAAGCTAGCGTTGATGAAAGCTGTGCTTCTCCGGGTGTTGTTCAATAATATTTCTTATCAAATTTAATGATCCCGTCTTCGTTGGCCTTGAAGTTCCTTCTTAAACTTCTTACAACTGAAGTATGGGATATTACGTAGTCTTTTTACGAGCGGTGACTCCTACCGGGAAAAATAAAGTTCCTATGGCGGAGCTTCGCAAGCTTCTTGAGCAGAATAAGTTTTCTGATGTTCGAACTTATATTGCTAGTGGGAATGTCATTCTTAAGACCTCTTTGGGTGCTCGTGAAGTTGAGAAAACGGTTCGGGCTCTTATCAAAAAGAATTTTGGTGGGGATTTGGATACTTTTGCTCTGACTCCTGACGAGTTGGCGCTGGTTCTTAAGGGCAGTCCTTTTAAAAAGCCGGATGGAAAGACTCACTACTATACTTTGCTTTCGGATGTGCCTAGTGCTTCGGCTCAGAAAGCGTTTTCTGAAATTGATTTCTCTCCAGATAAGATCGTGCTTAAGAAAAAAGTGGTCTATGCGGAGTATCGCACTCTGATCAGTGAATCTAAATTTAATAACAACTATTTCGAAAAGAAACTTTCGGTGCGGGCGACGACTCGGAATTTTAATACGATGTCGAAGCTTCTTGAAATGGCGCGCGAGTTGGTTGGATAGACCCGATGCAGATTAAATTCTTTAAAAGCAAAAATGAATTTCATAAGTGGCTTCAGAAGAATCACGACAAGGCTTCTGAGGTTTGGATTGGTTTTTATAAAAAGGATTCCGGCAAGAAAGGCATTACGAATCAAGAGGCTTTGGATGAAGCGCTTTGTTTCGGATGGATTGATGGGATTCGCAAGGCCGTCGACGAGATCAGCTACTGCAATCGATACACTCCGCGTACGACGCGCAGTAAGTGGTCTAAGATTAATACCGAACATGTACAAAGGTTGATGAAAGACGGCCTGATACAGCCTGCAGGCTTAGCGGCGGTGAATGCGGCGAAAGCAGATGGTCGTTGGGATGCGGCCTATGCTTCTCCGAAAAATTCCGAAGTGCCTGAAGAGTTTCTTAAACAACTCAAAAAGAATAAGAAGGCGAGTGCGACATTCAAAAAGTTAGATAGAAGAAATCTTTTTTCCATTGCGTATCGCCTGCAGAACGCCAAAAAGCAGGAAACCCGCGATCGAATGATTCAAAGGTTTATAGAGAAGCTAGAACAGGGCGAGCCTATCGTATAAAAAAAGGCTGCGGAGCGCGCAGCCTTTTTTATTTCATTCCATTTTTTAGGAAAGAACTATTTGCAGTCGCTGTTGATAGCTTTTTCTGCGTTTTGGTATTTAGCGTAAAGCTCTTCGTATTGGCCCATGTAAAGCTCAAGAGTGTCAGAGTTTCTTGTTGCTCTCATTTTCTCTCTCAACCAGTTCAATTCTTTTGCAAGATTGCTTTTGTAGTCTACTAGTTGGCCGCAAGAAAGGCCGTAAGCGTGAGAAGTGGATACAGACAAAACCAAAGCCAAAGCGATAAGAGCTTTCATGGGATCTCCTTAATTGTGTTTATAATGCCCTGGGGAACTTACTCAGAGCCCTCTGAAAGCGCAAGATTTGGGGCAGAGAGAATAAAATTTACAGTCTGAGAAAACCCGTATTAGTTTTCTGCGTTAATTACGGGCAAAGAAAAGAAGATCGATGTTCCGTGATCAGGTTTGGAATCGGCCCATATTTGGCCTCCGTGCAGCTCGACGACTTTGCGACACGTGGCCAGTCCAATTCCTGAGCCAGAGAGCTGTTTGCCCGAGTTCAATGTCGTGTACAGACCAAAAATAGTGTCCTTTTCCTTTGGGTCGAATCCGATTCCCTGATCTTTAATGCAAAATACCCACGAACTTTGTTCAGGTCGGCTTTGCACTGTGACTTTGATACGTGAAGGCTTTGTACCTCGAAACTTGATCGAGTTAGAAAAAATATTCTGGAATACCTGCACCAGAAGTTCAAAATCACCATACACAGAAGGAAGCTCATCAGATTCTATCTGAGTTTGTGTCTCTAGAATGGCGCTGTGTAAGTTTTGAATTGAAATTTTTAGGACATCGTTGAGATCCACTTTCTCAAAAGGAATGTTTTTTCCCGAAAGGCGAGCATAGCTTAACAAGCGGTCGATAAGCTTGCGCATTCTTTCTGCGGCACCCTCAATAATTGGAATATATTCGTTACCAGGCAAAGCCTGTCCTAACTCTTCTTCCAACAAACTTAAGTACCCTGAAATTGTCGCTAGCGGAGACTTAAGATCATGAGCTGCAACACCAGCAAACTGTTCTAGACTTCTATTACTGGTTTCGGCCTTCGTCAGGGCATCTTCGGTTCTTTGGCCTTTTGTGGTCACAAACTCTGTGACTGCCAGCGAGATCACGGCGTCGATGGCTTCATCGACTTTATTTCTAGCCTCATAGCTGAGCTCATTTTGTTTTTGCAGTTCTTCATTAACGGCTTTGCGTAGCAGACTGAATTCTTTTAAAAGTTGTGGAAGAGGAAAACTAGTCAGTGCGGCTTTCGCTCTTCCGTAGGGTGCCGACATGCCATCGGTTTCTAAATGACGGAATGTGAAACGACTGTCTGAGTTTATGTAGCTAAGTAGATCATCCAGAAAGGGAGGAACAGCATCCAGAAGAGCATCAGAGTTGTTCATCACAGATGATTCTTTTGAAAGCATCTCCGTCAGTCGGTTCGTTACATTCTTCTTAATTGTTTCAGTCTCTCTCACCTGATCATGTCTCCCTTTCACACTTTTTTATAACATCATGAAATCTTCAGAAACAGAGGGGTTGCGAAAAGACTTAGTGCCGGACTCGACTTTGTTTTCGCACAAATAACATGAGACTGAATATTTTTCGTCTCAAACACGTCCTCTTCGATCTGAGCTCGATTTGAACGTTTCGATTTTGGTTATATCTAATTGAGGGGGAGTGTGTTCTACTAACGGCAACAAGTCGTTCACATCCTTCATTAGATTCCCTTTTGTCTTTTGCGAATGGCCCCTAGCTTTTTATGGAGGCAATTATGGGAAGAAAATTATACGTCGGAAACCTTTCATTCACAGTGGATTCAGAGCAACTAGGCACTGTCTTTTCAGAGGCCGGAAGCGTGGCTTCGGTCAATGTACTGACCGATCGTGAAACAGGTCGAAGCAAAGGTTTTGCGTTTGTCGAGATGTCGACAGATGAAGAAGCACAGGACGCGATTCATAAATTAAACGGTATTGCCTTGTCAGGTCGTCCCTTGAATGTTTCTGAAGCGCGCCCTCAAGAAAATCGTTTCTCGTCTAATAGACGTGGTGGCGCCTTCGGGTCTCGCCGTTCTTATTAGTCACGGAAATTTCAAAATTAATTTCCTAGTCGGTGTTGCCACCGGCTAGTTTTCTATTCGTAAAGCAAGGTACTATGGCAAAAGATGATTTAGTAAATGTCGAAGGTAAAGTCGTCGATCTTTCTGGCGGTGGTGTTTATTCAGTGACTCTGGAAAATGGAGTCTTGGTCAAGGCACGCCTTTGTGGAAAAATGAAAAAATTCAATATCAAGGTTGTCGTAGGCGATCGCGTCAGTGTCGGGGTGTCGCCTTACGATCCTAGTCACGGGCTGATTCTTCACCGTCACAAATTCTAGTGGTGAAATTCTATTGAGTTCCGATAATACCCATAGAGGCCGGCGAACGGGCTTCTTCGGTGCGGGCGCAATTTGAATAGAAAAAGCAAAGAACCAAATAAATCACGGATAGAGCCAGAAAGCCTCTTATCTTATTATTTTTCATTCCATGAACTCCCTGGCTCAGTTCTGCAAAGATCTATTTTTATTTTTGCAAAGAATGAGATTTTCTACTCGTAAAAAAAGTGAATAGCCTCATCTTGAGTCGGGGTTTCACGAAAGATTTTTTCTTAGTTTTGCTAAGGACTTATCCGTCTTTAGGGTGTCTCGCAATTAGAATGGCGCAAATCACTTAATTTTGCGCAGCTTGCTCTCATTTTCTATGGCCCAATCAAACAGCACGGAAAGTGTGGGCATAAGGCTTCGACCGAACGGTGTGAGCGAGTACTCCACTCGGGGAGGGATTTCGGGATAGACCTCTCGTGAAATAAAGCCCCACTCTTCTAAAGACTTTAAAGTTTGAGCGAGCATCTTTGGCGAGATGGTCGGTATTTGCTTTTGAAGCTCATTATAGCGTTTGGTCCGTTCAAGAAGGGCGACAAGAACAATCATTGTCCATTTGTCGCCCAGGAATCGTGCCGCTACGCTAAAGATACATGTTTCATCGAACAGAGGTTTTTTAATGACACGCTCTAAGGTCGTTTCAACCTTATGGTTAAGCACTTCTTTTTCAGTTCTTTTGTTCATTTAAAAAACCCCTGGGCACGCTACATATTTGCTGTAGCCCCGTCGTATTTATTGTTCTCTCCGAGCGCCGTTTGTAAAACCAGTGGATTCCAAAAATCCTTGTAGGTGTCGATCTTTCCGTTTGTTGTTTTCACGACGGAAATATACGTCTGATTGTACGGGCGTCCGTTCGTGACCATCTTACCAAAACCTTTAAATTCAGCAATCACAAGGTTTGGATCTTCAGTCAGATGATATGTGGGTTTTGTAAACTCAATCTTCAAGTAATTCGGGAAGTGGCGGATGTATTCGTGAATTGCTTCATTGCCGCTGACCTGGGCTGGGTATTCCTTAAGGCCGAAGGGAAATTCCAAGACGCCGCCTTCGTTCCATAGAGCCATCCAGGCACTGATATTCCCTGTAGAAAGATACTCAAGATGCTTTTCGAAAGTCTCTTGCGCTTTTGTTCTGATTGATTCGTTTTTTGTTTTCATGTGCGGTATCCTTTCTTTTAGTGAGTCGCTTTCTGAAGGATAGTTGAAATCTAAAATATTGGAAGTACGCACCTTTTTGTGCTTTGGTTACGAAAAGGAAAGTAATGAGGCCATTTCGATCTGAAGCTAAAACCCAAGAGCGCCTGCGTTAAATTTACAGGACGAATAGCTGTACAAAAGGTGTCAGCCAAATTTGTCCTTGGCCATTTTGATTCTCATCTTGGTTCGCTAATACCGATGGAGTTGCAGATAACAGGGCGTACCTTTTGCTCTTTCATAAGCTGGATATTCCTTTGAAAGGAAGACTTATGAAAGCAAAAGCGGTTGTCTCAAAATGGATCATAGTTTTTTCAGCACTGACGGCGGTTCAAGCGAACGCGGAAGTTTTTGAAAATTCGGGATACCGTCTTGATACTTCTGTGCTCTGTGACGGTCTTCCCCAAGCCCCGGTGGCGACTCTAGAGGGATTGTGTGTTGGTGTTCTAGCTGGAAAAAAAGAGGGATTTAAAATGCCTCGTTACGCCGTGCAATCTAAAGAAGGCGTGATCTATGTCACTGAAATGGGTGGCTGGGCTTTCGGTCGCGGAACTGTGTATGCTGTTTATCGTGGAAAAGATTCTTCTGGCGTCGAAAAAACAGGGGTGGTTAATCTTTTTCCTACAAAGAAACTCACGATGCCTAATGGGATCATTATTGATCCCGAGGGACGCCTTTATGTTGGAACGCCGACAGCCGTGGTGCGCTTTCAACCCAGAGACCCAAAGACGGGACAATTTAATATTGATACCGCAACTGAAGTTGTCGTGAATGACTTTGCTCAGTCTATTTTCCGTAAAGGAGAATACGCAAGTGCGGGCAGCTATAACGCTTTGGAAAATCGCTTGAAGAACAAACATCCTCTTATTCAAATGGCCGCCAATCGGGACTTCACGGAAATGTATATAAATGTCGGTGCCCCTTCAGATGACTGCGGTTCTGGTATAAAAACCATCGACGAAAATGGAAAATGTATTCAGTCTGAAAGTGCCCTTGCGAGTGCCGCCGTTTGGAAAGTAACACTCAGTAACGACACTCAAAGAAAAGCGGTGAAGGTCGTTCCTTTTTCGCGCGGCTTAAGAAACTCAATGGCGTTAACCGTGCATCCAATTTCAGGCCTGGTCCTTCAAGGTGAAAACGGCTTGGATCTTCCGGATGAAGAACGCCCTTATGAAGAGTTAAATATTCTAGAAGAAGGAAAACACTACGGTTGGCCTTATTGCCATTCGCGCGGGGAAGTCGCTCCAGGATTTAAAAATAAAGTTACTGGTGAAATGTGTGCGAAGAATTTCGCTTTACCAAAAATCTTTATGCCTGCCCACACGGCTCCTCTGGGTCTTCTTTACTACAAAGGGGAACTGCTGCCTCAATTGAAGAACAAACTTTTAGTCGGATGGCACGGATATCAGAAATACGGTCAGCGAATCGTCGCTTATCCCGTTGATGAATTGGGAACGCCGACCGATAGCCAATACCAAGAGGTGGTATTTGGTTGGAAGGCACAAGAGGGAGTTCGTCCTCGCGGAGCCCCCACAGGCCTAACTGCCTTGAATGACGGTTCGGTTCTTGTTTTGGATGATAAAAACGGAGCTCTCTTAAGAATTTCCTCTGGTAAAAAAGCAGATGAGATTTCTGAAGATCCGTCTAAGTCGCATATTTCCGAAAAAACTTTGCAGGCTTTTGAGCCACTTGTCCCCTTTGTGAAAAAGAACTGTGCTATGTGCCACTCGCAATTTCAGAAGGCGACCGCAAAAGAAATGGTCCTTGAGATGAAGGGCACCATGCTCAATCTTTCAAGCCCTGCGGAAAGTTCTTTCTGGCTCAGAATGAAGGCCAAAGAGATGCCACCAGAAATGATTCGTCCCACGCTGAACTTTCACGATAAAGACTTTGATGAAGTTCTTCCCAAGGTAGAGGCCTTCATCAATACGTTGCAAAAGTAATTAGGATTTCGTGACAGACAAGATAAATTTTTTACCCGCTTCGGAAAGTGCAGTGAAACGCACGCCGTAGCGGATATAAATATCGTTGGCGCCCGGCAGTTTTACTTTTCGAACTGAAACCACAATGCCTTTGGCGTCAAACTTACTGTCTTGCAGTTTGTCGTCAAATTTAATCATTAGCTCGTCATTTAAGTCACACTTAGCGGCGCGAACCAAAAAGCCTAAGCCGGTTTTAGAGATATCGGCACAGAAGACCTGGAAACCTGTTCCCTTTTTTGAAAGGGCGACGAAAACCTTTCCACAGTTAAAGCGTTGCGATTTTCGACGAATATGGACATCGGGAAGATCTTCATTTGAAGCTCTTTTATAATCTTCTAATGATTTCGGCGAGAACTCGTCCCAATTGATAACGGGCTGCCAAGGGCCGTGCGGATTCTTCGAGATCAAGCTCTGTTCAGAAAGCTTTTGAGAACGAATAAGTTCAAGCACATCCAAGTATTTTAAACGCTGGTCTGAGTGGTCTTTTTCGTACCAGTAAACGGGAGTTAAAATTGGAAAATTATCGGGAGTGATAAATTCAGGGAGATCTAATTTCTCGTTCGATTCTTGATCCGATATTAAGCCAACCGCGAGATGATCGCCATACTCAGATGAAGTGTTAGATTCATTTGAAGGATCTAAGTCGGAAAAATCAGGATGCTGGGCTAGCATCATCCATTCGCCCGTCTGATTATTCAAAATCATATCAAACAAACTGATTTTTCCAGAGCGAACGCCATCAATGATATTCTTCTCTGATAACGGCCCTAGTTTTTGTTTACCTGTAGTTAGGTAGTAGTTGGCTGCCAAGACGCTTCCCCCAGTCCCAAGACATTCAAATTAAGTGGAGTGTCGCTATCTTTAAGTTTGAGGCATCTTCCTGTTAATTCACAAGCGCTTTCTTTTTCTGAGACGGCGGCAGGCCCAAAGTTGGAAGCAAGAAGAGCCGAAGCTCTCCTTGCGAACATGAGATTAGCCAGCTTCTTTTAAAAGCTTTTTTCGGGCAGGGATGACGTGATCGATGACTCCAAAGACTTTGGATTCTTCCGCACTCATATAATGATCTCGCTCCATCGTCTTTGCCAGGAAATCTGCCTTCTTACCGGTGTGAAGGGAGTATATCTCGGTCATCCTTTTCTTCGTACGGACCAACTCTTTTGCGTGGATCTCGATATCGGTCACTTGTCCGCCCAACCCTCCATCACCCAGATGCGGTTGATGCAGTAAAATTCGGCTGTTGGGCATCGCAAAGCGTTTCCCTGGGGTGCCTGCCGTTAAGAGCAAAGAACCCATGCTTGCCGCCAAACCCAAACAATATGTGGCAATGTCGCATTTTACGAATTGCATGATGTCGTAGATGGCCATCCCAGCAGTGACGGATCCACCCGGGGAATTAATATAAAGATGGATATCCTTATCTGGATCGTTCACCTCCAGAAATAAAATCTGGGCGATCAAAGAGGTTGCGACCTCGTCGGTGACAGCCGAGCCCAAGATGATGATACGGTCTTTGAGCAGGCGAGAATAAATATCGTAACTGCGTTCTCCAGCGGATGTTTGTTCGATTACGTACGGATTGATAGGCATAGTATTTCCCTTCTTTTTTTAAATTTCTTTTGCAGAACTGGGGCCGAACATTCAGTCCGAAGAGCCTGTTTCAGCCTGAAACAAGCACAAACCCAAGTCGCAAATAACGAAGGGTGATGATCTTCCAAAAAAATTCTTATACTTTGGATAAGGCGAAAAAAAGCTTTCGGGTGACATTTTTGAAAACGACAAGTAGTGTGTGACCATGAAAATCCGCGCCAGCCACATTCTTGTGAAGCATCAGTATGAAGCCGAAGATGTTCTTCGCGCCTTGAGTTCCGGAAAAAGTTTTGAGGAATTGGCGAAACGTTATTCGACGTGCCCTTCTGCGGCCCAGGGTGGAGACCTTGGAACTTTTGGTCCAGGTCGCATGGATGAAGACTTCGAAGATGCGGCCTTTGCTCTAAAGGTCGGGGAAATATCGTCTAAGCCTGTGCGCACACGTTTTGGCTTTCATATAATTAAGCGCACTGCCTAAAGAAAACCCCTCCCAAAGTTTTGTTCTTTGTTGGGAAATACGTACTCCGTAGATTTTCGCCGAGGTTCGAGAAAAGATATTCGAAACACTCTCGGGGGATACATGCATAAATTCGGAATTTTGAACGTTTTGGTTTTAATGATGGCGTCTTTTGCGCAAGCAGAGGTCGTGAAGGACAACTCTTTTCTTATGGAAGAGGCTTACAATCAAGAGCCGGGTGTTGTTCAATTTATTCAAACTTATCAGTATCTAAATCCTTCGCATGATTGGACTTATAACTTCACAAGTGAAATCCCTATAACGGATGAAACTCATCAATTCTCTTTTGTTGTTCCAGTGATGAAACAAACGGGCGAGGCGGGTGAAAGCGATCAAACTCAGGTCGGCGACATTCTACTGAACTATCGCTATCAACTTTTGAACACGCCGACTCTTGCTATGGCTCCGCGCTTTACTTTAATTGCGCCAACAGGTGATTACAAAAAGGGATTCGGGACAGGCGTTGCAGGATTACAGTTCAACCAGGCCGTTTCGATCACGATCAATGATCGCTGGACAAATCATTGGAATGCGGGTTTCACCTTCACTCCTGATGCTAAAGACGTCAACGGAGACACGGCAACGACCTTTGGGTTCAACTTTGGATCCAGCGTAGTTTACAATTACACTCCAAAAACAAACCTGCTTTGTGAGTTTGTATTTAACAGCAATGAATCTGTGATCGGTCCTGATATGAAAGCCGCCGCATCAACATATTACGTGGTGCCGGGCATCCGTACAGCTTTTGAGGCTGGAGAAGAAACTGAAATCGTTCCTGGCATCGGTGCTTTGTTGGGAATTGGCCCTTCCGCGGAAGAACACGAAACTGGTGTGATTGTTTATTTATCAATCGAATCAAAACTCTGGTAAGGGTGATATGGGTTTAACCCTTAAAAAACAACTTTGGTTGCTGTGTGGCGGATTTTTGATTGTACTATCTGGCGTCGCTACACTTTCTTTCGTTAACTCCACCAAGCTGATGAATCAGTTTGATAACGTCGCCAATGTGCAACTGCCTGCAGTTCGCAATATGACGTTAGCGGATATGATGCATGATGGATTGAGGTCTGTAGTTTTGGCGTCATTGCTTGCCGCTGAAAACAATCCGGAGCAGTTGAAAGAGATCAAAACAGAAGCGCAGGAAAAGTCCGAGGAATTTCAACAATATCTCGAAGCACTAGAAAAGCTTCCGTTAAATAATAACACGCGAAATGCGATTCTAGAAACCAAGCCCGAAATGGTGAACTACATTGCATCCACAAATAAGATTGTGGATCTAGCCATTGCCGAAGGTTATCGTGCAGCGTTGGCAGAGCTGCCCAAGTTCGAAGCCTCGTTCAAAGTTCTCGAAGGGAAAATGGAAACTTTGGGTGAGCTCATTGAAAAAGACGCAGCCACGGCGCATGAATCGGGTGCAGCCTTTCGTATGATCAACTTAATGATTTCGATTGTCGGCGGTTTGTTTTGTTTGGTGATGGGTGTTTGGGTGACAGTGAGCTTGGTGCGCCGAATGACCGGCTTTGCTACACGCATTGAAGGCACGGGGAATTCTTTAGAAAACACGAGCACGCATTTGAATAAAGCCAGCCAGGATCTGGCTTCAGGGGCGACCCAGTCGGCAGCTTCACTTGAAGAAACAGTCGCTTCGCTTGAAGAACTGTCCAGCATGGTGAAGTCAAACTCTGAAAATGCCAAAGCGGCTTCGGGATTATCTCAAGAAAGCTTTGATGCTTCCAAAGCGGGAGCTGAATCCGTGCAAAAGCTTATCACTTCGATGGATGCATTAAGAGCTTCAGCAACCAAGATCGAGGAAGTCAGCCAAGTCATTGACGACATTGCTTTCCAAACAAATCTTTTAGCCTTGAATGCCTCTGTGGAGGCCGCCCGTGCCGGAGAAATGGGAAAAGGATTTGCCGTTGTTGCGGATGCGGTTCGCAGCCTTGCGCAAAGAAGTGCGGATTCTGCAAAAAATATTTCAAAGATGATTCAAGAAAGCGTGCGCCAGATTCATGAAGGCGGCGAGATCGCGAATCAAAGTGGTGAGCTTTTAAATAAATTTTTAGCTTCGGCTCAAAAAGTTTTAGAAATTAACAATGAAATTGCTGGCGCCAGTCATGAACAAGCCCGCGGTATCTCATTAATCAGTGAAGCTATGAATAAACTAGATCAGGCTTCGCAGAAAAATGCTCAAGTGGCTCAGGAGGTCGCGCAGACCAGCGATCAAATGTCACACTTGTCCCAAGGTATGCAGGACTTAGTGGTTGAGTTGAAGGATTTAGTCGGTCAGCAAACTTGAGTTTGCACAAATTAACAGTCCTTAAGATGACCCCTCCGAAAAGCTTCTTCAGTATGGATCTTTTCGGAGGAGCCCATGCCAGCACAATCCATTCTTGTGACCGCATTTTTTCTTTTCAACTCAAATGCCGTCCATGCAGTTGAAGTTAAGCCACAGATACTGCTTCCCATTCCGGAATCGAGCCAGAGCATTCCGACGAAAAAAATTATTCTTAGCGAAGGAAAAATGATTCGTTATGAGGTGAATGGCATTCTTGAAGCAAAGGCGGAACTCCCTGCCGGCGCGCAAATTGAAATTCCGCTAGAGTACACAAAGAAGTATCTGCCTTTTCGAAATTCTAAAGGAAACCTAGAAAGATCTAGCACGGGTTTCATCCATCCCATTCGCATTCTTTCTGTGCCCGCAGATTATCAAGATGAGTTCACCGTAGAAAAGATCAATGACTTCAATACCACGGCCGGTGGTTTATCTATCTTTGCTTCTATTATTGAAGATATTGAAGGGACCGAAGGCCACTTCGCCATTCATACCACGTCAGAACCTAATGAAGCATTTCTTGAGTACTTTCATGCCGACGGGAGGCCGAAATTTCGCTATTCAAAATCCATTCGTAAAAGATTTGGCTCACGACTGAATCACATGGTGGATGGCAAATCGTTATCTTCCGAAGAAAGAGAAAAGTGGCGCAGCATTTACTCTGAACTAAAAAGAGCGGCGACACGTACAGAGCCTTCAGAAAAGTCCTATATGATGATTGATTCTAAACTGGCTCAGCGTCTTTCAGCCCAGTTTGAAAAAACGGGTGCCATCTCTACGCGGGGGGCTTGGACCATCGCCACTCGAGCCACGGCTGTTCGTCATGGTTTTGAAAGTGTTCCGTGTGCCGAGTTTCAATCCGAAGTTTTAAGACAGGCTTATCAACGCGCAGGTTATCGGGTCACTGATGACTTTAATGAAAACAAAAAGAATCCTTTGATCTGGCATCACACGGCGGCGGTGGTGCACTTCTCCGCAGCACTTTATCGAGCTGGCTGGATTCCTTGGGATGCTTCTGTTTATCGTCCCATCACTGGTAGCTTTATCATGCACCAAGTTGGAAAATCACCAGGCCACACATACATATCCGCAGGTGAAGACGGAATGATTGTCGTTGATAATGGTTCACCTCAGGGAAAGGATCTTCGCAAATCCAGTGCTCGTGTGCTGTCTATGATGTATCAGTCAGGCGTTTTCTTTTTACCGCCGGGAATCAACCCGCCCGCTTGGTCAGAGTAAGAATATTTCCTAAAAGACAAAGAACGACGCCGGTAATAATATACGGCGTCCACACAAAGTTTTCAAAAAAACTGGAAAGAGTGATCGCGATCACCGGAGAAATAACGCTGGTGTAGGCCGCTTTTTCAGCACCGATTTTTCCTGCCAAAGATAAATAAGCCCCAAAAGCGATGACTGAGCCGAATAGCGCCAAGTAAAGAAGCGCACTTAAGAAACGTGCGTTCAGTGGTATAGCTAAGCTATCGCCATGAATAAGTGCTACGAGTAACGTGAAAATGCTTCCGTAAAGCATTCCCCAGGTGTTTGTGATTAAGACGGGAATACGCAATTGATAACTTTTTTGCGCGACCATGTTTCCAATCGAAGCGGACATGGTCGCAAAAAATCCGATCACAAGACCAAGAATGGTTTTTGAATTCGTATCAAAATGCAGAATCTCGTTAAGAAAAATAAAAACAATTCCTAGGCCACCTAAGAGTGAGCCCACAATCACACTGCGATTAATGGGTTTTTTGAAGAAAACCCTCATGCCGAACATGTTATAATAAATCAAAAGCGTGAAGGTCAGCGCCACCATCCCAGAGCTGATCATTGTTTCCGCGATATAGGTCAGCATGTAGTTCACGGAAAACATGAAAATTCCCTGAAGGGCGAAAAGAACATGTTCTCGACGCTGATACTTAAGATTCTGTTTTTTAAAGAAGCAAAAACCAAAGAGCAGAGCCGCGGCTAATAAGAATCGCCAGAAGACCGAAGTTATCGGAGAGGCCGCATCGACTTGGAATGTGATCACTAGGTACGTAGAGCCCCAGATCAACGTGCAGATGGTATACAGAATTAAGTTATCGAATCGTGCGGTCTTCATGAACTATATGTAACAAAAACGGACTTCGGGGTCACTTCGCATTTGTATGTGAACACACGCGTTCAATCGATCTTTAACTGGGTATTTACTCAAGCCATAATGTAAGTGAGTTTCGTTTGTAGAAATATTAAAAGGAGGTCCCAATGCTTAGAGCCGCGATTATCTTCTTCATCATCGCAATCGTCGCTTTTATCTTCGGAGCTTCAGGAATCGCAGGTATGTCGATGGAAATCGGCCGCCTTCTATTGATGGTATTCCTGGCTTTGGCGGTAATCACTTTCCTTATCAACCTTATTGGTGGGAAACGGGGACACAGGTGACGAAGCTGTTAGCTTAAAAATTAAAAAAGCCCCAGGAATGGGGCTTTTTCTTTTTAACGAAGGTTTTTAGTCTTCATCGTCCTCGTAATCTTCATCATCCTCATCGTCGTCGTCATCATCATCTTCGTCTTCATCCTCGTCATCGTAGTCTTCATCAGCCTCGATGCGGATCAACCAACCCTCTTCATAGGGATCTTCAACAATGATAGAGGGATCTTCAACGACTTGAGTGTTCACTTCGATCACGGTTCCAGAAACAGGAGAATAAATATCCAATGGACCATCGTCTGTCTCTAAAGTACCAATGACAACGTCAGCGTCGATTTTTTCTTGTTCAGCCGGAAGTTCTACCGAAGAGATTTCTTCAAAATCTTCTAAACCGTCTTCGTTGATGCCGATAGTGATCACACCATCTTCCTGACGGATCCAAAGATAACCCATAAAATTTCTTACGTCGTCTGATGCCATTGTCTTTTCCTAAGTTGTGTATTTTTAGAGATTATTCCCTAACCACGGAAAGATGTCCAGTGGGAGCAAGCAAGCTTGCCCCCACTTCTTTTGAATAGCGCAATTAACAGTCGTAGTACAAGTGGAATTCGTACGGAACAGGTCTTTGCTGTACCGGACGCACCTCTTTGTCGATTTTGTACTGGATCCAAGTTTCGATCAGATCTTCACTGAAGACATCACCCTTTTTCAAGAAGCTGCAGTTATCGCGAAGATTATTCAAGCTTTCTTCCAAAGTTCCTGGAACTGACGGGATAGCCGCCGCCTCTTGGGGAGGAAGACCGTAGATATCTTTATCAAGCGGATCACCTGGATGAATCTTGTTGATGATACCATCAAGACCCGCCATCAAGATCGCTGCCTCAGCAAGATAGATATTTGCTGTTGGATCTGGAGTACGGAACTCGATACGACGTGCTTTAGGATTTGGTCCCGAGTTCGGGATACGCATTGCTGCAGAACGGTTCTTAAAGCTGTAAGCCAATTTTGTTGGCGCTTCAAATCCAGGAACCAAACGTTTGTAAGAGTTTGTCGTTGGATTGATGATACCGCAAAGAGCAGGAGCATGTTTCAAAACGCCGCCGATATAATAAAGCGCCATTTCAGAAAGACCCGCATACTTGTTACCCGCGAAAAGATTTTTTCCATCTTTCCATAATGACATATGAATGTGCATTCCAGATCCGTTATCGCCGAAAACAGGTTTTGGCATGAACGTCGCTGTTTTACCGTAGCGTTTTGCCACGTTCTTAACGATGTATTTGAACCACATCATTTTGTCGCCCATGTTCAAAGCGGTATCGAATCGGAAATTGATTTCGCCTTGACCCGCAGAAGCGACTTCGTGGTGATGACGCTCCACTTGCATTCCGCATCTTTCTAGTTCCAAGCAGATTTCTGTGCGCAGATCTTGTTGCGTGTCTGTCGGAAGAGCAGGGAAGTAACCTTCTTTACTACGTACTTTGTAACCCAAGTTACGGCCACCTTCATCGCGGCCCGTATTCCAAGCAGCCTCTTCGCTATCAATCATGTAAAAAGCAGAGTTGCTAGTTTGTTCGTAACGAACATCATCAAAGATGAAGAACTCAGCTTCTGGACCGAAATAAGCAGTGTCAGCAATTCCAGTTGATTGCATATAAGCAATGGCTTTTTTAACTAGCTGACGTGGATCGCGGTTATAAGGCTGAAGAGTTTCTGGCAAACAAACGTCACAGATGATTGAAAGTGTCGGAACCTGCATGAAAGGATCCATCATCGCCGTGTTTGGATCCGGCAAGATGATCATGTCAGATTCTTCGATGCCTCTCCATCCGCGAATGGAGCTTCCGTCAAAGCCAAAGCCGTTTTCGAAAGTCTCATCAGTCAATTGATGAAGGGGAACAGTTAAATGTTGCCAAGTTCCGATCATGTCACAGAACTTGAGATCTACCATCTTCGCGCCTTTTTCATTGGCGAACTTCAGTACGTCTTTACCAGTCATCTGGGTCATTTGGGCCTCCGAGCCTTGCTTAAAAAAACAATCCTAAAGTGCCTGCTCGTCCTTCTCACCGGTGCGAATGCGAAGAACAGACTCCACAGGGATCACGAAGATTTTTCCGTCACCAATTTTTCCTGTGTGTGCAGTCTTACGAATAGCTTCCACTGCGCTATCAATCAAAGCGTCAGGTAAAACTACTTCTATTTTTATTTTTGGTAGAAAATCGACAACGTATTCGGCGCCTTTGTAGACTTCGGTACGTCCTTTTTGTCTTCCGAACCCGCGAACTTCTGAGACAGTGATACCTTCTACGCCGACTTCTGCTAGTGCGTCGACGACATCATCGAGCTTGAAGGGTTTTATGATCGCCTCAATTTTTTTCATTGAACCTTTTGTTCGGGAAAACGTTGTGAAGAGGATAGCAAGTTCACGCAAGAATGCAAAAACTGTTAAAGTCATTTAATTTTTTTAATTGCTAATAACGCAAAACAGAAACTGTCACTTCTTGGAAAAAAAGAGCAACTGCTCAGAAAGCGGCTTGCGGTGCCCTGTGGTTTTTGGTACACACGGGACCTCTTTTAGGAAAAGCCACTATTGTTGTCGTACTCGGGGGGGATAATGACTACAACACGTTTTTTCGTCTACGGATCTTTTTGTGAAGGCATGGTTCACTTCAACAAGATCCAAAATTTCTTGGAATCTTCAGTACTTGCGCGCGTTAAAGCGACGGCCTACCGTTTAAAAGTAGGCTTTCCGGCTATCGTTAAAGCCGGCAGTGACCTGGTTCCAGGTCAGCTTGTGGAACTGAAAAGCTCAGAGTTGCTTTTGAGCCTCATGGATGAGTTCCACGGCTACAACCGCCACGATCCAGATCAGAGTCTTTATTCTAGAGAAGAAGTGGATGTGTATCCAGAAGGCTCATCGGCTCCAGTCCGCGCTTGGATTTACTTCCTAAATCCATTAAAACTTCCGGTGAATGCCGCTGTGATTCCTGGCGGAGATTGGAAACGTTCTCTGGAAGAACATCCATCTTTGACGTCGAAGCTTTCAGAAAAGCAAGTCACGTACATTCAAAAGCTAGGAAAATCGACTGGCCGAGAGATTGTTCCTATTGACCTGACTTTGTATCGCGAACTCATGAACTTAGAGCTGATCGTCGATAAAGGTCGTCGTTTAGCTTTATCCAAACTTGGCCAAGAGGTTTATAAGCATCTTGCCTAGTTCTGATTCGCAAAAACTTTTCCGCATTGTTCTGATCGAGCCCGAAATTCCGCAAAACACCGGAAACATCGGGCGCACCTGTGTTGCCACCAACTGCGAACTGCACTTGGTCGGCAAAATGGGTTTTGAAATCAACGACACCAACTTAAAACGCGCCGGCCTTGATTACTGGCCCCATCTTTCCTGGCACCGCCACGCCACATTCGAAGATTGGTGGAGCAAAGTCGAAGACACATCCCGCATCTGGCTCTTCACAACAAAAACAAAACGCACGTATTTCGAACCCAAATTCCAACCAGGCGACTGGTTCGTCTTCGGAAAAGAAACCAAGGGCCTAGATCCCGACCTCTTACTAAAATACCCAAACCAAACAGTAACAATCCCAATGATAGGCCAAGGAGCGCGCAGCCTAAACCTCGCTACGAGCGTTGCTATTGCCGCTTACGAAGGGGTTCGTCAGGTTAATTACTCGACATAGAGTTGTCCTTCGCACGACGGATTTGCGCTTGGAAGTGGGCTTAGCCTTAACCGCTGAGTCGCTTCGGCGGGCACGCCTTCCAGGCTCAGTCGGTGCCGAGCCTTTGGCTCGGTTCGCGCCATCGTGGCGCCACCGAAGGCCCTTCTTCGGACTCATCGCTTAAGGCTAAGCCCACTTCCAAGCGCAAATCTGGTGTAAAGAAAATCTTGTTCGGAAAAGAACTGATGTACTTGTATGCGGAAATTAAGAAATGCGTAGGAGTTTTTTGAAAGCTTCCGTGTGTGGTTTTTCTGGCCTTCGGCGTTTTCTAAAAAGCGCTATGAGTATTAATTAAAAATTTTTAAAAGACGAAACCAACTTAATTTTAGTCATCAAAATATCCCATGATTTATTTGCTGCTACCTCTGACGCAAAGACGAAGACGGGGAATGAAGAGGAAAAATAAAGTTCCACAAAGTTAGCTTATGCGAGCCTTCTTGGAGGGGAATTTAGGTGGTGTGTCTCCGAAGAGAGGCCTTTGCCGGCGCCACGATGGCGCGAACCGCACGAAGTGCGGCGGCAACTGAGCCCGGATGGCGTGCCGAACGAAGCGAGAAACACCACCTAAATTCCCCTCCAAGAAGGCGTCGTCCGAAGCCAACCTTTCGTCGAGGAAATGTATCTTTTCCGAATGAATGACGCAGACTAGTTATGGCACGTTACCTTGCCGCCTTAATGGATTTGGGTCTATTCTCTAAGACTATGATTACACAAGCGCTTACAAAAATTTTCGGTACGAAGCATGATCGTGAAATGAAGAAGATCCAGCCTACAGTGGATCGTATCAATGCCCTAGAGCCAAAGATGGCGGCTCTCACGGATGAACAACTTAAAGCAAAGACTCCAGAGTTCCAAGAGCGTCTTCGAAAAGGCGAAACTGTTGATGATATTTTGCCCGAGGCGTTTGCGGTTTGTCGTGAAGCTTCGAAGCGTGTTTTGGGAATGCGCCATTACGATGTTCAGATGATCGGTGGTATCGTTCTTAATCGCGGTAACATTGCCGAGATGAGAACGGGTGAAGGTAAGACGCTTGTGGCGACTTTACCGGTTTACTTG
The DNA here is from genome assembly GCF_001592755.1 of Bdellovibrio bacteriovorus. Lineage (NCBI taxonomy): Bacteria > Pseudomonadati > Bdellovibrionota > Bdellovibrionia > Bdellovibrionales > Pseudobdellovibrionaceae > Bdellovibrio > Bdellovibrio bacteriovorus. The sequence continues at coordinate 154,236 of NZ_LUKF01000019.1, read as the reverse complement.
AATGCGCTTACTGGTAAAGGTGTTCACCTTGTGACAGTGAATGACTACCTTGTCCGTCGTGACGCTGAGTGGATGGGTCGTCTTTACGGTTGGTTGGGTCTTACGACAGGTATTATCGTTCATGGTTTGAACGACCAACAACGTAAGCAAATGTATGCTTGTGATATCACTTACTGCACGAACAATGAATTGGGCTTCGACTATCTTCGTGACAACATGAAGTTTGATTTGAATGACTACGTTCAACGTGGTCATAACTTCGCGATCGTGGATGAGTGTGACTCTATCTTGGTCGACGAAGCTCGTACGCCGCTGATCATTTCAGGTCCTGCAGAATCTTCAACGGATAAATACTACGCGGTGAACGCGATCATCCCTCACTTGAAGCGTGATGTGCACTTCACGATGGAAGAAAAAACGAAAACAGCTTCTTTGACTGACGAAGGTAACGCGAAAGTTGAAGAGTTGATGGGTCTTTCAAATCTTTACGATCCACAAAACATCGAAATTCTTCACCACGTTTACCAAGGTTTGAAGGCTTACTACCTTTACCGTCGTGACGTAGAATACATGATCAAAGACGGCGAAATCGTGATCGTGGATGAGTTCACAGGTCGTTTGATGCCAGGTCGTCGTTGGAGTGATGGTCTTCACCAAGCGATCGAAGCTAAAGAAGGCGTTGAAGTTAAATCTGAAAACCAAACTTTGGCGACAATCACTTTCCAAAACTACTTCCGTATGTACACGAAACTTTCGGGTATGACGGGTACGGCGGACACTGAAGCGGTTGAGTTCAAAAAAATCTACAACCTTGATGTGAATGTGATTCCAACAAACAGACCGATTCAGCGTAAAGACCAAGAAGACGTTGTCTACAAGTCTGAAAAAGCAAAATACAAAGCAATCACTGCCGATATCAAAGAACGTATCGCTAAAGGTCAGCCGATCCTTGTTGGTACCGAGTCGATTGAAAAATCTGAATCTTTAAGTGCGTATCTTCGTAAAGAAGGTATCAAGCATGAAGTACTTAATGCGAAACAACACGAACGCGAAGCCGAGATCGTAGCGCAAGCGGGTCGTAAGGGCGCTGTCACTATCGCTACCAACATGGCCGGTCGTGGTACCGACATCATGCTGGGTGGTAACGCGGAAATGTTAGCAAAAGCGGCTGTTGGTAATGATGACTCTCCAGAATTCCAAGAAGCTTTGGCAAAAGTAAAACCTCAGGTTGAAAAAGAGCGCGCGGAAGTGCGTGAGCTTGGTGGTCTTTACATCATCGGTACTGAAAGACATGAATCTCGTCGTATCGACAATCAGCTTCGTGGTCGTGCCGGTCGTCAAGGGGACCCAGGTGAGTCTCGTTTTTACTTATCTCTAGAAGATAAATTGATGAGAATCTTCAATGGTGAGCGCATCCAGAAAATCATGGAAATGCTGAACATCCCTGAAGATGAACCTATCACAGCGAAAATGGTGACAAACGCCATTGAAGGTGCGCAACGCAAAGTCGAAGGTCACAACTTTGATATTCGTAAAAACTTGATGGAGTACGACTCTGTCATGAACGCGCAAAGAAACGCGATCTACGGTATGCGCCGCAAAGTTCTTGAAGGTCAAGAGATCGAAAGAACTACTTTGGACTGGTTGGGTGACGTCGTTTCTAATCTTCTTGATACTTATGCTCCAGAGGGCGGTAAGAAAGAAGATTGGAGTATGGACGGCTTGAACAATTCTCTTGTTCAAAGCTTCGGTTTCAAAATTGATTTCGCGAACATGCCCATCAATTCAGAGACAGTGACAGAGGCTGTGAAAAACGGTGTCAAAGAAGTTTTTGAAAAACAAAAATCTTCAATGGGTCCTTTCTTTGAACAAGTTCAAAAAATGATTCTTCTTCAAAGCATCGACCATCACTGGAAGAACCATCTTTACGTGATCGACAAGTTAAAAGAAGGTATCGGTCTTCGTGGTTATGCTCAGAAAGATCCTTTGATCGAGTATAAAAAAGAAGCCTTCAAAGCTTTTGAAACTTTGAACAACACAATTAAGAGCGATGCGATTGAAAAAATCATGCGTGTTCAATTGGTAGCGCAGCAATCTGAAGAGCAAGTTCTTGAGAGCTTGCGCCCGGAGGAAGCGGATCTGGATGAGTTGGATTATTCCTCTCCTTCAGAAACTGACATTGGTCACACTCTTCCAGAAGTGGAAGCTTCGGCGGATGCGCCCACACGCAAGATGACTTTCCAAAGCGGACCTCGTGATGATCGTCCGATGAATCGTGAAGAACGTCGTCGCCTTGAAAAACAAGGTAAAGGAAAAAGATAGTTGATCCCTTGTCCGAGTTGCCAGTCACCGGTAGAGATTCTTGATAAGCATTTGGGGACGTTATTTACGTGCCCCCATTGCAACGCAGTTTACTTTATCGATTGGAACGGACAGCCTGAAATGGCGGAGCATGAACCTGAAGCTCCGCCGGAACCTGAAATACAATCTGGTACAGAATTCGAAGGTGGCGCTGATTTTCAAGCGGGCACTTCTTTCGAAAATCCGACGCCGCAAGATTTTAATGCCTATGGTGTAAATCCCGTCGAGCCTGCTCAAGATTTTTCTGCCGGCGCTGAGCCGACTGTTTATCAAGGGCAAATTCCTCAAGAAGTTCCCGAAGAAAATACGCCTCAGGAAGATCCTTATTTAACTCCCGCGGATGAGATTCCACCGGGCAGTGAATTTGAAGTTCCCGGTGGTGATCATTATCAAACATCGGACTCTTCTTACGATACGCCTGTGGATGCACCTGTCGAGACAGCTTTAGAAGAACCTTCCGTACCTCTTGAAGAAGCTCCCTACGACTTTTCTCAGACTTTAGATCGCATGCCGGAATCGACGACGAATGTGGCGACCCCCGATACGGCGGACTTTTCAGATGTGACTGAATTTGCAAATGCCGACACTTTAGCTGGTCCAATGACCTATGCGGTGATCATCGAAGGTATTGAGTCCAGTCACCTGGTTATGCAGCTTAAAGAAGCTATGACGGACTCCCGTTTTGGTTGGGATGTGACAGAACTTCTAAATCAAATCGGGCAAGGAAGACTGGTCCTAAAAGGGCTGTCTCCGGCTAAAGCCAGCGTCTTAATCAACCGAATTAAATATCTGCCTTTTAAAATTTCTTGGAGGCAAGATGTACTCTCTGGTTCTTAAAATTTCGTTGAGCTTTTTGACACTTTCGTCAGTGGCGGTGGCTAATGAAGCTCCGGCGGCTGAACATGGCGAAGCCCCTAAAGAGGGTGCGAAGGCCGAAGCTCCTCCCAAAGAAATCAAATCCAGCGAAGATTCTTATGCCGTTGTACAAGCGCGCGTGCAGGCTTTAGAAGCCAAAGTGCGTTCCGCCGAAACAGAAATTCAAAAGCTCATCACTGAGAAACAACAAACAAAAGACTCTGCTCGTGTTGCCGAGATCATCAATCAGATGAAAGCTTTGCATAAAGATCTGAACACAAATGTTAAAGAATACGATCAGCAGCGGGCGCTTTTGAAATACCGCTATCCTGAAAAAGGCCAAACTGAAAAGCGCGAATACGAGCGCATCGAAGTGAAATCCATTGAAGAAATGGAAACTCAGATGAGCTTAGGAAATTCAGTGAAAAAGACTTTGCAAAAGGTGCGCATTCAGTACGAGAAGCCTAACAAAAATGAAATGGGACACACGGTTGCCGAAGAAAAGAAAAAGTCCCAAGAGTCCGCGCCCAGCATCGTCGATCCCGTCATCCTAAAGAAGTAATAGTTCCCATATTGACTCTGGTTTTAGACGTTATTTAATACTCCTCAGGGACACTGAGGGGTTTCAATGAAACAATTTACTCTTTTAATTGTATCGGCGTTAACAATCACAGCTTGTTCAGGCGGAGGCGGTGACGGACCCGATACACCTGTCGATCAGTTTCGCCCTTTTGAAAAGCCCGCCAATGCGATGACGGCGGCGGATGTCACTTACTACACAGATCTCAACAAAGCTTTAGTCAAAATCATTCCAGCGCCCAATGCTATCTTCACTTCCGTTGTCAGTGGAGCTTCCGCAAAAACAGTGGAAGTCGAACAAAGACAGAAATCCATCGAGAAGCTTTCACCAGAAGGTGTGGCTCTTTTAAAGAAAATAAAAAAAGAATGTGAAGTCTTTCCTGCTTTCGGAGCGCAGTGGGGAGATACACAAATTCGCGAGGGATCAGTTTCTGGCGAGCGTGCGCAAATGTCGATTGCAGCAAAAGGATGTCCTCTTAGTTTTGTCGAAGAAGGTGAAGCTATCACCCGAGTCAATAGCGTACGCGCTGATAAGTCATCGCAAACTGCGGAGATCTCTAATCAAGTGACCCTCAAACAGAAAGTGTCCAGTGTTATTCAAGATCCTGTGCTACGCGAATCCACAAAGGTGGATCAGTATGTTTTAGAGCTGATCTCCGTAGGTAATGCCGATGTTAAAATTGAAAAAGAAAAAATGTCGATGGTGATGAAGATCAGCGGCGCGGGACGAGTGGCCGTGAAACTTGCTGATGGCGACACAGTCAGTGGTCCGTTGAAACTACAGATGAGTGTAAATAGTGCCACTGGCGAAATGCAGATGCAGTATTTAATGGATCTGCAAACCTTGCGGGGAGCTCTTCGCATTGTCGCGGTCACTACGAACACGCAGACAGAACTTTACATTAATGGAGAAAAAGCTGATCCAGCGGAGTTTGGCGATGCCATCAATCCCAAAAAGGGTCTGGTCCAAGCACCTCAGGCCTTCCGCAGGTTTTATTCTTTATTGAAGTAATTATGACATAGAATGGGACGCCCGCTTGACGAAGAGGCCGTCTTCCCGCAAGATAGATTCATATTCACGAACCAGGAGGGCCTATGATTGTAAAATTCAATAAATCAAACAACAGCTCTCTGGGTCTATTCGCTTAGTTTTAAATTCCTAAGACAATTCAAATCCACGAGAGCTCCATTTTTCTATTAACTTGAAAAACTATTGGAGTTTTTGCGTGAATTCGTACTCACACCTCAATTCTTGGGGATGGGATTTATTTTTTGAACTACAAATTGAAAACAAAGAAGACGAACTGAAGCTGGCGCGTGTGATCGGTCAGGAAAGAGACCTTTACCGTGTGACATTCGGTGAATCGACCAGTCTTCTGGCGCAAGTATCAGGACGCTTTCGTCATGATTTCGCCCATGCGCCCGGCGCATTTCCCGCAGTGGGTGACTGGGTGCTTTGCCGTATGGAAGAGCATCAAGATAAAGCACTTATCCAAAAAGTCTTAGATCGTCGCACGTGTTTCTATCGTCGCGATCCGGGGCAGGGGGTGCAAGTCGTCGCGGCCAATGTCGATGTTGTCTTCATCGTGACGTCGCTCAATCGCGATCTGAACGTCAATCGTTTGGATCGATACTTGAGTATTGCGTGGGATAGCGGGGCTTCGCCGGTGATTGTTTTAAGCAAAGCGGACTTGGTGGAAGATGCCGAAAGTATTTTGCATGATCTTGAAAATACTTATATCGGCGTTCCGATTTACGCCGTCAGTGTTTTTGAACCGCAGACGTGTGAGGGCTTAAGAAAATATCTTAAACCAGGAAAAACGGCCGTTCTTATGGGATCTTCCGGGGTTGGAAAATCCACATTAACGAACTTCTTTCTGGGTGAAGAAGTTCTTAAAACTCAAAGCGCTAGGGAAGACGACGATCGCGGCCGCCATACCACCACATCTCGTGCTTTGTTTCGACTGAAAGAAGGCGCTGTTTTGATGGACACTCCGGGTATGAGGCAGTTGGGATTGCATGATCAAGAAGAAGGCGTGCAGGAATTATTTTCGGATATCCTGTCCCTTTCAGCGCAATGTAAATTCCGGGACTGCGCCCATAATCAAGAACCCGGTTGCGCTATTCAAAATGCTTTATCCAACGGAGATTTAGATCCCGACCGATGGGAAAGCTATTTGAAACTGCAAAAGGAAGCGTCTTATCAGGAGCGTCGATTGGATCCCGCGAAAATGGCGGAGGAAAAGAAAAGATGGAAGAAAATACATCTGGACGCCAAAGTTCATATGGCAAGAAAGAGCCGGGGGGAAATCTAACCCCCGGCTTCGGCCGCTTCTTTTTGTATTAAAATGAGACAAAAGAAAGTGGCGGCCTTTCAAGCTTCTTAGTAAACTAGTAGCATAGAAGGATGGGGGAACTATGCTCCGTTATTTGGCTATTCCTGTCGTGATAATCGGTCTTTTGACGACAGCCTGTCAGACGTCAATGCTAAAGCAGTTTGGCGAAGTAAAACCCGGCATGGAAAAAGATGACGTTCTTGATTTAATGGGAAGTCCCTCTCGCACCCAACGCTATCATGGCAAAGATCGTTGGACCTATGTTTTCTATGACGATCGCATCCGCTTTGAAAAAGAAGTTCAATTCTTTAACGGCAACGCCATTTATGTAGGTGATATCTCTCAACCCGAAGTCACGAAAACGGCGATGGCCGTTGACGCTATCAATGATCAGAAGAATAAAGAAATCGATGAGCAAATCGCTAAAGAAGTGGAACAACACCGCAAAGAGTATAGCGATTACGAAGCGAAAGCTCGCGGTGAAGACAAGGTCCGCTACGTACCTGAATTTGAATCTATTCGCTAACTTTTAAGATAAGTGGTTCGCCCAGAACCGAAATGACTTCGTACCCGTTGATCTGCAAAGTATCTTCGGGATTCACTCCATAAAACTTCACACCTGTCCAGGTCCATTCCGTCGGCCAAAACTCGACAACGTGGCGGAAAAAAATCTTTCCTTCTTCTCGGGAACCTTCGGCAGAAGTTGAAAACTCATACTGCGAGGTCGGACTTTTAATGATCTTTGCAAAAGGAATCGGCAAAGTATCAATGTGGCGTTGGTCGGCGGCGACCGTGCAGGGCACACGCACGATCATTTGCGGAATTTCTCCAGAAAACGCGATTCCTTCAGCGGCGAAAATCAAATCCACGGTAGGATATTGTTCGCAGGCAAAAACCTTGCTTCCGGATTCATTCTTCATCAAGAAAAGTCCCAGACGCATTGCCGGTCCTTGGGGCGTTGAAATGACCGAAGCCTCTTTTAAAACTTGGTACTTAAACGCTTTTTTAAATTGTTCAGGGGACGCTTCAGTCAAATCATAATCAAACGTCGTAACGTTGACAGCGGCACCCTCTTCCGAAGAGGCGACACCACGGAGCTGATTCACTTTTTTATTAAGAAGTAAAACACCGAAAGGCAATGCGGCCATTAAAAGCACCAGGCTTATCATGCGCGACATTTTTTGCAGATTCGTTTTTTCTTTTTTCATCTTAATACTCGCACTTGATCGTTTCACGATCGGCTGTAGTTAATGAATCTCGTTTCACGGCGCCGTTTAATGTAGACCACATTACACTAGGTACAGTGCGATGTTTTAATCCGAGCACGTGCCCTAATTCATGGATCAAAAGACTTTCCAAATGAACATCATAGGGTGTTGTGGCGTTGTCTACGAAGAAGTTAAAATACTTATGATCAACAGCAATATCAGATTCATAAATTTGATTTCCCCGCCAATAAAGATTCGTCACGGCTTGCAGGGTCTTTTGGGTTTCCGGCCACGTCTTCATCCAGTGAACAGTATTCGTGGCGTTCCGAGTAACTTCGGCGCCAAGATTAGCCCCTGTTCTATCAAAGCGGAAAAGCGTCATGCCGGCAGCATCATTCCAATGCTGAGCGGCCCGCTTAATCACCTCGTCATACTCGGGCGGGTATTCGCTATGAAGTTGTAAAACGACGGGAATATTGAGTTTCCAGGATACGCGTTGACCATAACTATTTTGAATGAAGCCGCAATCGGTTTCGGCGGCACTGGCCAAATGATCATCATCTCCGGGTCCCAACGAAGGACCTTGCTGGCAAGACACAAGGGCGATGGCAGCGGAAATGAGGAAAAACAATTTATACATAGTCCTCAGTTTACACGAACTTTATTTTCAAATCTGTGAATAGAAAGTGCTGAAAAGAAAAGCTCGACCTAGGCCCTAGGCCGAGCGGTGGAACTTAGAAGTACGAATCCGCCCAGTCGATCAAGGTGCCATTGATCCAAGAAATTTTTTCCGTCTGAGTGATGCGACGACCACCTTTCAGGAAGTCTAAGACTTCTTTACGCATATCAAGCGCGGTAGGTTCGTGCAAAATCAAAGCTCCACTTTCGGTGTCGTGAATAAAGCTTCGACGATTCAAATTCACGCTGCTGATAAAGCTCAGCTTTTTATCAATCACCAAAATCTTCGCGTGCATAATTGAGCGCGAATCCGTCCACTCGTAGATTTCGACATTCTTTAAGTGACGATTGATTCCTTCTTTATTTACGTCTTCCGCGATCTGAGGAGTACCGTCACCCGCCAAGTGGATGCGAGTCAAAATCTTCACTTTGACTCCACGTTGGACGGCACGATCCAAAGCCGCACTGATCGCCACAGAAGGACGGAAATAAGGTGTCGTCAATAACAGTTCGGATTGAGCGGAATCAATCATATTGATGTAGAACTTCTCGAGCTGGAAGCCATCAAAGAAAGGAAGCGACATCACATGGCGAACCAAAGGATATAAATTTGGTAAAGCCGTCAAACGCAAGACCTGACTTTGCGAAGCCGCTTGTGGAATATTCACGTTCGTAGAGCGAAAGCGATTTGAAACCGGATCACGCATCCAGAATGACAGCATCTGTGCCATTACGGATTGAATGAACGGGTGACCGCGCATTTCAACTTCGAAGTCGTTATAGTAAATGTAAGGCTCTTCGCCTTCACCGTAGTTTTTTAAATACTTATAGGCTTTGTAAAACGGAGTATCGCTGAAGATATAAGAGTCACGAATGTTTCTTCCACCCGTGATCAAGAAGCTGTCCTTCCAGTTCGTTGAAGAATAACCCATAACAATCTTCGTGTGGTTCACGCGATGAAATTTATCAAGCCATGAACCATCTTTCGCTTCCGACAAACGATACTTGTAGTATTGAACCTTGACGTTAGGCATTCCAAACGCCAACCACTCAAGAATACGCTTATCCTTTTTGGTCATGGTCACTTCAGGCACTAGAACCCGAATCTGTGTGCCGCGCTCTGCGTGATGACGAAGGGCCCGCGCCAGAACCATTCCATAGAAGTCAGCAGAGAAATTCAAAGAAGAAACCCAAATAATATCAAACTTGGGAGCTTTATCGAAATTCAAAGCCGCCATGGGATTCTTTTCATTAAAATCTTTGCGGGCTAAAGGTGATCCGGTCAATGAAAGCACACGACGATTCATCGAAAGATACGGATCGCGCAAGTTGATCAACTTATCAAAGCTTTGTGGGCAAGTCGTAAACAGATAATCCTGCTGCCAGAAGAAATTTGTGACATTGTTGCCGCCAAAATTTCCAACAGGACGAGCACAGACGTCGATCTGATTTGTGAGCTTAATCCACTCTGGTGTCGTCATCGCAATGTCGACAAGCTTGATCGTGTGAGTCCACTTACGATCTTTATCTGGATCATAGTATCTAAGCTGACAGCTTCTTACGCCCGAAGAAAGTTTTACCGAAACTCGCTGGCCGTTTTCTTTATTGAAATACCAATTGAATTCATAAACACGACCGCGCGTTTCGTTTTGGAAGAAGAGAAAACCTGACTTATAGATAATATCGCCATCGCAATCTAATCGAGCCTTCAGATACTTTTGACGCTGGTCCTGTCTGTCGCCAGCAAACGGTGTCGTTTCGACCGGCAAGTTGTTCATCAGGCGCAGTGAATAGTTGGAATAAAAGCGATGCTCAAGCGGGAAAGCGTTTGTCTCTTTAATATCCTCGCTCTTAAATTCGTTCATGTTCGTGATTTCAACGATCTCTTCTTTTTCAAAGAGCGGGGAACGGAAAGACGCTGAAAACCAAGGCCCTAAGCCGTCCCATTCTCGCAGAGAAAGTTTTGATGACAGCACATCGACTTCTTGTTGGCGTTCTTTCCAAAGACGCTCGACTTGATCGCGCACATGCGGATCCTGATACATACGACCATCAAAAGCTTGAGGCGCGTTCAGACCTGTTTGTGTCTGGAAGAACTCTTGATTCGCTCTCCAATCATTGTTCCAGAACTTAGAAAGCTCCAAATCGATTTCTTGGATGCGATTCACACGTTGATCATCATAGACGACAGAACTCGGTGTTCGCTGAGCGCTAGTACATGCCGACACTACCAAAATTATTGCGAATAAAACGGAGAGACGTTTCATTCTTTGTAATTCGGTTATCTATTCGAAAAAGTTTAGGTTTTCAGGAGGGAATTCTAAAATTGAGACAGTGATTTTAGATTAAATTTTCAGAAGGGGCTGAGAACAGAAAAGGAGGTTTTTCAGCCTCCTTCTAAAGTCGAGTCTTATTCAAAGAACTCTGCCATGGCATTGTCGTCGCGGAAGTAAGTTTTGAAATCCTTGCTGACGAAAGAACTTTCTACAATACGACCTTCAGTACAATCCTGGTACTTGTCTTCGCTTTCATCTTCATAGTCGAAGTCACAAGAAGCCGTATCCCAGGCTTTTTCAGAATATGTGATTTTGTAGCCAATAAGATTTGAAGACTTAAAGATCGCAACCACTTCGTCTAAACGCGTGTCACCTTCGGATTGATAGTCGCCTTCAAGAATAGTGTCCGCCCAGATATTGGATTGGTGGATCATGATCTTATTCAAACGATCCAGGTCGTACTTCGTCAATAAACCAGATGATTTTCCGTTTGAGTAAACAACCGTGTGGAAAAAAGGTTTTTCGCAAACATCGTCGCAAGCCTGGTTGTATTGTTCCATCGTATCGTAGAAATCGCGGCCACCAACGAAGTACTCGTCAGCTTGAGCCGTCAAAGAAAGAGTCGCGATAACCAGGAAGCCTAAAAACTTCTTCATATATCCTCCGAGATGGCCGAATATAAACGCCATCACATCGAAAAGTGCAATGCAAAATTGGAATGATATTATCAACGGAAAGCTAGTTGGGAGCCAATTCCATCAATTTGCGCTTCAGAATCTTGCCGCTATCGCCCTTAGGTAAGGACGGTAAAAACACAAAATGCTTAGGGATTTTGAATTTTGCCAGATTTCGAACGCAGTGTTGGTGCAGCTCATCCGCGGTCAGGCTTCCTTGGCCTGCCACAATAAAAGCTTTACCCACCTCGCCCCATTTTTCGTCAGGAACGCCAATGACGGCCGCTTCCAATACCGAAGGATGAGTGCGCAGAATTTGTTCAATCTCCGGAGGATATACATTTTCTCCGCCTGAGATGAACATGTCTTTTTTGCGTCCGACCACGTAGTAATAGCCCTCAGAATCACGGCGTACTAAATCGCCCGTGTAAAGCCAACCCTCTTTGATGGTTTCATTGGTGGCTTTTTCATTATGCCAATACCCTTGCATACACATCGGTCCACGCAGAATTAGTTCACCGACCTCATTGTCTTTAAGCTCTTTTCCTTCCATATCGACCACCTTGGCTTCGATATAAAAGTTCGGGAACCCAATAGAGCCGATTTTTCTAAGCGCATCTTCTTCATTTAAAGAAAAGACGTTCGGGCCAAACTCAGTCAGGCCGTAACCTTGACGAACTGGAATTCCTTTTTTATCCCAGACGCGAATCAACTCGATGGGCATTGGCTCGCCGCCCACGATGGCATAGCGAATATTAGAAAGATTTACTTTATTAAAAAGGTCAGAGCGAGCCATCATATCCATGGTCGTTGGTACACCGAAAAGCAAAGTCGCTTTTTCTTGGGCACTCAAATGAAGGATTTGGTCCGCCTCAAACTTTTTCAAGAAAACCACTTTAGCGCCGCGATGAATGAATGGTGTCGTCAGAACATTCCAGCCTCCCGTGTGGAAGAAGGGGAGGAAGATCACTGTGCAATCATTTTGCGAGATATTCAGGCGCAGGGTCGTGTTGATCGAGTTCCAAAAGATCATCTTGTAAGTCAAGATGGCGCCTTTAGGAGAACCCGTCGTACCCGAAGTGTACATAATCATCACAGGGTCATTTTCCTGTGATGTGAAAGAATACTCTTCGGCAGAACCGCTAGATTCCAAAAAACTTGCAAAGCTATTATCGCCTTGAAGTTTTAAAAGCTCGGGCTTTAACGACGAAGGCAGGTTTTCAACGACTTCACGATAGGCTTCTTGAAATAGAACTAACTTTGGAGATGAATCAGAGATGATGTGATCCACTTCTCGCTGAGTCAGACGGAAGTTCACCGGCACCATGATGGCGCCCAGGCGTTGCAAAGCAAAGAAAAGGAAAACGTATTCCAGTTCATTTGTGGCAAGGACCGCAACGCGATCCCCTTTGCGAATGCCAAACTGATTGTGCAGGTAATGAGCTCCGCGATTGGCTAAATCAAAAAGCTTGGCGTAAGAAAATTCACGGCCCGTATCGCCATCTTTGATAGCGATATTATGAGGCGAATAAAGTTTCCAGCGTTTCAGCCAATCCAGTTCCATTATGTGTCGTATCCCCATTCAAGTGCGAGGGCGGCCATGCTCATACCACCGCCAGAGCCCAACATAAAGACCATATCACCTTTTTTCATCTTCTTTTGGCGGGCGGCATCGGCCAAAGCCATTCCAATAGAGGCTGAACCGGTATAGCCAAAACGATCCATCACGTAATGCGCGCGTTCACGAGAAAGGTTTAACTTATCCATCGTTTCGTAAATGCTCTGAACGTTAAACTGAGTGATAAAGAAATGCTTAATGTCTTCAGGTTTCATGCGCTGACGATCTAAAAGCATGTTCGTCAAACGCGGCCAGTGAATGCCATTTGTTTCTGGAGGAATGCGTTTCGGGAAAGCAAGCAAGTGGCCTTTGTTTTCAACCACTTCATGAGTCACAGGTTGAGCTGTACCACCGGCGTAGATTCCCATGTAGTCGTGATATTGCCCATCGGTGTACATTTGACTATCGATAAAACCACGCGTGTCTTTTGCGGGTTGGATAACAACAGCACCTGCTCCGTCGGCAAACAACGAAGCAATTTTGTAATCGTCAAAGTTCAAATACTTACTCATGCCGTAAGCACCAACGACCAGAACGTTTTTATATTTTTCGTCAGCGGCAATGTATTTTGAAGCAATATCACAACCCACAACAAAACCAGCACACGCCGTATTGATGTCATAAGTTCCTGAATTCACGGCACCCATGCGATAAGCAACAACCGAAGCGGTGGAAGGAGAAAGATAGTCGGGAGTGTCGGTGGATACGATGATAAGATCTAAATCTTTCGCCGTAATACCGGCATTTTTCATCGCCTCTTCCGCTGCGGGAATAATGAGATCTGAAGTGCGCTGATCTTTTTCCATCCAGCGGCGCTCGCGTATATTGCGGCTTTCGCTTAAGAAAGTGCCGATATCTTTTTTATACAAATCATTAAAGTACTGATTTGTAATCACACGCTCAGGCGCGTACATCCCTGTTCCTACAATTGTCGCTGTTCTTTTGCTCATTGTTTTTCCTTTGCGAATTCGCTTAACTACAAACCATTTTATCGATTTGGCAAGAAAAGAAATTTAGTGCATTTGCTCTATTCACAGAGCGAAAAAGTGCGATTTTCTTTGACGGGATGGGGGCTTATTGAGTTAAGCCCATTGAATGACAAATATTAATTTTGATTTTAAAAATATAAATGCAATCGTTACTGGTGGCGCTGCCGGTATCGGTTTTCAAATCACACAAAAATTCCTAGAAGCCGGCGGCAACGTTTCTATCTGGGATTATTCTGAACAAGCTTTGCAAACGGCAAAAACTGAATTCGCTAAATACGGAGCGCAAGTTCACGTTGCACAAGTCGATGTGACGAATCGTGACTCTGTCGCAAAAGCGGCGTCTTCATTGCCATGGGCTGTGGATATCCTTGTGAATAACGCCGGTATCACGCGCGATAAATCTTTTGCGAAAATGGGACCGGAAGATTGGGACGCTGTTATCAGTACAAATCTGACAGGTCTTTTCAACGTTACAAAAACGTTATTAGAAAAATTCAACGCAAGCTCTAACCACAAACGCATCATCAATATCTCCTCCGTGGTTGGACTTTATGGAAACTTCGGTCAAACGAATTACGCGGCGGCAAAAGCGGGCGTGATCGGTATGACAAAAACTTGGGGAAAAGAATTGGGCCGTAAGGGCTTCACTTCGAATGCCATCGCTCCAGGCTTCATTATGACAGCGATGACGAAAGCAATGCCGAAAGAAGTTCTTGAAGGTATGGCTGCCAAAGTTCCTGTAACTCGCCTTGGTGAAACTGAAGATATTGCAAACGCATGTTTGTTCTTGGCAAGTGAACAAGCGAGCTATATTAACGGCACGGTCTTGAGCGTTGATGGTGGAATTGTATTGTAAGTAATTAGGCCCTTTTTTGATCTGGCTTGAAACTGTTCTGGGGGAATTATGAAATCAGTTTTGTTAGCGGTTTTTGTAGTGGTCTCTGCTTTGTTTGTTTCGATGGAGTCTGTGGCTCAGTCGAAAGCTTATAAAGGGTTTGTGGCACTTTCGGCGACGAAGGAACTTTATGTTGATTATGTTCCTGCCGAAGCAAAGCAGCCGACGGTTATTTTGATCAATGGCCTTACTTACAGCACTCGTCAGTGGGATAACTTTACTGACAATCTTGTGGCGAAGGGTGTTGGCGTTCTTCGTTACGATCCGATTGGACAGGGTCAGACGCTTTTGAAGTATGCGCCGATTCTTGCTCCGATTTCTTATCAGGATCAGATCGTTGACCTGAAAGCTCTTTTAGAAAAAATGAAAATTAAAGGCCCTTATAATTTAGTTGGGCTGTCTTACGGTGGCGGCATTGCCGCAGGTTTTGCCGCTGCTTATCCAACGCTCGTTAAAAACTTGGTGTTGATGGCGCCATTCACACGTCCTTTGGATGGAACAGACAATTGGATTAAGGCACAGATCTGGGCGACTCGCCAGATTTTCCCATTCAATAAAATGTCGGATGATGATTTGTATGATTACTATCTTCATCAAATCGTTTACGCGACTTACCCGCAAGCCGAGCCGATTGTTTTAGAAAATCCGTTTAAGCTTGAAGCCACTTATCGTCTGGTGCAGGGAATTCGTAAAGCTCGTCCGATTGATTTCACTCACACGATTCCCCATCGTGCTTTGCATTTGATGATTGCTCGTCAAGATCAGTACATCAATACAAGTGTTCTTGATGAGTATTGGGATGCAGTCCCTGAAGAGGCGCGTGCCAGCCGTCTTTACATCAACGGTTCTGAACACAAAATGGTGGAAGCGGTTCCTTACTTCACAGCGGCTTGGGTTTATGAAATTGTGACGGGGAATAAACGTCTTTATAAAGGTGACGACTTTGAAGGTTATCCTTTCCGTGGCGAAGTTCGTGCGGGCCAGGAAAATATCAAAGTGGGTCGCGAATGATTCACGTTGAAGTAAAACCCGGCTTAGCTCCTGAAGATGTTTTCTTTATCCACGGCAACCTGGCTTCAAATCGCTGGTGGCTGCCTTCTGAAGAGATCTGGAAAAAAGAAGCTCAAGGTAAGAACTATCAAGGATCTTTGATTTACGCTGAGTTTCGCGGTTGTGGCGGAAGTACGGCTCCGCAAAGTTCTGATGAAGTGAACATGCATCTTTTTGCGGAAGACTTTATTGAAGTCGTTCGCTCTTTAAAAAAGGGGCCTGTTCATTTGGTTGGTCACTCAACGGGGGGGCTGATTGCCTCTTTGATGATGGCTAAAGCTCCAGAACTTTTTGGAAAAGCGGTTCTTTTAGACTCCGTGGGTGCGCAAGGTGTGACATTCGACACATCGATGATCTCTGCTTTTGAACAAATGAAGCAGGATCGAAATTTAACGGGCGTCGTTCTGGGATCTACGATTCATAATAATAATCCCGAGTCGAAATTCTTTAAAGACGTCTTGGTGGAGGATGCTTTTCACGCGGTAAAAACCGTCGGTCACTGGGTTCTTCAAGCCTTAGATGGATTGGATATTCGCGAAGAAATTCAAAAAATTAAGAATGAAGTGCTCGTTCTTCACGGAGAGCACGATAAGCTTTTACCGATGTCGGATTCTGAAGCTCTAGCTTCTTTGTTTTCGCGAGGAAAATTTCAAGTTATTGAAGGTTTGGGCCACTGTCCCAACATCGAATCTCCAGAAAAGTTTGTGAGTATCACCCGCAACTTTTTGTTTCACCCTCTTTGATGCCTAGTGTCGCATCAGTAGAACCTCGACTGGGTCGGCTTAATTAGTTGCCGACCTTAGTCTTTTAAGATACTTAGAACAATACATTACAATATTGTGACAAAACTATTTTGCGTCTCCTAGGGAGTGCCCACCTATGTCTGAAAATAGAGATGAGTATAATCGTGCCGGTTTGCTTGCGTTCGCCTTTTCAATGGCGTTTTGCTTTGCTTTCTTCTTCTACCTAGTTGCTATCAACAAAGGTGTCGATTTGGCTGAGAACGTAATCGATCCTAATGCTCCAGCAGCAGAGGGCGCAGCTCCAGTCTTTGATATCACTAAAGTTAAAGAACCTTGGGTGTCTTCTCCTGAGCTTGTGGCTTACGGCCAAAAGGTATTCATGACGAACTGTGCAATGTGCCACGGTAATGAAGGTAAAGGTGACGGTGCTGCGGGTGCAGGCTTGAATCCAAAACCTCGCAACCTTGTTGAAGGTAAATGGACACAAGGTGAAGGCGCTATCGCTCACTTTAAAGTTCTTACTGTTGGTATCAAAGGAACTTCCATGGCTGCTTACGCTCACTTCAAGCCAGCAGATCGTTGGGCTCTAGTTCATTACATTGATTCTATCACTCAAAATAAATCTAAAGACGATCCTGCTAAAGTTGCTGAGTTCGCAAAAACTGCACAGTAATTAAAGGTTTATAAATGCTAACGAACGCGCGTGTTTTTAAAATGAAAACAATGGGAATGCTGCTCTCTGCAAGCGTTCTCGTTTTGTTTTCAACGGCACGCGCTTACGATGGCAAACCAGCTCCGAAGGTCGCAAGTGAAGCGCCGAAAGAGTTGGAGGGCGTTGGTATCGACGAGAAACTAGGTGGCAAGATTGACCTGTCTTTAAAAGTGAAAGACGACAACGGTCAGGAAGTTACTCTAGGATCTTTCTTTGATGGCAAACATCCGGTGATTATTTCTCCGGTTTATTTTTCTTGTCCGGGTCTTTGTAACTTCCATTTGAATGGTCTTACAGATGCATTGAAATTGATGGATAAGAATTGGACGGTGGGGAAGAAGTACAAAATTCTTTCTATGAGTTTTGACTCAAAAGAAACTCCCGACTTGGCCGCGAAGAAAAAAGAGACTTACATCAAGCTTTATGAGCGTCCTGAAGCAGCTTCGGGCTGGCACTTTGTGACGGCAGATGAATCTGCGGTTCAGGCGATCACTCAGTCTTTAGGTTTTAAATTTAAATGGGATGAGGCAGCGAAAGAATGGGCACATGCTTCTGCAGCCGTGATTATCACGCCTGACGGAACAATCTCTCGCTATCTTCCGGGGATTATGTTCAATCCTCAAGATATCAAGTTGGCATTGAACGAAGCGACCGAAGGTAAAATCGGAAGCATCGTCGACAACTTAGTGCTCTATTGTTTTAAGTATGACCCACATCAGAGCAAGTACACTTTGGCGGCTTTCAATCTTATGAAGGTCGGCGGAGCCGTGATGGTTCTGGTGATGGTATTATGGTTATTGCCGTTTTATATTCGTTCTCGCAGATCGAAGAACAAGACGGCGGGGAGATAAAGGTACATGATGTGGTTTAATATTGCGAAGGCCCAATCCTTCATGCCAACGCAGGGGACCGAGATTGCAAAGCAGGTGGACAATCTGTACGGTTTCTTGCTGATTACAAGTTTCATCGCCTGCGTTCTTGTTATCGGTGGGATGATTTATTTCGTTTGGAAATACAGACGTAAAACTCCTAACGATAAAACAGCCTATATCTCTCACAATACTTTCTTGGAGTTCTTGTGGTCATTCATTCCACTTGTGATCTTCTTGGCGGTGTTTGTTTGGGGTTGGTACATTTACCACAACATGCGCGCAATGCCGAAGAATGCGTTAGAGATTAACGTATTAGGTAAGCAATGGGCTTGGGAAGTTGAATACAAAAACGGTTATAAAACCGTAAATGAAGTCGTTGTACCTATCGGTCAAGACGTCAAAATTCTTCTTACTTCTAGCGACGTGATCCACTCTTTCTTCGTGCCTTCTTTCCGTATTAAACAAGATGCGGTTCCAGGTCGTTACACAGCTTTGTGGTTCCGCGCTGAAAAATTGGGTGACTTCCACATCTTCTGTACTGAGTACTGCGGTACTTCTCACTCAGGCATGATCGGTAAGCTGAAAGTTGTTTCTCGTGAAGATTTTGATCGTTACTTGGAACAAGGGCAGGAAGAAAGAAACCTTCCACTTGCTAAAAAAGGTGAAAAACTTTTTGCCGTTAAAGCTTGTGCCTCTTGCCACTCTGTAGATTCTCCAGCGGTTAAAGTCGGTCCTTCTTTGTTCCAAAAGTTTGGTCATGAAGAAGAGATGGATAACGGTGAAAAGCTTAAGTTCGACGAAAACTATATTCGTGAATCTATCTTAGAGCCGAACAAGCACATCGTTAAAGGTTTCCCTAAAGGTGTTATGCCTACCTTCCAGGGTCAGTTGAATGAAAATGAACTCAGCGCACTTGTTGAGTACATCAAGGAATTGAAATAAGGAGCGCACCTATGGCTACAAAATCAGCTCATCACGGTGACAACTACATTAATTTTGAAAAAGGCCTATGGTCTTGGTTAACGACTGTTGACCATAAACGTATCGGTCTTATGTACATGATCTCTGTTATGTTCTTCTTCTTCGTGGGCGGGGTTATGGCCTTGCTTCTTCGTTTGGAACTTTTTGCTCCGAACGCGACAGCGAACGTAGGACAAGTTTTAAAAAACGGAGACGTTTACAACCAAGTCCTTACTTATCACGGCGCGATCATGGTCTTCATGGTTATCGTTCCTGGTATCCCGGCGATCTTGGGTAACTTCTTCTTGCCTCTTCACTTGGGCGCAAAAGACGTGGCCTTCCCGAAAATCAATTTGTTGAGCTGGTACTGCTTCATGGCGGGTGCGGCTTTGGCTATTTTGACTTTCTTCTTTAATAAAATCGACACTGGTTGGACGTTCTATACTCCATACTCCATCAGAACTGGCACTGCGACAGTGTTGATGGTTTTAGGTGCGTTCGTCATGGGTATGTCTTCAGTTCTTACGGGTTTGAACTTCATCGTGACAGTTCACAAACTAAGAGCTCCAGGCATGACAATGCACAGAATGCCATTGTTCGTATGGGCTCTTTATTCAACAGCGATCCTACAAATGTTGGCGACTCCAGTACTTGCGATCACTTTGTTGTTGTTGGCAGCGGAAAAACTTTTCGGTGTGGGTATCTTCGATCCGGCACTGGGTGGTGACCCGGTCTTGTTCCAACACTTCTTCTGGTTCTATTCGCATCCAGCGGTTTACATCATGATCATCCCAGCGATGGGTGTGGTTTCTGAATTGATCACAACATTCTCTCGCAAAGTGATCTTCGGTTACACAGCGATTGCGTACTCTTCACTAGGTATCGCAGCGGTGTCCTTCTTCGTTTGGGGTCACCACATGTTCGTATCTGGTCAATCTGAAACTGCGGGCATCCTCTTCTCATTCATAACGATGCTGGTTGGGGTTCCAACAGCGATCAAGATGTTCAACTGGGTTGCGACACTTTACAAAGGTTCCATCTCTTTTGATTCTCCGATGTTGTTCGCACTGGGCTTCTTGTTCTTGTTCGCTATCGGTGGTGTGACAGGTATCATGCTTGCAACTCTTCCAATCGACGTTCACTTCCACGATACTTACTTCGTAGTGGCGCATTTCCACTACGTGATGGTGGGTGGTACTTTGATGGCGTTGATGGGTGGCTTCTACTACTGGTTCCCAAAAATGTTCGGAAAGATGTTCAACGAAAACTTGGCTCGCCTTTCTTTCGTTTTCATCTTCATCGGTTTCAACGTGACGTTCTTCCCTCAATTCATCTTGGGTGCGATGGGTATGCCACGTCGTTATTTCGACTACATCCCGGCGTATGAAACTTTGAATAAGGTTTCAACAGTGGGCTCTTGGTTGATCCTGACTGGTTTCTTGTTTGGTCTCTATGCGATCGTTCAAGGTATCAGAAAAGGTCCAAAAGCTTCTATGAATCCTTGGAACTCAAAAACTTTGGAATGGCAGACTTCGTCTCCTCCTCCACACGATAACTTTGCAGTTGAACCAATTGTAACAGCGGGGCCATATGAGTACAGATAGCACTACACACGGCGGAGTCCGTTCAGCTCACGTATCTCACCACTTTAAAACAGCGGAACAAGAGTACGATAGCGGTAAGCAAGGTATTTGGTTGTTCATGGTAACTGAGATCCTGATGTTCGGGGCGATCTTGGTTGGTTACGCGATTTTCCACAATATCTATCCTGAGATGTTCGCTGAAGGCGCGAAAACTTTGGACTGGAGAATGGGATTCGTAAATACGCTGGTTCTGATCTTCTCTTCTTTCACAATGGCGATCTCGATCTCTTACGTGCAAAGAAATGAACAGAAAAAGGCGGCGATTGCTTTGGCAACGACGATCCTTTGCGGTGCGATCTTCATGTGTATCAAGTACTTTGAATACAGCCATAAATTCCACTTGGGTCTTTACCCAGGCCGTTTCTTGGATGTAGCAAAAGTCGGTGCAGAACACGCAAACCTTGGTATGTACTTCGGTTTCTACTACTGCATGACAGGTCTTCACGGTCTTCACGTGTTGATCGGTATGGGCTTGATCGCTTGGTTGTTGATTCGTACGATTCGCGGCGATTTCCACTCTCAATACTGGATCCCAGTAGAAGGTGTTGGAATCTTCTGGCACATCGTCGACTTGATCTGGATCTTCTTGTTCCCTCTTCTATATTTGGTGGGGTAATTAAAAATGGCTAGCAACACTCAAAACGATCCAAATGTTTTGCATCCACACATCACGCCGATGTCCACTTACCTTAAAGTGGGCGGCGCTTTGTTTGGTTTGACTTTCTTGACCGTGATCGCGCATCAATTCAACGCTCAGCTTGGCGCTTTCGCAGCATTTGTTGCGTTTGCTATTGCGGCGGTGAAGGCGTCTCTGGTTTTGTTGTACTTCATGCACTTGAAAGACGACACAAACATGAATCGCGCTATCTTCGCGTCTGGTTTCTTCTTCCTGGTAGTTCTTCTCCTCTTCAGCGTTGTTGATATCGCAACACGTGTGATTGAGGTAAGTCCTTTATAAGATCGTGCTTAGAACATACGCCGATCTTACCAAATTTGGCATAGTCGTCTTCTCGGTTCTTGCGGGATTAGCCGGCTATGCCACTGGTTTTCAAATCGAACAAACATTTAGCTGGAAAGAGTTCTTAGAAACTCTGTTGGGGATTTACTTCCTGGCTTCTGGATCTTTGGCTTTAAACCAAGTTCAAGAGTGGAAACTCGATCAAAAAATGCCTCGCACATCCAAGCGCCCGATTGCGGCTGGAAAAATTAAGCCAGCAGCAGCAGGAATTTTGGCTGTCAGTTTCTTAGTTGTTGGTTTGAATTTCTTGTTCACCCTTGAGCCTGTTGCAGGTTGGGTGGGTTTGGTTTGTGTATTCTTATACAATGTCGCCTACACCATGTACTGGAAGCGCCGCTGGGTTTATGCCGCAGTTCCGGGTGCGATTCCTGGAGCATTGCCGGTGACGATTGGTTATGCGGTCGCTAATCCTGACATCTTAAATCCTGAATCTCTGTATCTATTCTTGATTATGTTCTTGTGGCAAATGCCGCACTTCTGGGTTTTGGCGATCAAGTTCAAAGACGATTATGCGGCCGGGGGAGTTCCGACTTTGCCGGTGGCACTAGGGATGGAACGCACTCTTTTTCAAATCGGTCTTTATACATTTGTATATGTGGGCGTGGCTTTAGCGGCACCGATGTTTGTGCATGCAAGCTGGATGTTCGTTCTTCTGACATTCCCGTTCTGCTTTAAAGTTCTTCAAGAATTCTATCGCTACTATAAATCAAACGGCACAGAGCGCTGGTTGGCTTTCTTTATGTGGCTGAATGTTTCGATGCTGGTCTTCATTGTGATTCCGGTGATCGATAAATGGAACTTCCTGTTCATTCATTCCAATTAAAGAAGTGCCTTCGCTAGAGGGCCTCATCCGTGACTTCTTCGCCGTTGGATTTTAAGTCCCGACCTTGGTTCTTTAGTCACTTGTACCGTTGGGAACGCTTCAAATAGAGACACCTACAAAGACTTAAGCTTCGCGATAATAGTTAGCAAGAGCAGAACTACTATCAAAAAAGCTTTAGTAACTTTTAAGATCTTCCGAATAGTACGTAAGGTTTTGTTACGCATATCGGACTCCTTTGAAAGGTAACGGACAAAGGAGTCTAAAAAAGAGGATCTAGCGAAGGCGAGATCCTCTTTTGCATTTTTAAAGCCTATTTGTTTTTGAATTCGTCAGGCGTGTCGATTTGTTTGAAAGGGTGAGCCTTTTCAAATGCGGGAAGTTTCTTGCAGTTTTCGTTGATCTTCATCAGTGTTGGATACTTTGTGATGTCGACCTTGAAGCGTTGGCAAGTAAGTAGCTGTGGCACTAGGAACAAATCCGCCATGGTGATCGTGTCGCCGAAACTGTAAGTACCAGAAAATTCCTGCAAAGTTTTTTCTAAAGTCTCAAGTCCTTGGGGCAACCAGAATCCGGCCCATTCTTCCTTTTTGGCTTGGTCATAGCCGTGAGTTTTTTCTAGATAATTTAACGTCTTTAAGTTGCACATAGGGTGCATGAAAGAATTGATCACTTCACAGACTTGGCGAACGCGGGCTTTTAGGTAAGCATCTTTGGGGAAGAGTGCGGGCTCTGGAAACACCTCATCTAGGTATTCCATGATCGCAAAGGACTCAGGAATATTTTTTCCGCCGTGAACCAAAGTTGGAAGACCACCTAGGGGATTGATCTTTAAGTATGCTTCCGATCTTTGTTCCGCCTTCAAAAGATTGATCGGCTTGTATTCGAAATCCAGGCCTTTCACATTCAAAGCCAGACGAACACGGTACGAAGTGGAACTTCGAAAGTAGTTGTAAAGTGTCATTGAGGACATATACTTACTCCTAGTGAGATGGCTTATTTCATTCCCGATTTTTAGATCAGTCAAAGGACTTTTCGGTGCCTAATAGATTTATCTTTTCACTGCGTTTTTCCACAAAAGTTTTCTTGAAATTATGCATGCTGGCTTTAGCCATGATCGTCTTCATGACTTTGTTCCGCATGAATTTATATTTCCTTTCCGTCTTTCATGCGACGGCAGAGGTGCCTTTTACGGAAGTTCTTCAATCTTTCGTTGCGGGTTTAAGATTTGATCTTTTGATCTTTGGCTTTTTATTTATTCCACTTTATTTCCTGTTGCTGATTCAAGCCGTCACAGAGAAATGGCCGCGTGGAATGTTCGTCTTTTACAAAAGCTATTTTACGGTCATTTGGTTTTTGATCTGCGTGATGAGCTTTATTGATTTCTTTTATTTTGCTAAGCACGGGCGCCGCATGCGTTTTGAAGAATACATGTCTTGGCATCCGCAAGTCTTTATCGAGCAAGCGCAAGGACTTCAACCGAATCAAACTTGGATCTTCGTAGTTATTACGGTTTTGTTATTTAGCTTAGGCTATATGCTGATTAAAAGTCTTAAATTTGGCGAGTGGAAGGATGAGTATTCTCCGCAAAGAGGTTCGACCTTGGAGACAGCTCTACGTATCTTGCTTCCACTAGTCCTTATCGTTTTGGCCGCTCGAGGCACAGTGGAACCTCATCATTTAGCTTTGGAGCACAGCGAAGTGTCCTCGAATACGGCTATAAATGAGATGGCGCTGAATGCTGTGTGGTGTTTTGATAAATAATTGAAGTTGTGGGAGGATTTTCCCACTTCGTAAGAAGAATTTTAGGAGGATTTAAGGATGAAAAAGTTAGCTCTTTCATTGATGGCAGTTGTGGGATTGATGTCCTCTTCAGCGTTGGCCGATATCGATTATGGATTAGAAGTGGGTATTCGTAGCCAATCTGGTGATGTGGATTCAGGCGCTTCTACAAGCTCACAAATAGGATTCCAATTCGGAGCAACAGCGCACTTTCCATTGTCAGGCCCTTTGCACCTAAGAACAGGTCTTCTTTACACTCAAAGACCTTTAACTGTTGACGGTCCTCCTGAAAACAAAGTGACTATGAACTATTTGGATATCCCAGTAGCGCTTATGTATAAGTTTGAAGAATATGCGGGTGTCTTTGCCGGCGTTTCTTTGGGTATGAACTTGGATAAGAACGCGGACATCGGAAACGTGACAGGAGTCAAATCTCCTTTGGTTCCACTTTTGATCGGTGCAAGCTTCAAGTTTGCTCCTGACTTCGGAATTGCATTGTACTATGAATCTGCAAGCGGTGAAGTGGCTGATGGTTTGAAAGACTATCGTGCCGTCGGTGCGAATCTGCAGATTACTTTTGACTAAGGATGAATCGTGAAACTGGGTTCTTTAAAATCAGCGCTAAGTAAAGATGGTGAATTGTGTGTTGTCAGCCGTGACTTAAAAATGGCGGTCAAAGCGACACACATTGCTCCGAATTTGCGAGAAGCGCTGGAGTCGTGGAAGGACAAAGAAGCTTCTTTGCAGAAGCTTTATACGGATTTGAATGAAGGGAAAGCCGCGAATGCCTTTCCTGTAAAGGAAAGCGATTTCCATTCAGCGCTTCCACGCACATGGCTTTTTGCCGACGGCTCTGCTTTTATCTATCACATCAAACTAGTTCGCATGGCTCGTAAAGCGGCTTTGCCTGAAACACTGGAAACAGTTCCTTTGATGTATCAAGGGGAGTGTGGTCAGTTCCTAGCGCCGACCGAAGATATTCCGCAGCGTGATTTCGCGCACGGCACTGATTTCGAAGGCGAAGTGGGTGTGGTTACAGATTTTGTTCCAATGGGCGTTACTCCCGATGAAGCTTTAAAGTACATCCGTTTGTTTGTTTTGATTAACGACGTGTCTTTACGCGGTTTGATCCCTGAAGAGCTCGCAGGCGGTTTTGGTTTCTTCCAAAGTAAGCCCGCTTCGGCGCTTTCTCCGTTTGCCGTAACAGCGGATGAGTTGGGTGAAGCCTATAAAGGTGGTCGAATTCATTTGCCGTTGAATGTGACTTACAATGGTCAGTTTTTCGGAAAAGCGAATGCAGGTGCCATGCACTTCCATTTTGGTCAGTTGATTGCTCACGCGGCGAAGACACGCAATCTGGCAGCGGGCACATTGATCGGCAGTGGAACTGTTTCAAACGATGATCACAGCAGTGGTTCAAGCTGTTTAGCTGAAAAGCGCATGATTGAACAAATTGAAAACGGCGCCATTAAGACGCCGTTTATGAAAGCAGGCGACACCATTGAAATGCAGATGTCGGATGCTCAAGGTCAAAGTATCTTTGGAAAGATTTCTCAGAAGGTGAAGGCTGTTTAAGCCTTCACTTATTTTACAGCCTCAATAACTCCGCACGCGATACGTGGACCGGAATTACCCGCAGGTTGAGATTTCAAATCATCTTTATCTTTGTGAATAATGACAGCCTTACCAATGATGCTGTTAGGTCCTGGCTTTAACGTCAGGCCTTCTACCGTCATTGTTACGTTGGCTTTTCCTTTGCCGTTCGCCATTAGATTTCCCAAATCACCGGCGTGACGGTGTTTAGAATCTGTAGACCCATGATGTCCTTGTGTTGGATTGAAGTGGCCACCCGCAGAAGAGAAATCTCCCTTAGAGCAGTCACCAACTTCATGAATATGAAAACCATGGGGACCTGGCTTTAAACCTTCTGCCATAGTTTCAATTTTCAAATTTCCATCTTCAGTGAAGTGGATGATGCCTTTCACTTTTGAATCGTGAGAAGCTTTGAGGACAGCTTGCGCGCGTGTAGGCGCCAACGCTGCGGCGTCTTGAGACGAAGTCTGTTCTGAGGTTGTCGAAGTCGTTGAATCTGAAGTCTTTTTCTGAAACAAGCCACAGCCGGCAAACATCAAAGCAACGGGTGCAACAAGCAATAATTTTTTCATCGGATCTCCTTTGCAAAGTTCTACAGGAGCATTTTTACCTGCGACGATGAAAATGTCATTTATCTATTCGCAAAGTAAGTCAGAAGTCCGACGAAAGTAAAAGTCGAAAGGTAAATGAAAAGCACCACGCGTCCTATGCGGATTTTATTGGCTAGAAGGGCTCTTGTTGCGAGTGTGGTCATATAGACCTCCCTTGTATCCTCATTGTCTCACGAGACAAAAAGGGTTCTCCAATAGATAATTGCTAATGCATACATAGATAAAAACTCTGGGTGTATCAATACGAGAGTCTAGGTCCTATATAACCGAGGGCATCATCGAGTGACAGTGCTTAGTCACGCCAACGAAGCTTAAGCGATAAGGAGATTTTCTATGTTCGCCCTGCTTCTGGCTTCACTCGTTTCATCCTCTTATGCTCAAGAAAAAATCCAGATTAAAACTCTGACACCTCAAGGCTTTGTAAAGTCTGTGGATCAGGTGCGAATTGAATTTGCAAAGCCTATGGTGCGCTTCGGAGAAATCAAGTTAGATGCACCAGCACGGAGTGAATGCTTTAAGGATGGACAAGGTCGATGGATCGACACAAAAAACTGGGTCTTCGATTTTAAAAAACCTCTTCCTGGCGGCAGTGCTTGTACTATTGAAGTGGCCGGTCAAAATTTTCAGTTCAACACAGGCGGCCCTCACGTGACGGAAATTTTTCCTCGTGTGTATCGCAATATTGACCCACAGCAGAGTTTTCTCTTGATGCTGGATGCGCCGGTAAAAAAAGAAAGTGTGTCGTCAGGAGCTTACTTCGTCGTTGAGGGTTTAGGTGATCGTATTCCTGCAGAAGTGGTTTCGGACGGAGAGGCAAAAAAGATTAAGGCCTCTGCCGAAGAAGAATATAAATTCGAAAAAGACAGCTTTAAAGGTGACTTCATTGTCGTTAAAGCGACTCGCACTTTCCCGGCGGGAGCAAAAGTCAGTCTGATTTGGGGAAGAGGTGTTCAATCTATTGCGGGATATTCTTCACCGGAAGAAGAGACATTTGAATTCACGGTAGCAGAAGCTTTTAAAGCCCAGTTTTCTTGTGAACGAGAAGCCCCTGGAAAACCGTGTATTCCTCTTTTAGGTATGAGCGTGACCTTCAATGCGTCGATTGCGGTGGCCGATGCAAAAAGAATTTATATCGAGACAAAAGAAAAACAGAAGATATTTGCTTCAAGCCTTGAAGGAACGGCGGAAAAAGAAAGAGTTGGATATCTGAACTTTAAAGGTCCGTTTCCGCAGAACGCGCAATTTCAGTTGATTGTTCCTGCAGATATCAAAGACGAAGACGGCAGATCTTTGACGAATAAGTCACAGTTTCCACTGACAATTAAAACCGGCGATGATCCTTCTTTATTGAAATTTGCCGCTGACTTTGGAGTGATTGAGGCTGAGCAAGCCGTTTTGCCTGTGACTTTACGTCGTGTTGAAAAAAGTCTTCAGACGAAATTTGTGGGTTGGACGGGACAGCTTTCAGCGGCGCAGTTTAAAGAGGTGATTGCCAACCTCAATAAAGTTCAAAAAGAGTCTACAGGTGAAACTTCACTATCTCTGGCTGGCAAGGCCTCTGTTGAAAAGATCCAAGTGCAAAAGCCGCTGAAGGCGTCTGACATGGAAGTCGTCGGTATTCCTCTTAAGAAAAAAGGTTTTTACGTCGTCGAAATGCAAAGCGCTCTTCTGGGACAAAGTCTCTTAGATAAGAAGGCCCCCTTCTTTGTGCGCACATCTGCTTTAGTAACCAATATGGCGACACATATTAAGCATTCCGGTGATGAGGCTTGGGTGTGGGTGACAGAGTTGAAAAATACCCAAGTTGTTTCTCAAGCGACAGTGCGAATCTTTGATATCCACGGGAATGCTGTGGCCGAAGGTAAAACCGACTCAAAAGGCCTTGCCTATTTCAAGTTCAAAAAATCTTTTCCGACCAACCAAAAGTACGATTCGTTTTACAATGACGGCTTTTTTGCCGTCGCGGAAAAGGGTGATGACTTCACTTTCACACATTCTTCTTGGGACCGCGGTATCGAATCTTGGCGCTTCCAACTAGGGTTTAATACTTCGGCATCGCCTCTTATCGCGCATGCTATCTTGGACCGTACGCTATTTAAACCTGAAGAAACATTGTCTTCAAAGATCGTAATCAGAAAACCAAACCAGTCGGGCTTGTCGCTTCCAACGGAAAAAGAGTGGCCGACGACGTTGGTTCTTTCTCATGACTCCGGTCTGCAATCCTTCAAACTTCCATTAAAGTGGAATAAAAAAAATGGCACGGCTTTAATTAAATGGCCCATTCCTTCGGGTGTAAAAATGGGTCGCTGGACGATGATAGCTGAAAAAGAGACACCGCTCATTTCGATGTCCGTAGGAGAATTTTCTATCGAGAGCTTCCGCGTGCCTCTTTTGCAAGTGCGTCTATCAAGTCCGCAACCTAACTATGTTTTAGAGTCCCAAGTTCCAGTACAGGTCAGCGGGACTTATTTTTCTGGAGGCCCCGCGGCCGGTCTTCCGATGAAGATGCGTTGGAGTGTCGAGCCTGACACCTTCCTGCCAGAGGACGATGACTTCCAGGATTTTTCGTTCGCAAATGGTTCGGTTAAAGAAGGCCTTTTTCGCAGCGGTGAAGACGAGGGGGCTCGTCATATTCCACAAAGTGGTGTTATTGAATTCAAGCTCAACCCTCAGGGAAGCGCGGAAGTGCCGGT
Source organism: Bdellovibrio bacteriovorus (assembly GCF_001592755.1). Taxonomy (NCBI): domain Bacteria; kingdom Pseudomonadati; phylum Bdellovibrionota; class Bdellovibrionia; order Bdellovibrionales; family Pseudobdellovibrionaceae; genus Bdellovibrio; species Bdellovibrio bacteriovorus. The sequence continues at coordinate 125,270 of NZ_LUKF01000019.1, read as the reverse complement.
TAAAAACTTAAAGTATGGCGGGGGACCACAGCGCCTTCGCACGGAGGTCGAATTTAAAGACCCTAATGGAGAAATCCAGACGGCCATTCGGTCCTTTGGTATGTGGCCTTCTTCAGTCATTCTGGGTATTAAAGCAAAATCGTGGTGGGCGACTCCAAATCTTGTCGAGTTCGATGTCGTGGCTTTGGATTTACAACAGCGACCTCTTAAGAAACAAAAGGTTCAAGTCGATCTTTATACAAGTCAGTACTATTCACATCGTAAACGTCTTGTCGGTGGTTTCTACGCTTACGAAGATTTCAGAGAATTTAAAAAAATCGGCGAACTTTGTCGTGGCGAAACAAATAACAAGGGCATTTTTAGTTGCGCTGGTAAAACAAAAGCGACCGGTTCCGTCTTAGCGGTTGTTTCAACAAAAGATGCGAACGGCAAAGAGGCCTTGGCAAACGTGAACCAATGGATCGTTGCACCCGGAGAAACTCAATGGTTCGGTTCAAACGACAATGACCGTGCCGATTTGATTCCGTTTAAGAAAACTTACGAGCCGGGAGAAACTGCAGAATTTCAATTGCGCACTCCGTTTCCCTCAGCCAAAGTACTTTTAACGGTGGAACGTGACTCCGTTCTTTACTCTGAAGTGGTGGATGTTAAAGGCGAGAACCCCGTGATTCGTCTTCCTATCAAAAAGGAGTATTCACCTAATGTTGTGGTTTCGGCCTTTGCCATTCGCGGACGCCTTAATGATCCAAAGCCCACGGCTCTGGTTGATTTAGGTAAGCCCGCATTTAAACTGGGCATGACTAATATCAAAGTCGGCTGGAAAGATTATTCTTTAAAAGTCGATGTGACGACAGACCGCAAATCCTATAAAGCTCGCGATAAAGCACAGGTGCGCGTTCAAGTTAAAGACGCCAACGGAAAGCTGGCCGCTCAAGGTGAAGTGGCATTGGTAGCAGTGGATGAAGGTTTGCTAGAACTTCGCGATAATAACTCTTGGGATTTATTAAAAGCGATGATGAAAATGCGTGCTCACACGCTGCAGACCGCGACGTCTCAAACCTTTGTGATTGGTAAACGTCACTTCGGTCTTAAGGCTTTGCCGATTGGCGGTGATGGAGGCGGGGCTTTAAGGCGTGAACTTTTTGATACACTTCTTTATTGGAATCCTTCAATCACACTCAATGCGCAAGGTGAGGCGAAGGTTGATGTTCCATTGAATGACTCCACGACGAGCTTCCGTATCGTGGCTATCGCTCTTCAAGGACAAGATCAGTTTGGAACGGGTTTTACATCAATTCAATCCTCACAAGATCTTATCATAATGCCGGGACTATCCACCGTCGTGCGTGAGGGCGATCAATTCCTTGCAGGTTTCACAGTTAGAAACGCTTCGACGCAAACTCAAGAATTGCAGTTGAGCCTAAAGGTCAGTCCATTAACAGATTCTTTTACGCCTCAGAAGCTGAGGTTAGCTTCGGGTGAATCTAAAGAGGTGCAGTGGCGAATCAAAGTCCCATCTTCCGGTTCACTCCAATACGTGATGACGGCGCGAAATGCCCAAGGGAAAGTTTTAGATGAGGTGAAAAAAACGCAAAAGATTTTAAATCTGCGTGAGCCTAGAATCTATCAAAGCGAATGGGGAGCTTGGCCCGAGTTTTCTAAACTGTCACTCAAACAACCCGCAGACGCAGAACTGGAAAAGAGTTCCATCGTCATCGAGGCAAGTGCGAGTCTTGGTGGTTCTTTTGAGGGTATTAAAGATTTCTGGAAGAACTATGATTATAACTGCTTAGAGCAGCAGATCTCTCGAGCCGTTTCCACAAATGATAAAAAGCTGTGGCAGAAATTGGCGAATCAACTGCCAACCTATATTTCTGAAGAAGGTTTATTAAAATACTTCCCGACGTCTCATGCTCACGGAAGTGTGATTCTGACCTCTTATGTTTTGAATATTGCGCACGAGTCAGGCTTTGCTCTGGGTGAAGAAACGGAAGGCCGTCTTCTTGATGCCTTATCGGCCTATGCCGAAGGCCGCCTCAAAGAAGAAGAAAACTTCAGTCGCAGTGATGAGACTTTAAAAAAGATTTCAGCTTTCGAGTCGCTGTCTCGTTACCGTCGTTTGAATTTGGATCTTTTAACGGCCATAGATTATCAGCCGAACCAATGGCCACTTTATACCTTAGTAGAATGGTATCAAATCCACTTATGGGAAAAGGATATTCCTCAACGCGATAAAAAGATTACGGATCTGGAAAACCTTCTTCGCAGTCGATTTAGCTTCTCGGCGAAAAGGCTTCAGTTGAAAGAAGAAGGCCGTGAATCTATGTCGTGGCTGATGCGGGACTCAGAAAGCTCCATCTTGCGTCTGATTCTTGCCACCTTGCCTTCAGAAAAATGGCGAAGCGACACCCCAAGACTGTATCAGGGTGTTTTGGCTCGCCAAACGAATGGCGCTTGGATGTTAACGACGGACAATGCGTGGGGAAGTTTAGTCTTGCGTAAAATTCAAGAGGCTTATTCAAAAGAAAAAGTTCAAGGGATTTTCGAGGCCGAACTTGAAGGAAAAAAAGCCTCTTACGATTGGAGCAAGGGCCGCACAGGAACTTTGACTCTTCCATGGAATAAAAAAGAGTCCGAAGTTCAGTGGCAGCAAAAAGGCGAAGGCAAACCGTGGATCACCGTGTCTGCGAAAGTTTCAACTCCGGTCACGAAACCTCTGTTCGCCGGATTTAATGTGGAAAAAACTGTGACACCTGTGGAACAAAAGAAAAAAGGTGTGTGGAGTGTAGGAGATGTTGCGAAGATTCAAATTAAAGTGAAGACGTCGGCGCCACAAACATGGGTGGTCATTGAAGATCCTATTCCAGCTAGCAGCAGTCTTTTGCAAAGTTCTTGGGCGACAGCAGTGGAAAGAAAAGAAGAGCTGGTTCGTTTCTATCAGGCCTGGTTTAATGGTGAAGAGAATTTAGAATACACTATTCGTTTTAACCAAGCAGGCACCTACAAACTTCCTGCAAGTCGTGTTGAGGCCATGTATAGTCCCGATATCTTTGCAGAGCTTCCGGAAAGCCAATGGGTGGTTCAAGAGTGAAAAAAAAGTTTCTAGCCGGAGGAGCGCTTTTCACAGCTTTAGTATTATTGGGAAGTGGAGTTTATTTTTATAACTCCCTTCCTAAGTTGCGTTCCTACGAGCAGGTCAAGACGCAGTATCAAAGCTCAGATTTGTACATTTTAAGCCATGACGGAAAGCTTTTACACCAGTGGCGTAAAAACAAAGACAATCGAAGTTTTCAGTGGACGCCTCTAGCGGATATTTCCCCGGTTCTAATCTCCGAAGTTTTAAAATCGGAAGATCGATTTTTCTATGAGCATACGGGAGTCTCAATAACTTCGTTAGTGGCCAGCCTTTATCAAAGATCTTTCAAAGATTCTTCTCGAGGAGGAAGTACAATCACGATGCAGCTTTTAAAGCTCATCGCTCCAGATCGGGCTCAATATTCCGGAATGACGGGCAAGCTGAGACAAATACTTTCGGCTTACAGGCTTGAAAAATCTTGGACCAAAAAAGAAATACTAGAAAGTTATTTAAATTTGATTCCGCTCCGGGGTGAATACAAAGGTGTCACTTCTTCTTCTTGGGCTTTATTTAATAAGTCTCCTTCAGGACTGACATTGAAAGAGGCCGTGGCGCTAGCAGTTTTAATTCGATCGCCTAATGCCGGAGTGAAGGACTGGAAAAATCGCGCGTGCTGGCAAGAGCCTTCTTTATGTTCTGAGTTTCCGGCTTTTATCGCTGAGCTTGCGAAGAAGACGTTGGAGTCCTCGACACATAACGTGGCTTTGCATTTGGCGCAGCGGTTGAGTCCCCACTTTGTCAGCGGAGAAATTAAGTCCACGGTCCACATGGATGTCCAGACTTATACTCAAGAGGTGGTGAAGTCGCAGATTCAAAATTTACAAGCGCAGAATGTGAACGATGCCGCCGTCCTTGTGGTTGAGAATGCCACCGGAAATGTTTGGGCGTATATAGGAGGAAGTGGTATCTCGGATAAAAAGTTTGTAGACGGAGTTCGCTCATATCGCCAGGCAGGTTCTACGCTCAAACCTTTTCTTTACGCGACCGCCTTTGAAAACAATATTCTCACACCGAACTCGTGGATTGAAGACTCTGCCGTTGATATCGTTTTTGAAAGAGGCATTTACAAACCGCAAAATCACGATAAGCAGTTTTACGGTTGGGTGCAGGTCAAGACGGCATTGGCTTCCTCTTTAAATGTCCCTGCCGTGAAAGTATTTAAACTTCTTAACGATGAAAGTTTTTGGACTCGTCTTCAGATGTTAGGATTTAAAAATCTTAAAGAGCCCGAACACTATGGTCCTGCATTGGCTTTGGGAGTTGCTGACGTCACGCTTGAAGATCTTACTCAGGCTTATCGAACTTTAGCTAACAATGGCATCTATACGGATCTTCGTTTTACTTCCAACGATCCCGAACCTAAGGCACGACAAGTTTTTAAAGCTCAGACGGCCCAGGATGTGGCTTACATTCTGGCTCAAAGCGAAAATCGTGCTCTTGGATTTGGATTGGATTCAGCGCTATCCACCCAAGGGGCTTCTGTAAAAACTGGAACTAGCAAAGACATGCGCGATAATTGGTGTGTTGGATTTAATTCTCGATTCACTGTCGGAGTGTGGGTCGGAAATTTTTCAGGAGATCCCATGTGGAACGTGATGGGAGTAACAGGCGCCGCCCCTATCTGGAAAAAGGTGATGGCGTTTTTAGACGCCAACTATCCCTCGGCCAAACTGTCTCTTGCATCGGCACAGAAAGAAATCACTCCTCCAGAAAAATATCCTCAAGCTCGCATTGTGTATCCTCAAGACGGTATGATCATGGCACTGGATCCGGCTATTCCCCGCGGTCATCAGAAAATGCCTTTATTGGCGGAAGGACCACATCCCGCGGGATTGCAGTGGAAAATCAACGGAAAAAAAGTTGCAGGAAATAAGTCTATCTTGTGGACGCCCGAAACGGGACGTCACACCTTTGAACTTTATCAGAACCAAAAACTTGCGCAGAAAGTGCAAGTTTTGGTGAAGTAAACTATATGTCGTAATGGAATAAAATCGGAGTTTGCAAATCCGGATGCAAGCTCAATTTCACCGGGCAGTTTAAGGCGATGTCTTCTAATTTTTTACGATAATCGTGGGGAACACTTTGTGGAAGATGCAGAACAATGTGCAGCTTAGCCACACGACGAGGGTTCAAAGCCATTTCTTTTTCCACAGTCACGCGGGAACCCTTAAGCTCAACACCATCTTTATCCGCGGCAATCGCCATGACTGTGAGCATGCAGGAACCCGTTGCGGCTCCTAAAAGATCTGTGGGAGAGAAAAGTTCTCCTTTCCCATTATTATCTTTAGGTGCGTCTGTACCGATACGCGCTCCCGAAGGAACATGCGTCAGTTCGCAGTGTTTTTCACCTTGATAATGGGCTTCCATTTTAACCATTAGGGACTCCTAAGATGACATTTCTTCGATGATTTTTCTTAAGCGCATTTCGGATGATTTAGACATATCCGCGTAAACTTTGCGCAAATGATTTGAACGAACCGGATCGTTTTTGGAAGACTTCATTTCGCGACCGAATTTCAAAGCCGCGCACACACTTTCGATCACTAATTTTCTTTTTGAATCTTTGGTGATGAAGTCAAAAGCGCCCAGCGAAAGCGCTTCGAGGGCCCGAGAGTGGTCTCCATGAGCTGTCAGTACCACAAATGGAGTCATCTGACCCAAAGAGCGTACATAAGCCAAAAACTTAAGTCCGTTCATTTGGGGCATTTCGATATCAGAAAGAATGGTATCGAATTCCTGTGTTTTTACGTGTTCAAGTGCCGCCGCGCCGTTTTCAGCTTCGACGATCTCGTCCACAAATTCTTTAAGAAAGTGTTTTAATAACTCACGGATATCGGAGTCGTCTTCAACGATCAATAGACGGCTTTTTTCTTCAGTGCCCATGAGAAATCTCCTTACAGAGAATATTTGTTAATCACACCGACCAACGTGTCTTTTTTAAAGGGCTTTGCAATGTGGTCATCGCAACCCGCTCGTAAAGACTTTTGTCTGTCCTCTGAAAGTGCATGCGCTGTTAAGGCAATGATAGGAGTGTGAGTTTTGTGATTCTCGTTTTCCCATTTGCGGATTTCATCAGTGGCCGCATAACCATCAAGCTCAGGCATTTGCACGTCCATAAAGACAATATCAAACTGTCCTGACTTTATCTTATCTATGGCCTCAAGTCCATTCTCGGCTTCAATAATTTCATACGGTCCGTTTTTAAGATAGTGCGTAAAAAGAGTGCGGTTGTCTTCAGTATCATCCGCAACCAGAATTTTAATTTTCTTATTAGGGTCACGCTGCTTCGGAGTGGCAAAGTCCAGCTCGCCACCCTGCAGAGGCAGGGGCTGGTGTGTCACTGGATTGTAAACCTGCTCGCGGTAGGGGACGGTAAAGAAGAACGTCGTTCCACTGCCTTCACGGCTCTTAAACCAAATTTTTCCGCCCATAAGTTCAATCAAGCTTTTTGAAATCGCAAGTCCCAGGCCTGTTCCGCCATATTTGCGAGTGACCGAACTGTCGGCTTGAGAGAATTTTTGGAATATTAAATGCTGCTTCGAGGCGGGGATGCCGACTCCGGAGTCACTGATACTGAAAAGTACTGTGTCCTTTTTAGAAGGATTCTTTGCCACGGAAACTCGGATGTGACCGTGTTGAGTGAACTTTAATGAGTTTCCAACGAGATTGATCAAAACTTGACGAAGCTTGTTGGGATCTCCCATCACGTAAGGCGAAATACCCGGAGAAATTTCGAAGGAATAGCTCAGAGCTTTTTCCAAAGCTCGGGGCTTCATCATATCTTCCACATCAACCATCAGTTTATTCAGATCAAAAGGAATATTCTCGATCGAGACTTCACCCGCTTCGATTTTCGAAAGATCTAGGATGTCATTGATGAGTGCCATCAAGACTTCGCCCGCCTTCACGAAAATTTTAACGTAATACTTTTGATCGGCATCAAGTTTGGTCTCTTGAAGCAGATCGGCCATTCCCATGATGGCATTCATAGGAGTGCGAATTTCATGACTCATATGAGCCAAGAACTCAGATTTCGCCTGAGAGGATTTTAAAGCTTCGTTCTTAGCGGCAATTAAAGATTGCTCGACTCGGCGAAGTTCCGTGATGTCTTGAGTTGTGCCATAGACGTAAATAGGATTTCCATATTGATCATATTCCGTGCGGCCCCGGCAGCGGACCCAAATCATTTCATTGGTTCCGTTTTTCTTAACGCGCAGGTCGACGTCAAACGGTTGCATGCTTTCGCGCGAAGATTTTAAAGCATTATCAAAAAGTGCCAGGTCTTCCGGGATAATCATGGAACGGAAAAGATTGTAAGTGGGACGGACTTTATCAGCTTGGAATCCAAGGAGGTTGTATTCTTCTTCGGACCAGACGCAAGCGCCGGTTTTAATCTCCCAACGGAAAGAACCTGTCTTTGAAAGGGATTGGGACTCTTTCAAAAGATCTTCTTTGAGCTTAAGCTCTTTGCCGATTTCTTTCTTCCAGCTGATATCTCGACCAGCCGCAATTAAAAGAATCTTATCGCTGCCGCCTCCTCTGACTCGGGACCAGGAAATCTCAATCGGTATTTCCTTACCCGAAGTATGCTTTAGAGATCCTTCAACAGTGATTTCTGCATCGTCAGCACTCTCCTTGATTTTGTTATCAAGGGCCGAATAATCCATCTCAATCCAATTTCGTAAATCCGTTCCTCTGAGTGTTGCAGAAGGTACGCCTAAGACTTCCGCGGCGGCGGGGTTGGAAGTCTGAATCGTCAGCTGTGAGGGAACCTCTTCAATAGGTGCAGAATATTCAAGAATAAAAAATGTTTCATGAAGAGAATAAAAAACATTCTCCAAAAAATCTTTTTGCGACTTAATGCTGTTGTAATGTTCAGAAACTTCGTTGAAAGATTCAAAGACTCCTTTGAATTCGCCTTTGCGCGGGACGGAGAGTTTTTCAAATGAGTGAGAACGTAAGCGGTGAAGAGCGTAAGAAAGCTTTTTAAGAGGATGGAAAAGATTTAAAGAAACCCAGTAGGCCGCGGCGAAAGAAGCTATAACGATTAACAACAATGCCAAAGCCAATGAACCTAAGTGGTCTTTTAAAGGGCCCACGGCATCTTGCATTCCCATTTTTGCCATCAGAATCCAGGTTGTTTCACCCGGAAGAATAACTTTGCCTATAGATTTTAAAGAACGATGTCCAGCATAGTCATCGGCCTGGTCCACGAGTTCGGACATTTCCAAGTATTCTTTAAGTAAAGTTTGCGGTAGTCCCACAATCATAGAAGTCGACTGCGAGCGAAGAATCAGTTCGCCTTCATTGGTAGAAGGATGGCGTTTTTGAAGATCTTCGATCAGCTTGTTCGGATTCTCAAAAAAAAACCGAGATGTATTGCGCATAAGACCTTCAGGGCCGTAGGCGACAACTTCCCCGGAAGCTCCAAGACCTAAAGACTTCCAATCATGATTGTTGGAAAGGATTTCATCAATTCTTTTTACCGGAATCTGAAACACCAAGGCGCCAAGATGCTTGTTGTTTGTAGTAGAGTAAATAGGCGCCGCAAGGAACGCGACGTTTTCAGGCCAAAAATGCGCCAAAGTTGAAAAATCAAAAAACTTCGTCGTTGCGTTGGGTGCTTCTGTGGACCATTTGTAAACTTGCGATAGGCGTGTATTAGCAAAACTTCCAGTCAATAAATTCGCACCTAAATTAAGCTTTTTATTGGTGGTGTAAACGACGTTTCCATCGTTATCAATAAGAAGAATGTCACTTAAATGATTCCGCTCCAGTTGATTTAAGATGAAATTATGAATGACTGCGTGGTTTTTAAAATACGAAAGCTTCGGTGCTTGGGACGGCTCTACCACTTCGCGTGGATTTTTATTCTCTCGAAGCGCGTCTTGAAGAAACTGCGCCTGAAGAAAAACACTGGAAGGCGACATTTGTGAAAGGGACTTAAGAATATCCCCTGTTTGAGGAGATTCGTATTGGCGAGCGATTAAAGGACGCCAGCCACTTTCACTTCCGGAGCGTTGCAAATACCGACGGATTTCTTCTTGGTCCGCCGGTGATTGTTGCAAAAAGTTTTGCAGACGTCGCGTTTCGGCCATCACCATCAGCATATTGTTGAGATGCTGAAAGTCTTGCGTAAGTTCTTTTGTTTTGGCTATGCGAGCCTGAATTAACTTATCGACACTCGATTGCATGAGGGCCGAAGCGCCCACCTTATATCCGATGCTTCCCGCGATGAGTAAAGTACCCAGAACGAGAGCGGTCGTGAAAAGAAAAAGGCGCGTTCTGTGAGTCATGAACCCTACATCGTGACGTAGCGAATTTCGATGTTTAGGAAATGAATTCTCATTTTTTTAACGAGGTCTTTAAGTGGAGTGCTGTCATTGGCTTTAGCGGCTTTTTCCATTTGTGCGGCAAGCTCGCTCAATTCATTGAAACCATATCCCGCGGCTGCACCTTTAATTTTGTGTGCAAGCTGAGCGATAGTCACAAGATCATTTTTTTCCACAAGCTGCTCGAGAGTCTCAATATCTTTTTTGCGATTCTCGACAAACTGTGGGATGAGATCTTGTAGATCGGCATCGATTTCGACAGTTACTTTAGACATTTCCATGCACTCCTTATCCCGAAATGAACTCTGCTTTACAATGCATTTTAGTTTAGAATAGTGTTTATTGCATACATTTAATAACGAGAGGAATTTCGTTGGAAATCCTCACGGAGAAAGCTTGTGTTGAAGAATATCTTCGCCCTCATCCTCTCATTCTTTTTACTTTCTTGCACTGCGCGTGAAGACTTGGGATCTAAGAATCATCCTGTGCAATTTGCTCTTGTTCCGGGGCAAGACGCCATAGTCCTTTCTGAAAATGGGAAACTTTTAGAGCGTTGGATTCAGCAACAGACGGGTATCCACATCAAGATGCAAGTGCCGGTGAATTTTATTGCGGTGGTAGAAGGATTGGGATCGCAACGTGTCGACGTCGCAATTATGAATCCTTTTGGCTACATTCTGGCGCACGAAAAGTACAAAGCAGAAGCATTTTTGATGGGAGTGAATCGAGGTCGTTCGGAATACTGGGGACAAATCATCACGAAGAATCCCAAAATCCGCTCGCTTTCAGATCTAAATGGAAAAAAGTTCGCGTTCGTCGATCCAGCATCCACTTCGGGTTATGTTTTGCCAGCCAAGCGACTTAAAGATGCGAATGTCCGTTTGGGCGAAATTGTTTTCGCGGGGAAACATGACAGTGTTGTAACTATGGTTTATCAGGGCCGTGTCGACGCAGGTGCGACTTATCATACGCCTGCTGAAGATGGCGTACCGCAAGATGCCCGCCGTCTGGTGATTTCCCAATTTCCCGATATTTATGAAAAAGTGCGCATTTTAGAAAAAACGGATTCGGTCCCCAGTGACCCCGTTGTTTTTAGAAAAGACTTTCCAGAGGAGATGCGTAAAAAGATTGTCGAAGCTATGAAGAGCTTTTCTTCCACTCCCGAAGGGGCCAAAGCGTTAAAAAATCTGTATCATTTGACGAATTTCAAAGATTGTACGGATAAAGATTACGATCATGTCCGCCAGATTCTTTTAGATATAGGGAAGAATGTTCAAGACCTTGTTAAATAAAATAATTGGCGTATAATGCCCGTTATGCGCCTTTCTTTCAAAAATCTCATTCTTAGATTTTGTTGCAGCAGAAAATTTCTGCTGATGGCCGTTTAGTTTCTTTTTTCGTTCCATTCTCATTTTAAAAATTCAATGAACTAATTAACTCTTACCTTTTCAGGAGGAAGCATGAGCACACAACCTCGCATTTTTATTACGGATCAGGACCATCACCGTTTAATGGCTTTGCTGTCGCAAGTGGAAGGTCCTTGGGCCGAGGCTTTGGAAGAAGAACTTGGACGGGCTCACGTTATTGCGCAAACCGAAATTCCTCGCAATGTCGTGACGATGAATTCGCGTGTGCAGTTTTTGGATGAAGCCACCGGGCAGGAAAGCCAAATGACTTTGGTGTATCCGCAAGATGCAAAGCTAGAGGAGGGGCGTATTTCTATTTTGGCTCCTGTTGGCATGGCATTGTTGGGATTAACTGAGGGCCAGTCTATTGATTGGAAAATGCCCAATGGTTCGGTGAAAAAACTTTCTGTACGTAGTGTTGAATTTCAACCGGAAGCTGAAGGTCGTTGGGACCTTTAATTGCGCAGTTCTACGCAGATAAGTTTCTGTTTTTCAGAATTTTTAACGTAGTTGGCGCGAAACTCTTTACTTCCTTGAGAGTAGAGGAGTTGCGCGTCAACTCTTAAGTTTGCCGAATTCCACAGTTGCACGAAGCTTTGATTATCTAATAAGGGGATTTGATACACTTTAGTAGCCGTGCTTTCAACCACCATAAAGTTTTGAATCAGGTCCACTTTTCCTAATTCCATATTCGCTTGTTCATCAAAATATTTTTTCATGCGCACTGACGAAAATCCGTGCGGATCATTCTCAAAACGACAGGTGTACACAGAACTTTCTTGAGCCTGCGCAAATGATGTCAGAAGAAGGATGATGAAAAGGACCTTGCGGTTCATATTTTACTTATCGCCCGTCCAACGAAGGACTTAACGAGGTATCTCTAGCCATTGGCCTAGAATTGACGTAAGTTTCTGCTCATCCCGAGTTTCTGGGGAGGTGAATATGCGTGTAATCGATATGACTGCTCCTGGTGGACCTGAAGTGCTTAAGATCACTGAAAGACCTCAGCCTCAAGTTCACGCTCATGAAGTTTTAATTGAAGTAGCAGCGGCAGGCGTGAATCGTCCTGACTGCGCTCAACGCCAGGGAAGCTATCCTCCGCCTCCGGGGGCTTCCGATATTTTAGGTTTGGAAGTCGCTGGAACTGTTGTCGCCTGCGGAGAAAAAGTTTCGCGCTGGAAGATCGGCGACAGAGTCTGCGCTTTAATTTCGGGTGGTGGTTATGCAGAGTATGTTGCGGCTCCCGAGGGACAATGTCTTCCCATTCCAAATTCCTTAGACATGATTCAAGCGGCGGCGATACCCGAAACATTTTTCACCGTATGGACGAACGTTTTTGAAAGCGGTCATCTCAAAAAAGGTGAGCGCATTTTAATTCACGGAGGGTCGGGTGGCATTGGCACCACTGCCATTCAGATGGCGCGTGAATTTGGTGCCGAAGTTTTTACGACTGCCGGAAAAAAAGAATCCGTGAAGGCTTTGCACGACATCGGCGCAAAGCATGTCATTCTTTATAAGAATGAAGATTTTGTGAAGGTTATCAAACAACAGACTCAAGAAAAGGGTGTCGACGTTATCTTAGACATGGTTGGCGGCGATTACTTTATTCGTAACGTAGAGGCCCTGGGTCATTTAGGACGTTTAGTGCAAATCGCAACTTTGCATGGAACTAAAGCGGAAATTGATCTTAGAAAAATTATGATGAAGCGCCTGACAATCACAGGTTCAACTTTGCGGTCCCGTTCGGTAGAAGAAAAGACACGCATAGCCCAAGCTTTAGAAAAAAATGTGTGGCCTTTATTGAACGCGGGAAAATTAAAACCCGTGATCTTTAAAACCTTTCCGTTAAATGAGGCTCGGGAAGCCCATGAGTTGATGGAATCCAGCGCCCACACCGGTAAGATTGTTCTGATCGTTAAAAACTAAGCGTCTAAAACTCCTTGCGGCACCGTAGCGATCAGCGCGGTGAAGTTGTGCATTTGTTTTTTTGAAAGGGTCAGCTCTTCATTTTCGGAATTTTGTACCGCTTCATCAAGGACTTTCGCCAGGCCTTGCTGTAAGCGAGTGTAAGAGTCTTCAGAAAGCTTCATGCTCACAAGACGATGTGAAGCTCCTTTCTTTTTATTTAAAGCTCTTTGTAAGGTCAGTTCTGACCATTCCTGATTTAAAATTTTCACTAAGTTTGATTCCTCATTCCATTTGAATTTACCCACATGGCGAGGAGTATAAATGCCGCGTCTGACAGAAAGAAGTTCTAAGCTGACGAGTTTATCTAAAATCTTTTTCAGTTCCGCTTTAGAGATCTTTTGCAGTTCTGCTATTTCATTGAGGTCGCAGCCTTCAATGGCTAAGCGCCAATAAACCGCAAGCAAGGATCTTTGTTTTAAAAGAGCATCCTCTTGTGGCTTAGAGAGGGTGACTTCCGAAATAAAGTTTTTTTCGGACAAAGAAAATAGCTGTCCTGGCAAAATGCCCAAAGCCTCACAGATCTGCAGAATACGACGAAAGGAAATATCTTTTGCGTTCAACATTTTTTTTACGCCTGATTCGGTCATTTTCAAATGCGCCGCAAGCTCGTTGTAAGTGACCTCGCGAGTTTTAAGGATTTTTTTAATAGTGTCGAGGTATCGAGAGTGCTCCATATGTCTTCCTTGGTCTCACAAATAGTACCCAAATAGGGAACCTTTAATAAGATTATTTAGGTAAAAGTGTCTTAAGTCGATACTTTAAACATGGAACAGTCATTGAAATATACAAATCGTCGCCAAAGTCTAGGAAGTCAGTTTTCCCGTACACTCTTCGTGATTCCTTCCGGAGAGCTTCGCATGAGATCGCACTCTGTCGCGTATCGTTTCAAAGTCGCTTCCGACTTTCTATACCTTTGCGGAGTCGAGGTTGCAGAAGCTTATCTAGTCGTCGCCGGAGAAAAATCTTATTTCCTTTCTGACCATATTGGTGCGGCCTCTGCACTTTGGGAAGACGTGAATTCATTGATGTCAGAGGATCAGGAAAAACTCTTTAATATCGAGTTCGCCGCTGTTAGTAAGCTTCAGGACATTCTACAGGATCATCTTCGCGATTTTGACCGCTTGGCATTTCCAGTGGGAAGAAGTGAGTGGCTAGATCGCACGCTTTTAGAGCAGGTCTCTTTTCAGAATCGACGTCGATCCCGTTTTACAAGCATTCCTTTGGCGTTATGCGATTCAAGAACACTGGTCGGAAGACTTCGTCAAAAAAAAGAAGCTGATGAAATCGACTTCATGAGAATGGCCGCGCAAAAAAGTTCTGCGGTCTATCAGGAACTTTTTCAGAAGAATCTTCTGGGGGCTTCCGAAAGAGATGTTGCAAACTTCCTAGAATCTGAATTTATGAAACAAGGAATGCACTGGACAGCCTACGAGACTATTGTCGGCAGTGGCGAGCGTGGAACCACTTTGCACGCTCGCGCCACCGAGCGAAATCTGCGATCCGGTGAAACAGTTCTTATTGATGCCGCCGGAGAATGGCAGGGTTACTGCGCGGATATCACGCGCGTTCTGCCAGTAGGAAAATCTTTTAGCAAAGAGCAAAAGACTATTTATGAGATCGTGCTTAAGGCTCAAAAAGAGGTTTTAAAAAAGATCCGTCCTGGAGGAACCTTAGCTTCGCTTCATGAGACGGCCCAGCAGTTTTTGCTAGAGGGATTAAAAGAAGCCGGCATCACCGGTGAAATCAGTGAGCTTATGCCTCACAGTACTTCACACTGGATTGGCATGGATGTGCATGACCCTTCGGCTTACGTTGATGAGTCCGGAAACGCCATCAAACTTTCTGAGGGAATGAGCTTTACGGTTGAACCTGGACTTTATTTCCGCGATAAGAGTTCCGCTTATTACGGAATCGGTGTGCGCATTGAGGATGACGTGGTGGTGACAGATCAAGGCTGCGAGATCCTTTCTTCCGCCTCTAAAGAAGTGGAAGAAATAGAAAATTTAAGGTCTAAGCTAGAGCTGAACTAAGTGTCTTTCGACTTCCAGCACGGGAGAAACCAACGGTGTGATCGTGGCTTTGGCATTTTTAAATTTCTTAAGTGCCAAAGCCATTTCTTCATCAATCTTTTCTCTACGGGCTTTAAGCAAAAAGTATTTGCCCTGTTTATTGAAGTAAGTGCGACTGACATCAAGAATAACGTCGATAGGTTTAAAGCCACGAGCCGTTACAACTTCAATGGCCTCTAAGTCTTTGGGGATTTCTCCGTGGATTTCTAAGTTCGAGGCGATGCTTTTGCACTTCGTAAGAAATTCCTGCTTCTTCGGACTTTTTTCGTAAAGATGATAGCGCATCTGCGGAAACTGGATAGCATAAATAACGGCAGGCAGTCCGCCGCCAGATCCAAAATCAGCCGCTGCTTTTAGATTTGTCGGAAAGTACTTCAGTGGAAGCAGACAATCGATGATGTGATTGTCGATCAACTCTTCAAAGGTCATCTTACGGCTGATCAAATTGAGCTCTTCGTTTGAAGACCACAAAAGATCGATATAAGCCTTTAACTGAGGCAACGCCTCTTCACGAAAACCAAGCTGTAAGATGATGGGGATTCTGGACTCAAAGTACATAGTCCCCAAGTTAACGCAAAAAAATTAGAAAGGCGAATGCTTTTAGTGTGTCACAAATCCAGCATCGTCGGCACTGACCTCGACTTTGCTAGTGATGCGTCGGCTGCCTAGAATGAAAATGAAAAGAGATAAAAATGCCGTTCCTGCAAATATCACCGAAATCGGGAAAAGCTCTTGGGCTTTAAAAACACCCACAAAAACGGAAGCCAAAGATCCCACCGTCATTTGCAAAAAGCCCAGCAAAGCAGCCGCACTGCCGGCATTTTTACTAAATGGCGCAAGTGCAAGGGCCGCAGCATTGGGATTAGCAAGTCCCACGGAAGATAGATAAAGAAATAGCATCACCATCGTAGAGGCAAGTCCCAACCAGCCACTGCCGGCGCCGATCGGGAAAAGAAAGCCCATGAACGCGAGAAATGAAAACGCGGCGAAAAGAATTTTTTCATTAGAATAAACGCGGGAAAGAGGAATATTGAACTGGCTGGCGCCGATAAATCCGACAGCTAAAAAGCCAAAGATCCATCCGTAAGCTTGCTCGCTCACTTTGAACACTTCCATAAAGATGGTCGGTGAAGCTGCTAGATAAACAAAGAGCCCTGCGAAAGCGACAGATCCGGCAAGAGCATATGTCGAAAACTGCGGATCCTTGATAATGGAAATATAATTCAAAAGAATTTTTCCGGGACGCAAAGAATGGGAAGTGTCGGCACCACGTCCCTCCGGAAGTAAAAATACTGTCACCAGGAAAAGGGCGATACTTAAAATCGTCAAAGCAATAAAGATAGATTGCCAGCCAAACACCACTGACAAAAAACCACCCGTTGTCGGTGCAAGTAGCGGCGATACGCCCAAAATCAAAACTAACAACGAGAAAATCTTAGAACTTTCTTTAGGAGAAAAGAAATCGCGCACCATCGCCATCGCCGCCACGTTTGCGGCACAGCCTCCGAAGGCTTGAATGAAACGGAATAGGACGAAGGATTCCATTGATTTCGACATAAAACATCCCACCGTCGCGAAGATGTAAATCAAAAGTCCGAAGTACAATGGCTTTTTTCTGCCGAAGCGATCTAGTAACGGACCATAAAGAAGCTGCCCTACTGCTAGGCCGATAAAGTAGCTCGACAAAGACAACGACATTGCGGATACGTTGGTAGAAAAGAATTCTGCCATTTTAGGGAATGCAGGAAGATACATGTCGATCGAGAACGGGCTTAATGCGGTAAGGGCACCAAGAATCAAAATCAATGAGAGAGAGCTGTGCTTTTCATTTTTCAAGGGAGCAATTCCTTAGGTCTAGAGCGGATAAGAGAATGTAACGATGATAGTTACATTCAGTTTATTTGTAATTCAAGGGCTATTTGGTCCTGTCGATAATTTCTTCAACTCCGGCAAAAAGGGGCGAATTTCCCTCGAAGATATAGAGCGGGTTCATAATAGCCTCATCACAATTTAGACAGTTTTAAAAACAGTAAAGCTCTGCGTAAGGCCCGCCGATGGGTTACGTATGAAAAACGCTATCTACAACAAAATCACTTTATTGGCAGGTCTTATCATCCTTCAATCCTCATTCGCCTTGGCAATGGGGCAGCGTCTTCCATCATCAGGAGGAGGAAGCACGCGACCAACAACACCAACCACACCGACAACTCCAACGACACCCACAGAACCTACGACGCCACCAACATCAGGAAGCGATGTCACACCTTCTTGGGAGGCAAAAAATTCTGCAGGCAAAACTTGGACAGCTCACGTTAACAATGAACTCGATAGACTTGGTCAGGATATGCTGGATGTTATCCCCGCAGACGCAAGCACTTTCTGCCCGAACTATAAGAACCTCAGTTATGCTCAACGTAAGCAGTATTGGACTCACCTCATGTCTAACATGGTTCGCTTCGAAAGCAGCTACAACACGAATACATCTTACACGGAGGCATTTAACGACAGCCAAGGCCGTCGTGTCGTGAGCCGCGGTCTGCTGCAAATCTCGATTGAGAGCGGCAATGCTTACGGTTGCGGCTTTAAAACTTCAAAAGATTTGCACGATCCATTGCAAAATCTAAGCTGCGGTATTCGTATCTTGAATCGCTGGGTAGGACGTGATGGACGTATAGCTGGCAAAGTGAGTGGCAGCTGGCGTGGCGGCGCTCGTTACTGGGCGGTTCTGCGCGCGGGAGACAAAACCTCGTACCAAACTATTTTAAGCTCAAGTAAAAAACTATCTATTTGTAAATAAAGTTCAACCGGATTTCAGGGCCATGAACATCCCAGTGGCCCTGGAATTCTTAAAAAAATAAAGTCGCCGTGATAGAGCCTTCACGCAAAAGATAATAGTTATACAGACCACCAATCATCAGATTTCGGGTCAATGTATACTGAATTCCGCCGAAATACTCTTCTTTCACTTTTTGGTATTCCAACGTTTTCGTCTCGTAATTATAAGCCGGTGTCGGAGAATCTTCGTCGCGTTTAGCTGCGGTAAAGATAAATTTTCCCAGTGTCAGGCTAGCCGTATACAAATTAATTTTTGCTTCAAAACTTTCATCTTCGGTTTTAAGCAACATGTTGGAGTAATTAAGAATCACAGAGTTTAAATATAAACCGACGTTGTAAGTTTGAACTTTGTACTTCGTAAGTTCTTCCGCAGGCCCGCCCAGACTGCGCGCGTCCCATTGTGTTTGATCCTCGTAGACCGAATAGCCAAATGAAAGAGGACCTAAAGCTCCGCTTAAGCCTCCTCCAGGTGTGACGTTATAGCTATTCTTGTTATACTTCGCCATGAGTCCCAATTTCAGATTGTACTTTTTGAGACCGCTGCCTTTTCGCTCTAACAAATTGAAGGCGGCCGCTAACGTGATTTTCTGATTCGGATATTTTAGTTTTTCATCTTTGCGCTGAAAAAGTTCGTCCGTTGTTTCTATTCCGGGTGCACCAAAAAATGTGTCTTCACTATTGGAAGGAGAAAGTGCCGCGCCCATGCGACCCGTGCCTCGCACCAAAGAAAGATCTGCTTCCTGAGAAAAATAAATAGCTTCGATGCCGTATCCTTTTTCCGTCGGTACGGCCGAAGGATTGATTTTAATTTGAGTTCCCGGAGACGGACTTGAAGGATCACGACGAAAGCGACTGCATTCGTTGATAAGATAACAATTCGTTTCCGCATGAGCAAAACTGAGACTGAATTGGATTAAAAAGAAAAGGGACAGGAACTTGGTCACTCTTCAAAAGAGTAACTTTGAATCTTAAGGCTGTCTAAAAATTGCCTTTGTCCCACGGCCTTGGTATAGCTGACTCATGTACAAACTGCGCCCCTATCAGCAAGAGGCCGTTCAGGCCACGCTGAAACATTTTAGGAAGGAAAAGACACCCGCAGTGGTCGTCTTGCCAACAGGTGCGGGGAAAAGTCTAGTTATCGCCGAACTGGCTCGATTGGCGAAGGGCCGTGTCTTGGTTTTGGCGCACGTTAAAGAATTGGTAGAGCAGAATCACGCTAAATATATTTCTTTTGGATTGGATGCAGGAATTTATTCTGCGGGCTTGCAGCGCAAGGACATGGATCAAAAAGTGATCTTCGGCAGCATTCAATCGATTGCGCGGGCGTCGGAAGATTTTTTTGATAGTTTTTCCCTATTAGTTATCGATGAGTGCCACCGCGTTTCGGTTCAGGATGACACCCAATACTTCCAGGTGATTTCTAAGCTGCAAAAGGCAAATCCCGAAATCTGTATATTAGGTTTGACCGCGACACCATATAGATTGGGTTTAGGTTGGATTTATCAATACAACGAACACACCAAGACTTTACAGACGGATGAAGAGCGTTTTTTTAAAAAGTGCATTTATGAACTGACCATTCGTTACATGATTAAAAATAAGTACCTGACGATGCCAGTGAAGATTGACTCACCGGTTGCCTGTTATGATTTTTCAAGTTTGAAGCTTCATGGCACTAGCTATGTTGCGGCCCAAGTGGAAGCCGTTTTAAAAGATCAATCTCGCATCACGCCGCTTATTATTAAAAATATTATCGACATGGCGAAAGAACGTCAGGGTGTGATGATTTTTACAAGTTCTGTTACTCACGCCATCGAGATTATGAAGAATCTTCCGCCGTATGTGGCCGCTCTGGTCGTCGGGGATACACCGGGACCAGACCGGGACGAAATTATCGATGCCTTTAAGAATCGCAAATTAAAGTATCTAGTGAATGTGTCGGTACTGACAACGGGGTTTGATGCGCCTCATGTCGACGTGATTGCGATCTTACGTCCCACGGAATCCATCAGTCTTTATCAGCAAATTATCGGCCGTGGTTTGCGTCTTTCCGAGGGAAAAACAGATTGTTTGATTTTGGATTATACGGGCCAAGGGCACGATCTATTTTCTCCGGAAATTGACGAAGATAAACCTTCAAAAGAATCAGAAATTGTGGAAGTCCCTTGTCCTCAGTGCGGAGCTATCAATCACTTTTGGGGGCTACGTGATCACGACGGAACAATCAAAGAGCATTTCGGGCGAAAGTGCAAAGCCGCCTTTGAAGATCCTGTCACCCAAGAGATCGAAGCTTGCGGTTTTCTTTTTCGTTTCAAGCGTTGCGAGAAATGCGGAACCGAGAACGACATTGCCGCACGAAGCTGCAAGTCGTGCGAAAATATCCTAGTAGACAATGATAAAAAGCTAAAAGAGGCAATGTCGCTTAAAGACGCTCACGTCTTGCACGTTGAAACTATGACCTTCACGAAAGGTCACGATAAAAAAGGTCAAGAGCGACTCGAAGTTCGCTATTACGATCATAGTGCGCAGTTTTTAACTGAGTATTTTTATTTAGACAGTCAGGAAAACTGTCATGCCTTTTATTTCAATTTCATTCGTATGCACAACCGGTTGCCTGAAAAGAAAATCTTCGTTCGTAGTATCGACGAAGCGCTGAAGTTTGTTCCTCAGTTTCGTAAGCCTTTGTTTGTTGTGGCAAGAAAGGTGAAACACTTTTGGGCCATACGCGAAAAAATTTTCGAATAGAATGAGTCCATCTTAAAATTAAATTACTGACATCATGACTGGGCTTTTTACCAATTGAGATGAAGTAACTTGAGCTTCAGTGGGTTAAAAACCCATACTAAACAGACCATGCTATATCTAACACTTGTACTTAGCTTATTCTTTTCCGTCGGTGCTTTAGCGAAACCCAAAGTTCTTACATTTATTACTCACGAAGCTCCACCTCATATGAGTGAAGCGATGCCAGATCATGGCGCGGTCTTTTACAGCCTAAAAAAAGTTTTGGAAAAGAAAGGCTACGGCATCAAAGTCATTTTTGCACCTTCATGGACGCGCGCGAAAATGAATGCGGTGAAGGATCCCAAAATAGATGGCTTAGTTCCGGTGCGTACCATTGAGAACACAGACCAATTTATTTTTACCAAATTATTTTATAAAAGTGCTTGGTTGATCATTGAAAGAAAAGATCATCCGATTGTGTGGAATAAGATTTCTGATCTTGCAAAATACACCGCTGGAAATATTCAAGGTGTAGAATTGCGTGACGGAATTAAAGAACTGGCTGAAGCCGGAAAAATGAAAATCGAAACTGTGGGAACCCCACTTAGCAACTTCTTAAAAGTAGCCACAAAGCGGGTGGATTTTGCCTTTTCTGACGAATTGGTATTCCGGTACACCATGGGCACGGAGCCCGAGCTTAAACCTTATCAAGGCGTCTTGCAGTTAAATCCGAAACCCATTGTCATTGATCGCTATGGCGTGGCTTTAAAAAAGTCCGAAGAGGCCCAAGCCATCGTGAAACACATTGAACTTCACGAAGCAGACTTTTCTAAATACACGGAAGAATATCTGACAAGCCTTCTTCCTAAGAAACCATAACCAGGACTTATTTGTTTCCTAATAACTCGAGAGTATCTTGTGCCAATTTTTTGGTAAGCTCGTAAGCCGGAAGGCTCTGGCCTAATGCAGCCGATTGGCCTGACCACATCTGCACGAAATCTGTGAGGCCTAGTTCCTCTGATTTTTTTCTTAGTGGATTTACTGCAGGGCTAGCGAAAGGAAATGGTGGCGCCATTTCTGAAATAGGTCCTTCTTGCTCGATGAATCGATTGCGAATTCCGCGTGCGGGCTTTCCGCTATAGACATTCGTTAGCACGGTTTGATCATCTGTCGTCTGCTGAAGCCCTTGCAGGTAAAGTTTTGAAACCTTGGCTTCGGGGCAGAAAAGATACGCGGTGCCTAATTGCGCTCCACAAGCGCCAAGAAAAAAGGAAGCCGCGATTCCTCGCGCATCCGTTATTCCTCCGGCCGCAATCACCGGAATTTTCACGGCGTCCACTGTCTGTGGAACTAAGGCCATTGTTCCGACTTGAGCTGCCATATCGTCAGTTAGAAAACTTCCTCGGTGTCCACCGGCTTCGAATCCTTGGGCGATAATGGCGTCGCATCCTCTTGCTTCTAACCATCGCGCTTCCGCAACGGTCGTAGCCGAAGAAATAATTTTGCAACCGGCCTGGCGAAGTCGTTTTACCAGGTCAGCAGCCGGAAGCCCGAAGTGAAAGCTGACGACTTCCGGTCTAAGTTCCTCAACCACCGAGCAGTATTCTTCATTAAACGGAGCACGTGTCGTAGCTGCATAGGAAGCATTCGGATCAATGCCGAGCTCAATATAGTATTTGCTAAGATGCTTTTTCCATTTTTCTTGCAGGGTTTCGGTGTTCTCTGGATTTTCATGACAGAAGAAATTCAAATTCACAGGCCTTGCCGTTAAAGAACGAAGTTTTTTAAATTCGTCTTTTAGCTGCGTGACTGAAAACAGAGTGCATGCCAAAGAACCAAGTCCTCCGGCATTAGAAACTTCTGCCGCAAGTTCGACAGAATCTACACCCGCCATTGGAGCCTGGATCAGAGGAACGTCAATGTTAAAGAGCTTTTGAATTCTGTTATCAGGCCAATTTTTCATGCAATATCTCGTTTGTTCTATTTTCTTGCCATATTGTAACGCCCCAAACTGGTTTTATTTTGAGCTTAGAGGCGACACGTAGCAATATCGGAAGACACATGTGAGCCCAATCGGTACGCATGATTAGCTCCTTGAGGACCCCATGAAAACCATTAATTTCGATCAGTCTAACGCAACCTTGTTGATTCAGGTATTTCAAAATTCGCCTTCCTTTATGGCGTTCGTTGAAGGGTCGCATTTTATTTTTAAATTCGGCAATCAGAAATTTTTTGAATTGATCGGGCACAACGAGATTATTGGTAAGAGGGTCGAAGAAGCTCTGCCCGAACTGGAAGAGCAGGGTCTTCTGGATATTTTGCATACTGTTTCTCAAACGAAGACTCCGTACAAGGGTTTGGAGGTTCCGGTTTATTTTAATGGAGCCTTGGGACGCCTAGAGAGATTTTTGGATTTCACTTATCAGCCTATTCTTTCTGACCATGGAAATGTCGTTGGTATTTTGATCGAGGGTACGGATGTTACTGAAAAAGTTCTGTCTCGAGTCGCCTTAGAAAAAGCCAAGGCCCTGGTTGAGAACGAGCGAAGTAATTTTCGCTCTCTATTTAAAGATACACCTCATCTTGTGTGTATCTTGAGAGGCCCAGAACACCAGTTTGAATTCGTGAATGAGGCGCATATAAGACTGCTCGGATTTGATGCGACCGGGATGAAGGTGCGCGAGGCGCAGCCCGAATCTGTCGAGGTGCACGGGCTTCTTGATGACGTTTATAACACAGGTGTGACAACTCATCACTACGAGATACCGGTGACATTAGGAGATCGAATCCGTTATTTCAATCTAACATACAGTGCCCGTCGCGATGACGACGGGAGAATCAACGGAGTTATGGTTTTAGCTTCTGAAGTAACTACGCATGTTGAAATGCGAAAGGAATTGGAAGCTTCAAAACAGACGCTCGCATTAGAGCAGCACAAATTAGATGCCATCTTTCACGTCTCTCCTGCGGCCATGGCCCTGTGGGTGGGCGAAGACATGGTGTTTGAAAAGCTGAACAGTGAGTATCAGAAAATTTTCCCGGGACGGGATCTGCAAGGTCGCCCTTTCTTAGAAGCTTTGCCTGAACTTGGTCAATTTGGCGAACTTGTCAAAAACGTACTCCGAACCGGAGAACCTTTTGTGGGAGTTGAGTTCCCTGTGCCCATACGTCGCACTGAATTTGGTCCGATTGAAGAACGCTATTTTGATTTCACTTACATTCAAATTAAAGACGCTCATGGAAACCCCTACGGCGTTTATGATCACGCCATCGATGTCACCGATCGGGTGACGGCCCGAAAGGATCTTGAAGCTGCTAAAAGCGAAGCCGTCCGTGCAAACGAACTGAAGTCCGCCTTCTTGGCAAATATGTCTCATGAAATTCGCACGCCGTTGGGTGCCATCATGGGTTTTGCCGATCTTTTGCGTGATCCTGATCTTCCTTATGAAGAGCGCGTAAATTATCTTGAAGTCCTGCAAAGAAACGGGAATCAGCTGACGGTGATTATCAACGACATTCTGGATCTTTCCAAAGTAGAAGCCGGGCAAATGGCCTTAGAGTTTCTGCCTTTGAAACCTGAAACCGTTGCTCACGATGTGATTTCTCTTTTGCGTGTGAATGCTTCAGAGAAAGGTTTAAAGCTGGGTTTTGAACGTGATCCGTCGACTCCAGCAGAAATTCACTCAGATCCAACGCGCGTGCAGCAAATTCTTATTAATCTTGTGAGTAACTCGATTAAATTCACTCACTCCGGAAGTGTTTCTATTCGCACCTTTGGTCAGACTGAAAATGGCCGGACAGTGGCTGCATTTGAAGTCATTGATACCGGTATTGGTATTCAGCCCGATCAACATGAAAGAATTTTTGAAGTTTTTGTGCAAGCCGACAGTTCAGTGACTAGAAAGTTCGGTGGCACAGGCTTGGGTCTTTCACTTTCTCGGCGTTTGGCGCGAGTGTTAGGCGGGGACGTTGTTGTTAAAGAAAGTCAGATGGGCAAAGGCAGTACCTTCTTAGTGACGATTGCCGATCAACCGGAAAAGAAAAAGGCCGTGATTCCGGTGGTGGCTCCGTTATCATCGACGGAATCGGGTGGTGAATCTGATAAGCCTTTGACTGGAATTAAAGTCTTAGTTGTTGACGATACACCTGACAACCAACGCCTTATTAAACATTTCTTACGGCGAGCGGGAGCAAACTCTGACGTTGTTGATAATGGATTGGTGGCACAAGCCAAGGCTTTAGAGGGCGACTACGACATCATTCTTATGGATATTCAGATGCCAGAAATGGATGGCTATACTGCAACTCAACAATTGCGTGAAAAAGGTTATAAAAAACCTATCATCGCGTTGACCGCGCATGCGATGGCGGAAGTCCGCAGAAAGTGTCTAAGCGTTGGATACACAGATCATTTGACGAAACCTATTAACTCCGCCGATTTAGTCAGTATGGTTCATCACTACGTTCGCGCGTAGTGCGCGTGCCATGTTAAAATACCTATTTAGATTCTGACAAAATCAGTCGAACATGAAGTTTTCTTATAACAGGAAAAATTTATGAAAAGATTGTTTTTGTTATTACTGTGCTTCAGCTTGCTGGCGTGTTCAAACAACCCGCCAGTGGAAAAGTCCGTCGACACCATATTGATTGGCGGTGGTATTATGAGCGCCACGTTAGGGACTTTACTGAAAGAGCTTGATCCTAAGATGAGTTTGGAAGTCTTTGAAAGATTGGATGCGGTGGCGGCAGAAAGTTCTGCGGCTATGAATAATGCCGGAACGGGGCATTCCGCATTTTGTGAACTCAACTACACTCCGGAAAATACCGACGGCAGTATCAACACTAAAAAGGCCGTCGACATTAATGAATCGTTTGAAGTTTCAAAACAGTTCTGGGCTTATCAAGTCCAACAAAAGGTTCTTCCCGATCCCAAAATTTTTATAAACAACGTTCCCCACATGAGTTTTGTCTGGGGTGAAGACAATGTAAAATATCTGAGAAAGCGTTACGATGCTCTTCAACAGGAACCTCTTTTTAGAGGCATGCAGTACTCAGAAAATCACGACGAGATCAGGCAGTGGATTCCTTTGGTGATGGAGGGGCGTGATTCTACGCAAAGAATTGCGGCCACTCGCATGGATATTGGGACAGACGTCAACTTTGGATCTTTGACCAAAGCTTTTTTTGAGCACATGTCCACCTATGCCGATGTAAAAATCAATTTGCGCCATGAAGTGCGCGATATCAAAAGGAACGAAGACTCTACTTGGAATGTAATCGTCAAAGATTTAGAAAATAATTCGTACAAGGCTTATAAGGCGAAGTTTGTCTTCATCGGCGCTGGCGGAGGCGCCTTGAAGCTTTTGCAAAAAAGTGGCATTCCCGAAGCAAAAGGTTATGGAGGAGTTTCTGTCGGCGGGGAGTGGCTGGTGACAACGAACGAGGCTCTGATCGAACGCCATCAGGCTAAAGTTTATGGCAAAGCCTCGGTGGGCTCGCCACCCATGTCGGTTCCACATTTAGACACTCGTGTGATTGATGGAAAAAAGGCTTTATTATTTGGTCCCTTTGCTACTTTCTCTACTAAATTTTTAATGAACGGTTCTTGGTGGGATTTATTCAAGTCTTTAAATGCCAGCAACATAATGCCGATGATAAAAGCGGGGTTGGATAATATTCCTCTGACTCGTTATTTGATTGAGCAACTTCTGCTGAGCGAAGATGAACGAATTGCGACCCTGCGTGAATACTTTCCTAACGCTGAAAAGGCCGATTGGAAATTAGAGATCGCGGGACAACGAGTGCAAATTGTAAAGAAGAACGAAGAAAAAGGCGGCGTGCTGGAATTCGGTACCGAAATTGTTGGTTCCGAAGACGGCTCCATTGCGGCTCTTTTAGGAGCTTCGCCGGGGGCTTCAACCGCGGCTCCGATCATGATCACTTTAGTTGAAAGATCTTTTAAGGGACGTATGCAGACGCCGGAATGGCAAACTAAAATTAAAGAAATCATTCCCTCTTACGGAAAGAAACTGAATAGTGATTTAGCCCTTTTAAATAGGACTCGAGAATGGAGCAGCAAGCAGCTTCAACTTAAATTTATTAAAGTTAAGGAGCTGCCTGCTGAAAAGAAGATTGTTAATAGGTAGCATCGTTTTCGCGACGCTGTTCAAAGTGTTTGGAAGCGACGATGCTTGCTTTTGCAATCACCAGTTCATGTAGGAAAGCGATAACTTCTTTCTGATTGCGTAAGCGATAATGAGCTTCGGTGATGCCTGGCCCCACTTTAATCGAGAACCCTGTCTCTCCCAGAGCTCTGAACATATCTTCATCCGTTCGGTCATCACCGATGCAAATAATTGAACCCGCGTCTGTGTTTCCTAACTGAAGAAGCCAGCGCAAGAAGCTTCCCTTGTTGCACTCAATAGCCTTAGCCTCGACAATATTTGAACCCATCGCGATAGAGACCGGCTCATTCGCCATTCCTATTTGAAGTTCATCATGCAGCTTTTTAGCTTGGAAATTAGCGAAGTCAGCCGGTGATTGACGGAAGTGCCACACTAAGGAAGCACTCTTTTTTTCCACCCAAGCTAACGGCACTCGGTCTGAATAATCATTCATAACCTTTTCAATTTGTGGATACCACGCCTGAATTTCTGAAGCGATTCGACTTTGCCAAGCCTCTCCTGGAAACTTAAAGTAGGCGCCGTGTTCTGCCGCTAAACCAATAGGCATATCCGCAAACTGTGATTCTAAGAATTCCTTAGAGCGTCCACTAATAACAAAGACTTCCATTTTTTCATGAAGTGATAGCAAAAGATGTTTTGTTTCTTCTAAAAGAGTGGCTAACTCAGGACGCTTGGCTAAAGCGACGACAGTGCCGTCGTAATCTAAAACGACTTTCATTTTTCTTGTTTGCAGAGCTTTATGTAATGCCTTCGGCCATGATTCAGGCGGTGCTTGAATATCTACGACCTTCTTGCTTGAGATCTGGGTGATTTGTTCTAGGTCCTTTAGAAAAGCCAATGCCCACTTTGTAGAAGAGTAACGAGAAAGAATTTCCTGTAGATGTGACAGTCTTTCGTAGCGTTCTTCAAAACTCATTTCAAACGCCTGTTTGATCGCATCGGCGATCGCGTCGACATCCCAAGGGTTTACGATCAGGGCATCGCTGAGCATTGACGAAGCTCCTGCAAATTCACTTAAAATCAACGATCCTGGCGTTTCCAGGTCTTGGGCCATGACATATTCCATGGCGACAAGATTCATTCCGTCCCGCTTGCTTGTGACTAATGCCGCGTTGGAGCTTCGATAGAGAGCCAGTAATTCCACCTCAGAAATAGATTTAAAGATGTAGTGGACGGGAATGTATTCGGGAGTTCCAAACTGACCATTGATAGAACCGACCAGCTGTTCGATTTCTTTTTTTAGATCCATATAGGCAGGAACATTTTCTCGCGTGGGCACGGCGATCTGTAAAAGAGAAATCTTCCCTATAAGCTCAGGATATTTAGTGAATGCGCGATGAAGGCCGCGCAGTTTTAAAACCAAACCCTTCGTATAATCTAAACGGTCCACGCCCAAAAGAGTGAAGGGAACATTGCTGACGCTTGCATAGTAGTCACATTTTTGCTGTACCTCGGGCGACGAGGCCTTTGCCTTATAGGCGTCGCTTTCGATACTGATTGGGTAAACTCCTAGATGGGCCGTATGTCCATTCAAGTCAGCCTTAAAGAAAGAAGTATCCAATCCTAAAATGGATTTTAAGCTCACGGTAAATTGTCTTAAGTAAGAATGTTCGTGAAACCCGATAAGATCTGAATGCAGCATTGCTGAAAGAAGTTCTTCGCGCACGGGAAGCTGCCGAAACAGCTCAGCACTTGGAAACGGAATGTGCAGAAAGAATCCGATCTTCACACCGGGTAAACGTTCGCGAATCATTTTGGGCAATAGCAGAAAGTGGAAGTCATGTATCCAGATCGTATCTTTGTCAGTTGCCACTTTAACAATTTCATCTGCCATGATTTGGTTTGCTTCTTTGTAAGCCTCCCAATTTTCACGAATGAAACCTGTCAATTGACTTTCATAATGGAAAAGAGGCCAGATGATTTCGTTAGAAAATCCATCATAGTACTTTTCGTATCTTTCTTTCGAAATATAAACAGGATAACTTTGTAAGTGAGGGTGAGCTTCGCGGACTTTGTTTTGCAGTCGCTCTGCTTCGTCTTTGTCGGTGTCAAAACCAAACCAGGCAAACGGCTCATCAAGACTGACTCCGAGCAACGCAGAGACAAGTCCGCCACTACCTCTTTTCAGTTCGCCGTCAGCAGTGATGTTGAATGGCAATCTGTTGCTGATAAAAATTCGTTTTGGTTTTTCTGACATCAAGGTCCTCCGAAAATGAAATGGGATTTTGGTTTCAAAGAAAGGTCTGAAAATGGAAAGCGCTACGTTTAGTTCACCTCATCGTTATGATCACGGCTTGATAGGCAACTGCGCCTACACAGCATTAGTAGATACGAAGGCTAATATTAGCTGGTTGTGCTGGCCAAGATTCGATTCCAGCTTCATTTTTGGTCCGCTGCTAGATCCAGAAAAAGGCGGACAGTTTTCATTCACACCGTCGGGGAAGAATTTTTCGTCGTCGCAATCTTATATTAAGAACACCAACATACTTTCGACTCGCATCGAAACAACAGATGGTGCCTTTGAGGTGATCGACTTCGCCCCACGATTCAATTTGTTCGAACGCTATCATAAGCCCTTGATGCTCTTTCGCAAAATTAAAAAATTATCAGGTCGTCCGCGCATCACGGTGAAATGCAATCCTGTCGGTGATTACGGGAAAATTCAGCCTCGAGTCATGTTGGGAAGTAATCACATTCGATATGAAGGTTTAGAGCAACCCGTGCGTCTTACAACAAATGCTTCGCTCACCTATATAGTCGAAGAAAAAGAATTCACTGTTACAGAAGATTTATATTTTGTTTTATCGTGGGGAATTCCTTTAGAAGGCCCCCTGCAAGCGACTTTCGAAGACTTCTATAAAAGAACAAAAAATTATTGGACGAAGTGGGTTGAAAACTGTCATTTGCCGCATATTTTTCAAAAAGAAGTTATTCGGTCCGCTTTAGCTTTGAAACTTCATCAGTATGAAGATACCGGTGGTATCATCGCCGCTTGCACCACAAGTCTTCCAGAGATTCACGATGAAGGCAGAAACTGGGATTATCGTTTCTGTTGGTTGCGCGATACTTACTATACGTTGTCGGCTTTAAATTCATTGGGACATTTCGATGAAATGGAAAAGTATGCTCACTTCGTCGAAAACCTAAATCCCCATGATCTTGCTTCATTACAACCTGTGTACTGTATAGATGGCTCACCAGAGATGACGGAAATCGAGTTAGAGCTTCACGGTTACATGGGAAATAAACCGGTGCGTGTCGGAAACCAGGCCTCTATGCAGATCCAGCACGATGCCTACGGACAAATCCTTCTGGCGGTCTTTCGACTTTTTATCGACGAGCGATTGGTGGGACGAGTTGACCAAAGCTCGGTGCGATTGATGAAAAGTATTTTGCGTTACATTGAAAAAACAATGGAGACACCCGATAACGGTGTGTGGGAGTTCCGTGGCAAACAAGCGATTCATTCTTACACTTTGATGTTCCATTGGGCGGGGAGTGCTGCGGTTCGCAAAGTCGCACGCCTTATGAACGATGAAGAGCTCGCAGTGCGCGCAGAAAAAGCGATGAACTATGCAAGTGAGCTTCTGGAAAAATGTTACTCGCAGAAAAAACAGGCCTATGCTCAGGCATTGGGTTCTGAAGAGCTTGATGCGAGTGCCTTGCAGCTGATCACTCTGGGGTACTTTCATGATAAACCCAAAGAAATCGCGTTGAAACATATCGAAGCTATTGAAAAGGAACTGATGCTTTCACCAGGATTCCTTCTTCGCTACAAACACGCGGATGATTTTGGTCATCAGAAGTCGGCATTTTTGGCTTGTAGTTTTTGGTATATCGAAGCCTTAGCCCAAATGGGTCGCGCGCAGGAAGCGCAGGAAATTCTTCAAAGCATTATTCAAACGCAAAATCACGTCGGTCTTATGAGTGAAGACTTTGACGTTGAAACTCAAAGCCAATGGGGGAACTTCCCGCAGACGTACAGTCACGTCGGACTGATCAACTGCGCATTTGCGATTGATAAAGCTTTGACGGCACCGGCGTTCTTTTAAGATTGTGGAAACAAAACTTGAATTGTGAATTGGATCCTGAGTAGTCTTTCGTTATGAACATGCTACAAGGATCTTGTCATTGTAAGAATATTCAGTTGGAGGCAGGGATGACGGCATCACCTGAAACGATTCAACCTCGAGCCTGCGACTGTGATTTTTGCGTGAAACATCATGCCGCTTATGTTTCCGATCCTCAAGGATCTCTAAAGATTAAGTTCCGCAACGAAGCCCTTGTAGGTTTTTATAAGCAGGGGAGCGAGACGGCGGAATTTCTTTTCTGCAAAAACTGCGGCATCCTTACCGCCGTCATTCATAAAGCTTCCACAGGTATTTATGGAGCCGTCAATAGTCGTGTGCTTGAAGCAAATTTTGCTGATGAGCTTAGCGTTTCTCCTAAAAAGCTGTCCAAAGATGTAAAGACCCAGCGCTGGCAAGAGGTGTGGTTTCCTAATGTCTTAGTGGGTCCATAGGGGTCGGTTTGCAGCAGCCTTCTGCTTTTTCGCAAGAGTGAGTCTTAGCAAAGTGGTGTTTCCTAAACGACGGGTGAAGATTCACAAGTCATAATCGATCTTAAGTTTACTGAGACTTAGAAAAAAGGAAACGCAAATGGCAATTCAAAAATTAGTGGCTGTTTTCACGGTTTTTCTTCTGACTTATTCAAAGTCAGAGGCTTGTACACGCGCCGTTTATTTAGATGGAAAAATCAATGTCATCACCGCACGTTCGATGGATTGGAAAGAAGATATCATGACAAACCTATGGATTTTTCCAAGAGGAATGGAAAGGTCCGGGCAGGCGGGTAAAAACTCTGTTCAGTGGAAATCAAAGTATGGAAGTGTTATTGCCTCTGGTTACGATATTTCCACAACGGATGGAATGAACGAAAAAGGATTAGTGACCAACTTACTTTGGCTGGTGGAATCCGAATATCCAAAGCTGAGTAAGAAGCCAGGGCTCGCGATTTCATTGTGGGCTCAATACGTTTTAGATAATTATGCCACCGTCGCCGAAGCCGTTGACGCTTTAAAGTCGGAACCATTTACCATTGTTACCGCGAATGTTCCGGGACAAGAGCGGTTGGCGACACTTCATTTATCTCTTTCAGATTCCTCGGGGGACAGCGCCATCATCGAATACATTGAAGGAAAGCCTGTTATACACCATGGACGTGAATATCAAGTGATGACGAACTCTCCCACTTTTGAAAAGCAGCTCGCCTTAGAAAGTTATTGGAAAGACATTGGTGGTACAGTCATGCTTCCCGGGACGAATCGAGCGTCGGATCGTTTTGCCAGGGCCTCGTTTTATATTAACGCCATTCCAAAGAGTAAAGACCCCGTGGTTGTGCTCGCCAGTGTGTTTAGCGTGATTAGAAACGTCTCTGTTCCTTTTGGTATCACGACTCCGAATCAACCCAACATCTCCTCCACACGCTGGCGAACGGTTGCTGATCACCTCCGCATGCTTTATTTTTTTGAGTCAGCGCTGACACCAAATACGTTCTGGGTGGATTTTAAGGACGTCGATTTTTCAGAAAAAACGGGGAAGGTTCTGAAGCTGGATTTAGGAAAAGATCAGCGCAACACCTTTGCCGGCAATGTCGCCAAAGCATTTAAGCCCAGCGAGCCTTTCAAGTTTATGGGACTTTAGATCGTTTTTGCTCAAACGCAGGCTTGCATAGCGCAAAGCGCAATGCTATCTTGGCTTTTCTTTACGTTCCTGTCCCGGAGAGGTGGCCGAGTGGTTGAAGGCGCACGCCTGGAACGCGTGTGTAGGTCACAAGCCTACCGAGAGTTCGAATCTCTCTCTCTCCGCCATTTCCACATTCCAAACTAAGCCAGTAATAAATGAACTAGAGACAATGAACATCGGCGACCGATTCGAACGAAAGAGTTCGAGAAAAGTCGCACGATGCGATGATTTGCAACTATACTGATCAAGGGGATGAACGTGGATATAACTATCAGACAAGAAAATTTAGAAGATATTCCGCAAGTTCAAAAACTTATTGAAAAGGCCTTTGAGAATGTGGAGCATTCTGACGGATCAGAACCTTTTCTGGTAGAAAAACTACGAAAATCGAAAAATTTTATCCCACGGCTTTCACTTGTTGCGAGTGGGGTCGGAAATGAAATTGCTGGCCACATTCTTTTTACTCCCATTGAAATTGTGCGGGATGATGGCTCATCTCAAAAATCTTTAGCTCTTGGCCCTGTGTCGGTATTGCCCACTTATCAGAATAAAGGTATCGGCGGATTACTAATCAAACGAGGCCACGATATCGCTAAGGAGCTTGGATTTACGTCCATTATCTTACTTGGTCATCCGCAGTATTATCCAAAATTTGGATACAAGCCCGCTTCCTTATGGAATATCAAGGCTCCGATGGATGTACCTGACGAGGCATTTATGGCGATTGAACTTTACCCCAACGCTCTTGCTGATGCTTCGGGATGTGTTAAGTATCCCCCGGAATTTGGAATCTAAAAAATTCTTTCCGTCATTCCCTATTTATCTTCTTGTTTTTCCAAATAGCTCCTTATCGGGTCCCAGTTGTATTTGCGCCATCCCAGCTCAATCGAGGGAATCATTTCCTTAGGCACGCCTCGATGAATCAGGATAAGTTCAGTGCCGTTTTTACTGGTCGGCTTTAAGTTGAAAGTCGCCATTGAGAATATACCTTCAGGGAAGCTATGGCCTCTCCAAGCCTGGACGATTCTTTTATTTCGAACCAGCTCGACCATGATTCCTGTTGCCTGTCCTCCATAAACTGAAAATGGAGCTCCGGCTGATTTTCCGATTTTAGCTTTTTTACCTGTTAAGGACGCATACTTTTTGGAGTCTGTGAGTAAACTGTAAATCACTTCAGGGGGAGCCTTAAAGTGAACCTTTTGTTTTATTGTTTTACACATCTTTTGCCTCGTGAGTTCGTAATATAGCTCAAAGAAGCGCGAAGTCACCTAACGAGATTCTGTTCGGCTTTATTCGTGTGTTCGCTTTTTAATTATAGAAAACAGCTGGAGCTAGGTCCACAAGATTAAGGGTGATAAGCCCGGCCATCACTCAGCGCTTTGCTGCCGAACAAGTTCAACTGGTTGCCCGTAATAAAATCTGCGAGTGAGTTCAGCACATTGGATTTCGATGTTACTGCCCAATACATCACGCAATCTGTGTCGGTTGTATGGTGAGCGTGACTGCCATCTTCATGATCCGTTACCATTGGCAAACCCAGATTCACCAGACCAATCGCATGTCCCACTTCGTGAACGACCGTCCCTTGCTCAACATAGCGCTGACTGACGGGATCGCCTCCCACAGAAGTGACAACATCCTTGAAGACAAACACAAATGGATATCCAGTGAAGTGAAGACCCAGAATATTGGCGTTGCCCTCATAAAGGCCCTTAACAAAAATCACGGCAACTTTGCTTTGTGTGGCACTTGACGTCTGTGCGTAGGTGGATCCAAGACTAATAAGCTGACTTGAACTCCAAGAACTTTGGTTCTGCGTTCCTATCGACGTCATTTGCGCCAGCGTCGATGGAACAGTGATCGTGCGACCGGTATGCGTACTGAATAGCGCCGAGTAACTCGACTTCGTGATGTCCCAAGTTTGATTCGCGGTCAGTCCGATATTACCGACATAGGGTTCGGCTCCGGTTTCATAAAAAACCTGAACCGAAAAATCGGTAACGCCGTCTGAAAAAACCGAACGAACGAAGGAGAGCTGGGCTGTTTCACCGCCACTTGAAGATGAGCCGCCTCCGCCGCAGCCATGAGCGAAAATAAGAGCCATCGAGATGATAAAAAGTAGGCGCCATTTCATTGAGATCTTATCGGCATTTATGGAAATCTTTCCATCTGTCTCAAGATAATCCAGACCAGTTTGAACTATCTTGTTCCCGTGGCTCTTGTGATAGGTGCGGGAGGCGGCATCTGAATTTCTGGAAGACGTCCGCATTTTCCTGTTAAAAGACCCGTGCACACCATGCCCACATGAATTGTTTTAACTAAGACAGAAGGTCCCGCGACCTTTTTGTAGGCTGTCATCTTGCGAATTTTCTCTGCAAGATCGTCATCAGAAAGACGACGAGGGTCGAACTCCATTTTTAAAAGACCTTTTGCTTTGAGCTTCGTAAGTTCTCTGCGGATGTTTCGGAAAATAGGCTCCATATCAGAGCGGTATTTTTGATCGGCCTGAATAAATTCATTCAGTGCTTCGATAAGTGCCTCGAGATCT
This sequence comes from Bdellovibrio bacteriovorus, assembly GCF_001592755.1. Classification (NCBI taxonomy): domain Bacteria; kingdom Pseudomonadati; phylum Bdellovibrionota; class Bdellovibrionia; order Bdellovibrionales; family Pseudobdellovibrionaceae; genus Bdellovibrio; species Bdellovibrio bacteriovorus. The sequence goes on along the minus strand of NZ_LUKF01000019.1, from coordinate 90,323 downwards.
CTTTCATCGATTTCCTGCATGGAAGATTCAGATTGTAATTCAAGTTTTGTGATTGCAGGGTTACCTGCTTTGGCAAAGGCGCCGGAAGAGAATAATCCAATAAGGCTGAAGAGAATGACTGAACGCATGCGCTAGTAAACCTCTTTATGAGTTTAGCTCAACCGCCTCCTTAAAGAAAAGAGGTTTTAGAACTGATGGTACTGATTTATTGAATCCACTTGAATCTTTTGTCTCAAATTGATCACTTTCAGTAAATGAATCTCTACGTTTGAGGTCAACATTGCCAAAGTGTTATCTATTGAAACCAGCATATACAAAAGTGTCGAGTTGAGGCGAAGCTCAATCGCTACTTTTCTAAAATCGATTTTAATTTCTTAAGATCCTTAGTTACCAACTCGGCGTCTTTGGCAAACATCTCTTCTGTCATATTGGGTCTGCGGAAAAGTGTGAATATCACTTCGCTGCCGGAGGAGTTTTTTATCACTCGGAGCGGATTGTTGAGGACTTCCCCTGAAGGCAACTCGACATCGTGATCGATAACACCGTAAGCATTTTTCTCAACGAATTTAATTTTAACCTGTCCCATAGGGGAGTTCGTAACCCACTCGGCACCTGACTTTTTTAAAGTCGCATCCGCCAAACCCGCCGCCCATTGCGGAAGATTTTCCGGATTAGAGGCGAATTGATAAACTTCTTCACTCGGACGGTTGATAGTTATGCTGATATGCTTAGCAGGAAACGTGGTCGTCATTTTATCCTTTGCGCTTTTGGTGCTTTTGCCGAAAGCTGACACGCACAATGTCGTAAGTAGAATGGTGATGGCCGTTTTAGACAGTCTCATTTTACAATTTTCTCTACTTCTGTTGGAGCAATAACTGAAATTTTGACGCCGCTTCCGTTCATGCATGAAGAAGTAATTTCGATACCGCGTTTTTCGCAGTAAAGAAGTTTTCCGCCGGAGCCTTGATACTCTTCACAACCTTTGAAGAAATTTTTGAACGAATCAATGTTGTCGCTAGCCGGTAGGGCTTTTCCGTTCAGACTGAGTTCACCCAAGTTTTTACCTTCAAACCAAATCTGCACAGCTTTATCGTCTTGCAGTCGGACTAATAAGTCTTTCTTTTTCATATATGTGGTCGTGGAAGGAGATTGTCGAGTGTCATCCTTGATGAAGCCTTTCTTTTGAAGCTTAGAGGCAGAATCTCCAATGGAGACTTCGCTCAACCGTTTACCTGGGATGATCGTCAGAAGGTTTTTCCCATTAGCACTGAATGCAAATGTAATTAAAGCGAGCGCTCGTGAAATCATTTTCATAGAACAAATTTTATTTCTGCCTTCAGTGGTGGTCAATAGAGCTACCGTTGAATTTTATGAGACGGTCTTAATTAAAAACAAAACCCTGAGCGGGATGCGGCTCAGGGCTTTACTCTTGCGGGGATTTTGATTGTATTTACATATCTTACTCCTCATTAAATTCTGGGTACGCGCCACCCAATGGGTTGTACCCATCGTGAATATCCATTTCTGTCGAATTGCCTTTTCTGTACATCGTTGCATCAATGCCATACCAACCAGTCATTCTTCCTGCTTTGGTGATGTCATCGTAAGTACGACCACCACAGTCTAAGTTTTCTTTCACTTCGCCGCGAACTTGATAAAAGAAAGGTGGGTAGTAGCCAGTGAAGAAAGTAGATTCACCCGGTTGCAAACAAGCGTTATCACTGATGCGGCTGATAGAGTTATAGATCGTCACCCAGACCGCGCGATCCATGTGATTGTTGAAAACTATCTGAGTTGGGATTGGTAAGTAGTTTGCTTCCGCGTTTTGAAAGTCGTCAGCTTTTGCAGTGAATGAAGCTAGGACGATAAGTGTTGCAATAAGTGTTTTCATTTTAAATCTCCTTGTCATTTGTTTGCGTTACACAAAGAGGTATTGCACTGGCGATGCCAGCTAATAGATCGTGTGATTTCAATAACTTAGGACGGATCTGGTCTGCGGGAATTTCGGCAACTGCTGGGTTTTCGGGAGGCATCTGCCGGGGCCTCGGCAGAGTCTTTGTTTGAGACTTTGGATTGATCCTTTTATAAAATGCAGGTAGATTCAGTCTTGAGCTTTGGCGAAGCTCCAGTTGCTGTATCAGCATCCAAAAAAACTAAATGCTCCTTTAGAGAAGGCATTCTCTAAATTCCCCATTTTGGGAAAAGGAGTATTTATGTAAGTCCGCTAGCAAAAAATAAATCAAAAATAAAATTTCATACTAACGTGTCTAATAGATACATATTTCATTTCTCGGAGAGAAAATGGATTTCAAAAAATTTGATCAAAGAAATTATCCCACCGTTTCTGCTAAAGAAGGTTACGGCGAATGGGCAGAGACTTATGAAAACTCAGTACCTGATCTTTTAGATCTTCAGACATTGCATCAGATAAAATCGGTGTCATGGAATGACTCGAAAGCTTGTCTGGATCTTGCTTGCGGAACGGGACGAATCGGAGTCTGGCTTAAAAGCAAAGGCGTAAACACCATCGACGGTTTGGATTTAACCCCCGAGATGCTTGAAAAAGCCAAAGCCAAAAACATTTATCAAAAACTGAAATTGGGAAGTGTTGAATCCACCGGACTTTCAGAAAATCACTATGATCTTCTCGTCATGAGTTTAGTTGATGAACATCTTAAAAATTTAAAGCCCGTCTATGAAGAGGCTCATCGACTTGCTAAGCCTGGAGCAAAGTTCGTCGTTGTGGGAATGCATCCTTTCTTTTTTATGACAGGAATGCCGACCCATTTTAAAGACAAAGAAGGAAACTCGAAAGCCATCGAAACAAATCTGCATCTTATCAGCGACCATGTCAGAGCCGCGATGGCTGCGGGCTGGAGACTTGAAGAAATGCACGAAGGTTTGATCAATGACGATTGGGTCAAAGTCAAACCCAAGTGGGAAAAGTTCAGAGACTATCCTGTGAGCTACGGCTATGTTTGGAGTCGCCCCTAGAAAGAAGACTCATGACTCAGAAGGTAATTAAACTTTCTGAGTCTTGATAATTCATCATGACTTTGTTTTCTTTTTTAGTTTGGATTTGTTCAATGCCGCCGCTTCCTTAATTAAGGCCTTGAGCGCGCGTTTATTGATTTTTTCACCCTCGCGGAAATCAATAGCGCGACGGACATTGCCTTCAAGACTTGAGTTGAAAAGTCCTGTGGGGTCTTTCAGCTTGGCGCCGTTGGCAAAAGTCATCTTTACGACAGCTTTATACGTTTCACCTGTACAAATCATACCGTCAGAATACCAAACAGGGACTCCACGCCACTTCCATTCTTCAGTGACATTGGGTATGGCCTCTTTCACGATCTCGCGAACCTGACCGAGTGTTTGGCCTCGCCAGTCGCTCAGTTCTTTAATTCGGGCGTCGATCATTTGTGATGGTGATTTTGCTTTTAAGACTTTTTTCTTTACAGCCATAGGGCCTCCGCTGGGGATTGACGGGAATATACTAAGCTTAAGAAGTTCGGGCCGCAAGCTTAGAGCGGCTGAGGTGCAGGATAGAATACTTTCTCTGATGATTTAACTTTAGCTCCTTCGGTGAGCTTGGCGGGTTCCACGCGATCACGTCCCATGAGGTGAAACACGGTTTCTCCATGGGCGAGAAGATAATCTGCAATGATCCGTCGATGGCAGCGCCACCACACGGCTTCAGAGCACATAATGGCGCAACGTTTTTTTCTGCCGAGCTGAATTAATTTCGCTAATCCATGAACGAACTCGTCGGAGAGGGCATAGTCCGCATAGTTATGAAAACTTTGATTTTGCCAGAATCCATTTTCAGTTAAGGGAATTGTTTTACGTTTGCTACGCAAACCTCCTAGCTCCGCGATGTGGCGATAGTCGATATTAAAGGGCTTTAAATTCTTGGGTAAAATATCTTTGTTATATTGTGGATTGGTGCGCGATCTTGGCACTGTTCGCACGTCGACGACAACCTGGACTTCGGCGACTTTTAAAAGTTCGACAAACTCTTCGATGCTTCTTGTAGAGTGGCCCACCGTAAAAAACGGCAGGCTTAATGCTTTCCCGAACTTTTCACCTTGCGCAAAGCAGAGCCCTTGTGAGACGCGATATGATCGGTTTTTTCGCTTTTGATTTCGTACTGAGGATCTTCTTTAGAAGCATGATGTTTGTATCCTTTATAGGTAAAATCCTTAGAGTGGACGGCGATGATTTTACCGCGCACGCGACCGGCTTCTGAATTCCAAGAGACATGATCTCCCACTTTGAATTTATTAGGCATTTCAACCTCCCGATTCAGCATTTATTATAAGACGTTTGCGCAAAGATTCAGATTTTTCAGAGATAAATGAAGGCGTTGATCTGACGATGGACGGGCACCTTTTGTTAGATCTCATTGAATAAATACAAAGATGGTTGCGGACAGCTCATGAATGCCTCAGCATAGAATCAGGAGAAGTTATGACCATGAATCAAAAGCCGCTGAAAATTGTGCTAACGGGAGCTCCCTCTTCAGGAAAAAGCAGCACGATGCGTGAGCTTCAACGCGTCTTTGGAGATCAAGTCGCGTTAGTCCCTGAAAGTGCGGTCGTTCTTCTGTCGGGAGGTTTTCCGGCCCCGCAACACGGTGATGTTGAGCAGATCCGGGCTTTCCAAAAAGCGATTCTGCAAGTGCAAGCAGGTCTAGAGCAAATCATTCCACGGCAGCATCCGCTGGCGAAAGTATATATTTTTGACCGAGGGTCTTTAGATGGCGCGGGCTTTTGGCCTTTAGGAGCCGAAGATTTTCTGCAGCAATTTGGCCTGTCCAGAGAAAATGAGTTTGCAAAATTTGATCACGTGCTTTTTATGGAACTGCCTTCACCGGAAGCCTTCGGTGGAGTGAATCAACTGCGCTTTCATGATTATCAACAAAGCAAACAAAGCGAAGATCAGTTGCGAGAAACCTGGGGACCTCATTCGGGGTTTAAAGAAATTAAAGCCCAGGCGACACTAAAAGAAAAAACATCCCTTGTCGTGGGCCTTGTAAGTTCACTTTTAAATAAAGCCTAAAGATGTCGCGTTTCTTTCGGCGGATTTAATTGATTGTCGTTAATGCCGTCTTCGTAAATCACCGGCGCGGATATGATTTCTTCCGGTGTCACATTATCAATAGTCGCAAGGTTCACGGCATAAAACCAACCATTGAAAATATCATGTTCAGGCATTTCTAAATAACCTTTGGAATAGACTTGCACGCCACAGTTTTTACAGAAGTAGTGATGAATGTGACCTTCAGGCCAGCCTGACGGGGAGGCGTGATAATTCGTTAAAGAGTCTTCACCGGTTTTTAATGTGAGTTGGTCGGCTTTCGTGAAGACTTTCTGATATTTCGTTTTCACACAGTAGGTACAATTGCATTTATGAATCCCGCGAGAGACATCTAAGTTCACGTCAAATTGAACTCTCTTGCAATGACAGCTTCCATGATAGGCTTTAAGCATAGAACCCTCCGGTACTTAAAGCCTCCCATGTGATTTCGGTAAAATCCACAGTTAAGAAGGTGCAGGCCCTTCATTTTCTTGCTGCACTTTGCGAAAAGAATTTTGAATACGGGCTTTGCGAAGGCGTTCGGCAAGAAATCCCCAATAGATCACCTGATATACCAAGAACACAAAGACGCCTCCGGCCACCGCAACAAAAGCGGCTCGACTGTCTTCCCATTCGTACATCGCTACGAATAAGGACAACGGATGCATCATGAATAAAACGGCGTGCAGCCACATCTCTTCTGCTGAGCAGAACTTTCTATGCACCCATTCGTCTTTGGTGACACAGATGCATGAAATCGTCGCCATCACGTAATAAATAATTTCCGTCGTTGGCGTTCTTTCCGTAAAGGCCAGGAAAAGTAGGCATGCAATGACCGTCATCGTGTCAATGGGGTGACCGATAACTTCCCATTTTGGAAGTCCACGTTTATGGTGAAAGAAAAATTCATCAAATAAAATAGCGGCTCCCTGCACGGCCGAAACGATCAAAAACGCGCTCATACTTTCTCCATAAGTCCTGCACAGATTGTTAGTCCTGGGCCGAAGGCATAACTGATTATCGGAGTGCCGGATGGAATGCTGTCGTCATTCAGAATCTTTTCCCAAAGGTGGGGCAAAGTCGCCGACGACATATTGCCACGCTCTTTTAGAAGGGCCCGACTGGCTTGCACTTGCTGATCTTTAAGATCCATCTGCTTTACGACTTGATCAATAATTTTCGGCCCACCTGGGTGAACAGCAAAAAGAGCCTTCTTGGAAATTTCTGCCGGATCTAGTCCACGGGCATTCAGCCAGCGATGTGTGAAGTCACAGATCTTTTGTCCCACCATCATTGGGACGTCTTTCGACAAGGTCATTTTCATTCCCCAGTCTGAAACCATCCACTCCATGGCACCTGAAGTTTCAGGAACAAGTTCTTCGTATAAAGAGTGAACCTTAAATCCCTTTTGTGGCTTTTCCGATGTCATGGAGTAAGCGATCACGCCATCTGCAAAAAGACTTTGAATCACCATTTGTTCTAGCGTCGGATCTTGAGGATTTAAATGCAGGCTGCAAAGTTCTGTGTGAACCAGATCTACGGCTTTCTTTTTTCCTAACACTTCTTGATTCGCCAAGAAACCCGAAGCCATGCGCAAGGCGGGGAAAGCGCCATAACAGCCCATATGATAGGAATGAGTCACCGTCACGGGTTTCGGTGCACGCACCGCCACCATTTGTGCGGCACTGGGTGAAACATATCCGGTGCAGCTGACGTGAATAATGTCATCGGGAAATCCACGAGCATCGTAAAGCTTATTAAAAAGATCGACCACTGTTTTGTGATAGAACTCGTGACGGTGATGCATGCTTACTCCGCGCGGAGATTGCGTCACCGGATAAATCTGGTTCTTATCCCATTCAGTGTGCTGCGAATCCGGAAGAAAGAATCTTCGCGTCGCAATCTGCGTTTCAGAGCAAGCCACTCGTGAAAGAAGTTTTGCGTATTCTTCTTCTGAGTAGGCTTGATCTTTTTGTGCCGCTTTGTAAATGGCAGCCAGCCACTTAAGACCGTCGCCTTGGTTTTTCGGATAGGGTGGTTGTATGGAGTGAAAGTTTTGTAAGTACATACCGAAATGCTTCAGGAACACCTGAAGCTTCGGTAGATCCAGTGTTATGAATCACGGGCTCTTGGGTTGTGATCGCCACTCTTTATCAACAATCAATCGAGCACCGCGCTTGAATGTAAAGTACGCATAAGCCCACTGCCAGATGACGAAAACTTTATTCTTAAATCCAATTAAATAGTAGACGTGAATGAATAACCAAAGAAGCCAGGCAAAAAATCCGCTGAACTTCAGACGATTGATTTGTGCAATGGCTTTTCTTCGACCGATTGTGGCCATTTGGCCTTTATCTCGATATTTAAATTCGCTCCGTGGCTTTCCGTTGATCTCTTGTAAAATCTCACGAGCGGCATGTTCGCCCTGTTGCATAGCTACAGACGCTAAACCGGGTAAAGCCTTTCCATCGTCTCCCATATAGCAAGCCTGATCACCCAGTACGAAAACTTCGCGATGATCTTTCAGACTTAAATCTTTTTCGATAATCACGCGACCGCCGCGATCTAATGGAACACCTAAAGACTTATTTAAGCTTGAAGGTTGAACGCCTGCAGCCCAAAGAATAGTCGAAGCTTTTACGATTTCATCTCCCAAAACAACAGATGTAGGCTTTACATCTGTTACACGTGTGTTCGTCCAGATTTGCACGCCCAGATCTTCTAAGTCTCGGGCGGCCTGACGAGAAAGTGATTCATCGAAGGCCGCAAGAATTCTTTTGCCAGCTTCGATCAATAGCACGCGTGTACGTGAAGGATCAATGTGCCTGAAATCTTCGGTCAATGTATGACGACTGATTTCTGCAATAGCGCCGGCAAGCTCAACACCTGTCGGGCCGCCACCTACAATCACAAAAGTCAGATGTTGCTTTTGTTTTTCGGGATCTTCTTCTTTTTCTGCAAGTTCAAAGGCCATCAAAAGACGACGACGAATTTCCGTCGCTTGCTCTAGTGTTTTCAATCCCGGAGCATTTTCTTCCCACTCGGGATGAGCGAAGTAACTGTGCTTGGCTCCGCAAGCTAAAATCAGATAGTCATAGTCGACGGTGCGATCACTCACTTCGAGCTTTCGATTTTGCAGGTCCACGCTTTTGACATTGTCTAAGAAAACAGAAACGTTTTGATACTTTGACAGAAGTCCACGGATGGGGCCCGAAATTTCCGCAGGAGATAATCCGGCCGTGGCGACCTGATAAAGAAGAGGTTGAAAAAGATGATAGTTGCGACGATCAATAAGTGTCACAGACACTGCATCTTTGTTGCCTAACGCGCGAGCCGCTTTTAAGCCCGCAAATCCACCACCGACAATGACGACTTTTTTGGCTGACATAGAAACCTCGTTTGCACGAGGCCATTCTAACACTCGCCGCAACGGAAGGAATCATTATCTTCCTGAGTTTGCGGCGATGACAGAATACTGAAAGAAAGATTTGTTGTTATTTAGCGACCCTGTTGCTTCGAACCAACAAAATGCAAAGCAGCAGTGCGGGAATTCCCACAAGAGCTGTGCTGACAAAGAAAAGTGCATAGCCCTCCATAAGGGTTTTTCCCTCTGAAAAAGTCTGCACCATAACTCCCGAAAAGCCTTTTAAGACTTTTCCCAGCAACGCATAGAAAGAACTCAAAAGAGCGTACTGAGTCGCGGTGTAACCAAATGTTGTGAGACTTGACATATATCCCACCAAGGCTGTGCCCGCAAAACCAGAAGCAAAATTGTCTATTACCATCGCTGCTGTAAAGACATCGTTTCTAGAACCCATTAACGCTAAAAGTGCGAAACCTAAATTAGAAGCCGGGCCGATGACAGCTCCGACCAGCAATGTGGATACAAATCCGAATCGAACAGCGGCAAGCCCGCCAGCAGCTACGCCAACAACAGAAGCAATCAAGCCCACGGAACCACGAACGGCGCCCACGGTTTCTTTCGTAATGCCGATATCAGCATAGAAAGGATTTGCCATAGGACCCATCATGAAATCAGAAAGACGATACAGACTGACTGCCGCAAGAATTAAAAGGGCCTTATTTCCATGCTGTTTAAAAAACGCAATGAAAGGGCCACAAACGGCGTCGAAAATTCCACGCGCCGTCCATATAGTTCCAGTTTGTTGTTGCGTGAGATTTCTTCCCGGTTCAACCGCAAGCAGTGTTGCTACAAGACCCACGGCCATCAACGCACCCATGATCGAATAAGAAACGGCCCAACCCACCGAAGCGGCGACGATCAAAATAATAGCGTCAGTTAATAGCAAAGAAGCGCGATAGCCTAACTGATAAGCTGATGACAGCAATGCCATATCTTCGCTGGCGTCAGAGACTTCAATCCTCCAAGCATCCACGACAATATCTTGAGTGGCCGACGCAAATGCAGCTAAAGCCGCAAGCCCTGTAAAGAGCATCAATCCGCCTTCAGGCTTCACGATGGACATCCCAAAGAGCGCGCCGCCAATTAAGATTTGCGACAGAACCATCCATCCACGACGGCGTCCCAAAAGTTTTCCAATGATGGGGGCATTGGCTTTATCGATAAGAGGAGCCCACAAAAACTTTAAAGAGTAAGCAAGACCCACCCAAGACAGAAAACCAATAGTTGCTAAGGTGATTCCAGATTCGCGCAACCAGAAACCCAAAGTGTTTCCGACAAGCATAAAAGGAAGGCCTGAAGAAAAACCCAAAGCCAGCATGATAGCTACTTTGGGGCGAGTTACGGCGCGAAGGGTTTGAGTCCAAGAAGGCTTCGTCGATTTTTTCTTTGTTGCGGTCACTAGCTGTTCTTTCTTAGTTTTTTTCTCATCTTCCAAAGAAGGTGACTGATGTAAGGACGGCGGGTTTCGCCCGTCGTCACCATAAGTAATTTAGTAATTTTTAAGTTTACGGCGTCGGTGTAAAGAAGAATCAACATTTCGGAGATGAAATTCGTATTCAGCGTCACGTAGTTGTCGGTGCCGACACCCAATTGAACGCCTTTTTTCTCCCACCATGAAAAAGGATGATCCTTATAATCTTCAAATTTTCCGGTCAGTTTATTATTTGAAGAAGGCAGCGATACCAAAGTCACACCTTTTTGAATCATACGGTTTAAAACATCGTGCTGATAATGTTCTACTTCGCGAGCCGTGTGAAACTTTGCTTTGACGAAAAGAATGTCCTCTTCGGCCGTCAGCGCTGTTCCTTTTAAAAGTTTTTCTAGAACGGAACGGTGAAATCCCCAATCCAATTCGACAAGCTCGCGATACAGAGGATCCTTATCCGAAATCGGCAGTCCTTTTTTATTCTTCGCTTTGATGTCTTGATAGATGTGGTGGAAGTACTTGTTGGGATTAATACCCAAACTAATACCATGCTCCAAGGTGTCGATGTGCCAGATGTTCATGGCGTTATCAACGGCTTGAATGCCTTTTTTTAGAGTGTGCCAAGTCTCGCCATGATGCGAACGGATTTTGAAACCTCGGTACTGAAGTTTTCTAAAGCCGGCTTGCATTTCATTGAAATGCTCTTTGCGGTAAAGTTCTCTTTCATCACCAACCGTGTCGACATCTTTAAGATAGCGAACCAAGAAAGGATATTTATCCAACATCGCCACTAAATCATTCACTTGATCCATAAAGTGATCTTGGCGCGTTTTGTATTTATCGGCATCAAACTGATTGGCTTCTTTTCTAAATGACGGAGACAGAATGAAATCAAAATCGGGACGAATTTCTTGGAATTTCTTAAACCCGTCGTACAAACCAAGCACCACGTCTTCAGACGTCACGTCGTCAATGCCAGGGATTTGTTCTGAAGAGCTAGAACTTGCACGAGACAAAGAAAACTTCAAACGAATGCGTCCGACGTTGTGTTTGTTGTAAAGTTCTTCGGCCATATGGAAAGCGGCATCTTTGTGGGCTTCGCGCGAAGTAAAAATCAATTTTGGAAGATACAAGATTTTTAGATAGCGAGAAAAGCCTTCGTTCTCTTGAAGGCTGATCAGCTTTTCCACATCTTGAACAGAGCGAATCGGAAAGGCGTTATCACCGTAGACCTCTTTGATCTTTTTTTCGTAGATGTCTTTGTTCGGGCCTTCCAAAAGTTTCATCAAACGGGGGAAAATGTATTCCGCGGTGATCGCACCAGTCAGGTGGATGTGTTCTTCATTGTATTTCAATGGAAAGTTTTTAAAGAACTCTGCCAAGGCCGCCGACACGGGATGTTTTAACAAAGCACTGATTGTCACTTGATTGATTTGAAATCGATTTAACAACTCTCTAAATTCAGCAACTTGTTTGAAAGCTTCTGGATGTTGATTCTGCAAATCAGAGGTTATTAAAAGATCAATAGTGTCAGAAAGCGAGATGCCGTTGGTCTCGCTGATGATCGTGGTGAGTGCTGAGGTTAGCTGATTGTGAACGTCCGTATTCACTCGATTCCTCCTCTGAAGAGGTTAACGAGGAATCAAACTCTTGTACATGACTTTATGGGGTCCGATGTCCTTGATATCAAACAGAGGTCCATAGTATTCAAAGCCCAGTCTTTCATAAAACGGAAACGCTTTAATGCGAGCGTTGAACCAAAGAAAATCGCAACCAAGCCCTCGCAAAAAAATTTCTCCGAGAGTTAGAAGTTTTCCTCCTAAGCCCTGGCCTTGATGGTTTGCATCGGTCGCCATTCCACGTAAGCGATAAGAAAGTTTTGCTGGAAAATTCGGATGAGCTTCTTGCACGAATGTCGCAATGGAAGCGAGTTTCCCGTTCGCATACAGACCAAAATGAAAAGTGGATTCAAGATAATCGCCGTCGACTTCACATTCTTCAACACGCAAAAAAGGCTTTAACACTTTTTGCCTTAACGGCAAAAGTTCTTGGGTGGTTATTTGTCTGATTTCGTAGTTCACTTCTATCCTGTACTCAGCCTTAGGTAGGGCGCCCAATCAGGTGGGACATGATCCTCGCTGATTTCTAGCTGCAATGTTGGCAACCAGTTTGGTGCTTGCGGCTCTGTGAGTAAAGGCATATTTGCTGTGCGTGGTGTGCGATTGGCTTTTCTTTGATTGCACTCTCGACAAGCCGAAACGACATTCGTCCAGTTTTTTGGGCCATTTTGAGAAGCGGGAACAACGTGATCTAAAGTGAGCTGTTTGGCGGGAAGTTTGGTAGCGCAGTACTGACAGGTATAATTATCGCGGATATAAACATTTTCACGGCAGAACCGCACGGCACCGGCGGTTCGAGGTCTTACGTAACTTTTCAGCCGCAAGACACTTGGAAGTTGAAACCTCCGTTGAACAGACCGAGCAAACTCAGAGTGATATTCGAGAATCTCGACTTTACCCTGAAACCACAATACCAAGGCCTTTTGCCAACTTACAACCCTCATAGGTTCGTAACTGGAGTTGAGCAATAAAGACCTCAGTGAGGACATGTGCATCATGCGTTCCCCCCTCAGGCGATCCTATCTTAAATTATATCGAAGTCGGACAGCAGATTTCAAGCCCCTCTCTTAAATAATCAAAAGAACTGGGTGTTATAGGTTGAAAAAGGCCAGTATCAATGAGATACCGCGAACTTAAAGCCACAAGGAGGCATCAAAATGAGAAGAGTTTTGGCATTCAATTACGTTTTAAAAGGACCTGATGGCAACGTTTTAGATGCTTCTGAAAAGGGACAACCACTTCCGTTCCTAGAAGGCTCTGGTCAAATCATTCCTAAGTTGGAAGAAGAAATTAAAGACCTTAAAGAAGGCGATAAAAAAACTGTAAAGTTGGCGGCAAAAGACGCTTACGGTGAAGTGAAAGATAACATGTTCATGGATGTGCCTAAGCAAGAACTTGCACACCTTCCGCAATTGGAAGTCGGCGCACACCTTCGTTTGGAATTGGGTCACGGCGCTCACATCGTGCGTGTTTCAAAAATCACAGACGACTCTGTTACGCTTGATGGAAATCATCCTCTAGCGGGACAAGATTTGGAATTTGCGATTGAAATGGTTTTGATCCGTGAAGCAACGACTGAAGAAGTTTTGCATGGGCATCCACACGGCCTCCATGGAAACGCTGGTCACTAATCGGTTGATGAGGAAATAATGCCGTCGTTTGATATTGTTTCGGAAGTTGATGTTCAAGAAGTTGATAATGCTATCAACCAGGCTCGTAAAGAGGTGGAAGGGCGTTACGACTTTAAAGGAAGTAAAGCTGAGATCCAGTGGGATAAAAAAGAAATCACTTTGCTGGCGGAAGACGATTATAAAGTTGAGGCCATGGGAAGCATCCTGCAGACGAAACTTCATCGACGCGGCATAGATATTAAGGCCATTAAGTTTGAGAAGATGGAAGAAGCCGGCGGACGCATGTTGCGCCAGAAGGTCACTTTGGTACAAGGGATTGACCGCGAAGTTGCTAAAGACATCATAAAATTGATTAAAGACTCCAAACTGAAAGTCCAACCACAAATCGCGGACGATAAACTTAAGATCACATCTAAAAGCATTGATGAACTTCAAGAGTGCATCAAACTTGTACGTGGCGGGAACTTCCCCGTTCCCTTACAATATAATAATATGAGAGCATAAAATTGGGCTTGCACAGAATTTGGGCTGTGCTAGCCTAAATTAAGTTTAGGTTCCCGTGTGAGTGTTCTCGATTTTATGTGGTTCGAAGGCTTCCTCGGGTTTTTATGAAATCCACAGGAGGTCTTTGTGGCTAAGAAATTATACGTAGGCAATTTGCCTTATTCAGTAGACGATGAAGCTCTTCATCAGCACTTCGCACAATTCGGTGCGGTTGATTCAGCAAAAGTAATCATGGACAGAGAAACAGGCCGTTCAAAAGGTTTCGGCTTCGTTGAAATGGCTGATGATAACGCAGCTGACACTGCTATCGAAAAAGCAAACGGCATTGAACTTTCAGGCCGTGCTATCAACGTTTCTGAGGCTCGTCCTCAAGCTCCTCGCGAGGGTGGTCCTCGTCGTGGTGGCTTCGGTGGCGGTCGCGGTGGCGGCGGTGGTGGTGGTCGTGGTTTCGGTGGCCCTCGCGGTCCTCGTAACTAAGACGCCCGAAGTTTGACTTAGTCAGACTTGTCATAGTGTCTAACAAAAGGTCTCATAGTTCTTCTATGAGACCTTTTTTATTTTCACGTCGAAGTATTTTAGTTTTCTCTCTTCTTCTTTTTACAGGCTCTTTTTCTTACGCGCAGAAAAAATTAATCGTATTGGGTGACTCACTCACCGAGGGTTATGGTGTCGCAAAGGATGCCGCTTATCCTGCTCTTCTTGAAAAAAAATTGCACGAAGCCGGGAAGAAAGAATGGACCGTTGTAAACTCTGGAGTCAGTGGTTCAACAACGGCTTCCGGCGTTTCTCGTATGAAATGGCTTTTCAAATCTAAACCCGAAGCCGTCTTGTTAGTTTTAGGCGCGAACGATGGTCTTCGCGGTTTAAAAATCGAAGATAGCCAAAAGAATCTTTCAGATGCCATTGAGTATGCAAACTCTCAAAAAGTTCGTGTGATTTTAGGTGGCCTTTACATGCCGCCTAACTACGGCGTTGCCTACACTGACAAGTTTAAAAAAATGTACGAATCCCTGGCGAAGAAGTATAAAGTCACATTCATTCCGTTTGTCTTAGACAAAGTCGCGGGAAATCCAAAATACAATTTAGCTGACGGCATTCATCCCAACGAAGAAGGTCACAAGATTATTGCCGAAAATATCTTCCAAGTTCTGAAGGGGGAGCTGTGAGTTTAGTTCTTAACGATGTCCGAAAAAGTTTTCGCCAAGGCGAAACAGAAATCCAGGTTCTTAAGGGTTTGGATGTTTCTATTGAGCCCGGCCAAGTTGTTTCTATCGTCGGACAATCAGGAAGTGGCAAGTCGACATTGCTTTCTATTCTTGCGGGGCTAGAACGAGCCGACGGTGGCGAGATTCTGGTCGATAAGGTGAACCTGACACCTCTGAGTGAACAAGAAATCACTCTGTTTCGTGCGCAAAATATTGCGATCGTTTTTCAGCAGTATCATTTGATTGCGCATTTAACAGCTTTAGAAAATGTGATGTTGGCTCTTGAGATATTAAAGATGGATAAGCCTCGCGAAAGAGCCAAAGAGGCTTTGGAAGAATTAGGTTTGGGTCATCGTTTAAATCACTTCCCCAGTCAGTTGAGCGGTGGAGAATGCCAAAGAGTCGCCATTGCAAGAGCCCTTGTGGTAAAACCAAAAATACTTCTGGCCGATGAACCAAGTGGAAACTTAGACACACACACCGGTGATAAAGTGATGGATGTCTTCTTTGATATCATTCGCAAACACAAGATCACCACGATTCTGGTGACCCACAGTGAAGCTTTGGCGAAAAAATGCGAAAGGACTCTTCGTCTTGAAGAGGGCCGCTTGAGGGAAGTCTAATGTTATTCAGACTGGCAGTCCGCGAACTTCTGCGCAGCTGGCGCTTTGGTTTGTTTTTTATTTTTAATTTAAGTTTAGGTCTTACGGGTTTTGTTTCTCTTCAAGCTTTCAATACAGCTTTAGAAAAAGAGATCACCGCCAATGCAAAATCCATCCTGTCTGCGGATTTAGCCGTGTCTGCACGTCGCGAGTTGACGGACGAAGAAGTGCAGAAGATGCGCGCTGTGTACCCGAGCGGCACAGAAGAATCCAAGGTCTATGAATTCTTTGCGATGATCAGTTCCGCAAAAGGGTCTCGTCTGGTTTTGGTGAAGGCTATTGATTCAGCTTATCCATTTTATGGAGAGTTAGAATTAGAATCTGGAAACGTCATCAAAAACACGTCTGAAAAATCCATCATGCAGTCCGAGACGACTTGGATTTACCCTGAATTGAAATCTCAATTAGGTCTGGATGTTGGCGATGAAATCACTCTGGGGAATCTGAAGTTAAAGATCACGGATTTGGTAAAGAAAGATGCCACGCAAACTTTCCGAGCGGCAAATCTGGCGCCACGTATCTTTATCAACCGTGAACTTTTACCTAAATCAGGCCTTCTTCAATTCGGCAGTACCTTTACTTTAGCGTACCTTCTAAAACTTCCCGCGCAGACCGATGAATTGGTTTTACGTGAAAGCATGTACCAAGCTTTGTCTGACCCGGCAGTGAATGTCGACACACCTTCTTCTGCGGGTGAAGACTCGGGAAGACAGCTTGGTTATTTGTCAGACTATCTTGGTCTTGTTTCCATCGTAGCTCTTTTCATGTCGGCTTTAGGAGCGGCTTATATTTATCGCCTGTTCCTTTCGACGCGGATGAAAGAAATTGCGATCTTAAGAACCCTGGGTTTGCAAAGCTGGCAGGCAGTCAGTGTCTATATCCTGCAAGCGTCTTTGTTGGGGTTGATCGCGACAGTTCCGACTCTGATCTTAAGTCATTTGATTTTACCGGTCCTTAGTGGATTGTTAGCAAGCTTCACTCCGTTTGATTTGCAACCCCACGTGAATGCCGAAGCGATGCTGGTCTGTCTTTTCATGGCGGTCTTTGGAAGTTTCATCGTCAGCTTGCCATTCTTGGTGAAAATCTTTGACCTGCGTGCGAATAAACTTTTCAGTGAAGAAAAATTCGCGGTTGGAGAAGGCACAAGAAGATATTGGACGTTCTTGCCTAGTTTGATTCTTTTTTACTTCTTAAGCGTTTATCAGGCTCATTCTTGGAAAACCGGCAGTGCTTTCGTGGGAGCGATGATCGCGGTCATCTTACTTTTGCTGATCATCGGCTACGGAACGGTGAAGCTTGCGGGAATGCTAAAACACTTCCGCCGTTGGTTTTTAAGATTCAGTTTTTTAAGCCTTTCGCGCAGAGCCGGTGCAAGTCTTGCGATCTTCGTCGCATTAGGGCTTGGGGCTTTATTAATTAATATTCTGCCGCAACTGAAAAACTCGCTTCAGGCGGAGTTTCAATTTGAAGGACGCGGAAAAGTTCCTTCTCTTTTCATGTTTGATATTCAAGATGAACAACTTCCAGGCGTTCAGCAAGTTTTGGATAAAGACCAAGTTCAGGCTTTAGGACTTTCGCCGTTGGTGCGCGCACGCATCTTGAAAGTGAACGGCCAGGATTACGAAAGAAAAATTGAAGAACAAGGTTTTAAAACTCGCGAAGAAGAACGCGAAGCTCGCTTCCGCAATCGTGGCGTCAATCTTTCTTATCGCCATGATCTTTCAACTTCGGAATATATCGTCGAAGGTCGACCTTTTTCTGGAAACTTCAATCCCGATACCCAAACCAAGGCTGAACTATCGGTCGAAGTGCGTTTTGCCGACCGCATGGGTTTTCATGTGGGCGACACTTTGGTCTTTGACGTTCAAGGGGTGGAAGTCGAAGGGCAGATCATCAATCTGCGCAAAGTAAAATGGACGAGCTTCCAACCGAATTTCTTTATCTTGGTTCAAAACGGCGTTCTGAACGAGGCTCCAAAAACATGGATTGCAGCGATTCCGTTTTTACCGGAAGAAAAGCGCGCGCAACTGCAAAACGAAATCGCGGCGACGTTTTCAAATGTCTCGGTCATCGATGTGGTTCGCGCGGTGGATGATGTTCTAAAAACGGCCGAAAAAATGAGTTGGTCGCTGGAACTGATGGCCGCTTTAGCCCTAATAACCGGGTATATTGTTCTTTTCTCCATCGTGCGCAGCCAAATCAAACTTCGTCGCTGGGAACTCAATATGCTTAAAATCTTGGGGGCCTCTGGCGGAGAAGTCGCAAGCTTCATTCTTGTAGAATTTGCCTTCTTATCCTTCCTTTCGGCTTTAACGGGAGCTCTTTTAAGCATTGTCGTGAGTTTTTCTTTAAACACCTTCATTTTTGAAGGCGACTTTAAACTTTCTTGGGCGCAGCCGCTGATATCAGTTTTGATTATCACTGCTTTAAGCTTATTGATTTCTTTCCTTGCAAGCCTAGATATTGTAAAAGAGAGTGCACTAGGAATCTTGCGCGAGGAAAAATAATCAATGATGACGCCGAACCAGGCATTGGCAAAAGCAAAATCAATCTTGGATGAGGGGGGAGTTATTGGACTTCCCACCGAGACTGTTTACGGTTTAGCGGCTCGTATCGACATTCCTTCGGCGATCGAAAAGATTTTTACTACGAAAGAGCGTCCTTTTTTTGATCCTTTGATTGTGCACGTTGCTTCTATCGAACAAGCTAAAAAAGTGACAGCCTATTGGGGCCCCGCAAGTCAGGCATTGGCCGAAGTTTTCTGGCCGGGACCTTTAACGATGATTTTACCGCGGGATCCTTCCGTAAATCTGATGATCACTTCGGGATTAGACTCTGTCGGATTGCGTATGCCGAATCATCCTTTGGCCTTAGAACTTCTTCAGCAGGTGGGTGTTCCACTAGCCGCACCTAGTGCGAATAAGTTTGGTCGTACGTCTCCGACTTCAGCAAGCCACGTGCGCGTTGAATTTAAAAATGAAAATGTCTTTGTGGTTGATGGAGGCGATTGCCAAATTGGTATCGAGTCTACGGTTCTCTTAGTCCGTCATCGTCCTGAAAAAGTAGAGTTATCCATCTTAAGAAGAGGGCATATCCTGAAATCCGATATCGCGAAGGTCTTAAGCGATAAGGGTTTTACTTTTGAGTTTATAGAACAAGTTGATAAGCGAGAATCCCCGGGACATATGAAGCATCATTACATGCCTCCTGTGCCATTGATTGTCTGTCTGGATCCTCAGCGCAAGGCCGAGGATGTCCTTCAGGAAGTGAACCAGAAAATCAACCAGCTTCCCGATGAGATCGAAAGCATTAAGATCATAAAACCCAAAGGTGGAATTGCTACGCATGCGGTTTTACGTTTGTCCGACGATCCGCTGCTAGCGACGCGGGAGTTTTACGGAAAACTGCGTGAGGTGGCCGCCCAAGGTCCAGACTGTATTCTGTTTTACCGTGAAGCTCATCAAGCGGGTGAAAGATGGGAATCCCTCTTCGACCGTCTGAACAAGGCTGCTTCACTGATCTTGTAGGAGCTTTGTCAGTGTCCAACAACAGAATCCTAAAAGACTTCTGACAATTTTGAATTTTAAAGATCGCTACACTGAAGTTGATTAAAAGGGGAGGGGCCTTATGATCAACTCGCTAGCGTATACCAGCCTTGAGCGTGTTTCCTTGAATCTGCAGTCATTCTATCAACTGCGCCTGAACCGTATTCACAAATTCAAACCTAAAGTTGAAATTCGCAGTGAAGTGGGTCCTTTTGAAATTAAAACCGTCACTAATGTCGATGAACTGAAGGAAGCTTTGGCTTTACGCTATGAAGTGTTCCACCGCGAGATGCTGGGTAAAAAAGCCCTGCATGGCGTGGATGTGGATGAATTCGACTTTGACTGCGATCACTTGATTATTAAAGAAAAGCGCTCGGACAAGATTGTGGGCACTTACCGCTTGAACTGTTCTTTGTTCACTCAGAACTTTTATTCCTCTAAAGAGTTCATGATGGGCAATATCATGCAGCAACCGGGAGTGAAGCTTGAACTGGGGCGCGCGTGCATCCACAAGGATCATCGCCGTGGAATTCTGATCTCGCTTCTTTGGAAAGGGATTGCAGAATACATGGCGGTCACCGAGGCGAAACTTCTATTCGGTTGTGCGACGGTGAAAACCGATGATCCGCGTGATGCCGCCTTACTGACTCGCTATTTTGAAGAAGAAGGTCGTGTGTTTGCAAACTTCCGCACTCGGCCGACTTTGGCTTTTACGATGCCTATGCTTAGTTATTTCTTGGATGAAGTTCGCGGCCCTCTCACGGAGACTCAGAGAGCCCAAGCCGAAGAACTTCTTCCACCTCTTTGTCGCGCTTATTTGAAGATTGGCGCCTCGTTGGGGGGAGAACCCGCGTGGGATCGTGAGTTCCAGTGCATCGACTTTTTAACAATTCTTCAGCGCGAAGATCTCAACAGAACTTTGTGGAAAAAGTTCAAGTTGGATGAGACTCAAGTATAGTTTTTGATTTGTCACACTAAGAAGGCATGTGAGTTTTATCACAGGCCTTTGCTTCGTTTTGTGTCCTTCCTTGATCCCGACTATTTTTATAGAGATAGGAGGGAGTATGCGTTCAAATATTTGGAAGGGCAGTATCAGCTTCGGTCTTTTGAATATTCCCGTTTCACTGCAAAGTGCCCAGCAGGACAGAGACATCCACTTCTCACTTCTAGACGGAAAAGATCTTTCCCATATTCAATATCGAAAGATCAACGCTAAAACCGGCCGTGAAGTCCCCTATGACCGTATCGTCAAAGGCTTTGAATACAAATCGGGTCAATACGTCGTCATGAACGACACGGATTTTGATAGAGCCAATCCCAAAGCAACAAAGACCATTGATATCGAGGATTTTGTTTTGCTTGATGAGATCGATACGATGCTTTTTGAAAAACCCTACTACTTGGCTCCGCAAAAAGGCGCCGAGAAAGGCTACTTCCTTTTAAAAGAAGCTTTAGAGCACACTAAAAAAGTGGCCGTCGCTAAAATCGTTATCCGCACAAAGCAACATCTATGCGCCATCATGGCGCGTGGAGATTATCTTGTCTTGGAGCTTTTGCGTTTTGCCCACGCCGTGAAGGACATTAAAGAAGTCGATTACATGAAAGAAGTGAATAAAAAAGTGAACTTCAGCGATCGCGAACTGAAAATGGCCGAGGATTTAATCAAGGGTATGACTTCCAAATGGAAACCCGAAAAATACAAAGACACTTACTATGAAGACTTAATGAAGCGGATTCAGGCCAAGGTGAAACAAGGTAAAGGTAAATTTATCGAAGAAGCTCCGAAAGAAGAGCGTGTGGAAGAGTCTACGAACGTCGTCGACCTTTTGCCTCTTTTAAGAAAAAGTATCGAAGCCAAAAACAAGAAGGAAAGAACTTCTTCCCGTGCGCCGACGAAGCGTGCGGCTAACGCCAGTCGGAGGTAAGTATGCCTCTTCGTGAGTACGTTAAAAAACGCGATTTTAAGATTACTTCCGAACCTAAATCCACGCCTCGCCGGACAAAGAAGGCTAAGGATGAGACACTGATGTTTGTTGTGCAAGAGCATCATGCCTCTCATCTGCATTATGATTTTCGGTTAGAGTTTAATGGAGTTTTAAAAAGTTGGGCGGTTCCCAAGGGACCATCACACGATCCCAAAATCAAACGTCTGGCAGTGGAAGTTGAGGATCATCCGGTTTCTTATGGTTCCTTCGAAGGCGTCATTCCTGAAAAACAATACGGGGCCGGGCGCGTTTACATCTGGGATACAGGCACATGGGAGCCTATCGGGAGCGTGCGCGAAGGTCTTAAGAAAGGACACCTGGAATTTAAACTTAAGGGTAAAAAACTGCATGGACAGTGGATGCTTTTAAGAACGGGGCGTCCCGCAAGTGGCAACAAATCTCAATGGCTTTTAGTAAAAAGAACTGATGAATACGTAATTCCAAATGATGAGGTCGTTCCCATTGAAGATGAAAAGGGGAATGTTCATCGTTCAGCACGAGCGACTTCATCACCTTTAAAAAAAAAGCAGGCAAGCCCCGCCAAAAGAGCAGCCAAAGAAAAGAAAAAAGTAAAAGGGCTGCCTGAGTTCATTAAGCCCATGCTGGCGGAATTAGTGACTGACGTTCCGGAAGGCACAAGATGGATTCACGAAACGAAATTTGACGGCTATCGAACCCAAGCCCATTTCGAAAAGGGAAAGTTGAAGCTTTACACTCGAAGTGGTTTGGATTGGACCGAAAAATATCCTGGTATTGAAAAGAGTCTTAAAAAACTTTCCGTCGCCAACGCCATCTTAGATGGCGAAATCGTCGTTTTAGATAAAGAAGGCCGAAGTGATTTCCAGAAACTTCAAAATTCTTTAAAAGCTCACGAAGTGAATAGCCTTGTTTTTTATGTTTTCGACCTGCTTTTCTTAGACGGTGAAGACTTAAGAGACCGTCCTTTGATCGAACGAAAAGAACTTTTAAAAGAACTCATCGAGGGTCTTAATGAACCTTTGATTCGCTATAGTGAACATATGGCAGGCTTCGGAAAAGATCTTTTTAAGGAAGCCTGTGATTATCAGCTCGAAGGTATTATTTCAAAGGACCAAGATAGCACTTATCAATCCCGCCGTGGCAGTTCTTGGGTTAAAACCAAGTGCAAGCTGCACCAAGAGTTCGTCATCGGGGGATACACTGAAGGAACGGGCGCGCGTGCGTCCTTTGGCGCCCTGCTTTTAGGAGTCTATGAAGGCGATCAGCTTCGCTATGTTGGAAAAGTCGGAACGGGGTTTACAGAAAAATCAATCGAAGACATTCTAAAAAAACTATCGCGAAGAGAACAAAAGACATCTCCCTTTGATATTAAATCTCCTCGTGAAAGAGGCACGCATTGGTTGAAGCCAGGGCTGGTTGCCGAAGTGACCTTCGGGAATTGGACTTCCGATAAAATTCTAAGAACCGCGGTCTTTCATGGCCTGCGAGAAGATAAAGCCGCTAAAGAAATTCATATTGAAAAGGCGAAGCCATTAAAAGAGGTTTTAGGAGAGTCTTCTTCAGCTAAGAAAAAAACCGCCAAGAAGGCCAAGGTTTCTAAGCGACAAGAGGTCTCTGATGAATATCTTCGAGGAGAGCTCTCAAATCCCGATAAGATTCTTTATGCTAAGGAAAAGATAACGAAAATTCAGGTCGCTAAATTTTATCAGGATCATGCGGATCTTATTCTTCCGCACGTGAAAGACCGGCCTCTCAATCTTTTGCGTTGCCCCGAGGGGACCTCGAAGCAGTGCTTTTTCCAAAAGCATATTGCTGGAACAGTGCCCGAGTTTATCACTCCGGTCAGCATTAAGGAAAAAAGCGGCACGAAGGCGTACCTGACCTTGGATTCGCCGGAAGGACTTCTAGCACTTTCACAAATGGGTGCTTTTGAAATTCACGTGTGGGGATCCCGCCGAGAAGCTGTGGAACATCCCGATCTTATCGTCATGGATTTTGATCCGGGACCGGGGACCTCGTGGAAGCAAGTTGTTCAAGCCGTCGAAGATTTAAAGGAAATACTAGACGATTTAGGATTAAAAAGTTTTCTGAAAGTATCGGGAGGCAAAGGTTTGCACGTCCATATTCCGGTGGCACCGATTTATAGCTGGGATCAGATCAAGTCTTTTTCGCAAACTTTGGCGCAGGAAATGGCTCATCGAAATCCCGATATGTATACAACAACTATTTCTAAAAAGGCCCGGGATAAAAAGATTTTCGTAGATTATCTTCGTAACGGTCGTGGAGCAACAGCGGTGATGCCATATTCGCTTCGTGCGCGAGAAAAGAGTGCCGTGGCAATGCCGATTGACTGGAAGGATTTAAAAAAGATCAAAGGGCCCGATCAATTTACCTTAGAGAAAGCTATTGAACACCTTAAACATCGCAAGGTCGACCCTTGGAAGGACTATTTTAAGTACAATCAAAAAATCTCGATCTTAAAGCCGGCTCTATGAATCCAGAACAACTGCCCAAAGAGCTTACGAATCTTGTGAACTGGTCCGTCACCGAACTGGGAAAGGTGATTAAGTCTGAGCTTGGTGAAGAGGGATTTGATCGTATTGAGTCCTTACGTCAATACGTAAAGACCGAGGATGGTGGAAAGCTACCGGGTCTTCTTAAAATTAAAAACGATTTGAGCCATCTTCCAAGGCAAGACCAATATGCCGTAGCTCATGCCTTTGCTTTAATGTTAGAACTGATCAATTCATGTGAGTCGGCTTATCGAACACACCGTCTTCGTCAAGAGACGAAAGTCGTCTCTGAAGAGGGCCATAGTTATGGTCACATTGTTCATGTTCTGACAGCGCACCCGACGGAGTCGCGAAACCCTGACATCATTTACTATTTTAAAAAGATTCAAAAACTTTTAGAGAGACACTTAGAAAGTGAACAGGATAAGGACACGGAAGAACTGTTTGCTCTTTTGAAAATCACTTGGCGCATCCCCATGTCGAAGCAGCGAAAACCTTCGGTGATGGATGAGGCCGAATATATTTATTCTTTGGCGTTGCACGAAGATGTGATGCGTGTGTTTATTGAACAAAGTTCCCAGAAACTTCCTTTTTATATTCGCTCT
This sequence comes from Bdellovibrio bacteriovorus, assembly GCF_001592755.1. Taxonomy (NCBI): domain Bacteria; kingdom Pseudomonadati; phylum Bdellovibrionota; class Bdellovibrionia; order Bdellovibrionales; family Pseudobdellovibrionaceae; genus Bdellovibrio; species Bdellovibrio bacteriovorus. Next base: position 66,149 of record NZ_LUKF01000019.1, on the reverse strand, counting down.
TGGGTCGGCGGCGACAAAGACGGCCATCCCGGAGTGAATGAAAAGACTCTTTTGGGAAGTTTGCAGATGGCTCGGCAATTTCTATTGCAGTGGATTCAAGACAAATTTTCCTTCTTTATGAAGGACCTTGAGCCCTTAGAGCATACTTTCGGAAAACATCAAAGTGAAATGGAACAGCTTCTGGGTTTAGCTGCAAACATGCGCAAGCTTCTTTCTCAATTAAAACGAATAAAGCCTGGCGATTCTAAAAAAACTAAATTGCTTCAAAAGACCTTGGATCAATTATTGGAAGACTATCGTCGATTCTTAGGTGTAGAGTCTTCCGTCTTATTCGAGATCAAGCTTTTACTAAAAGTATTTCCGGGGCTGGTGGTGCCGTTAGAGTTGCGAGAAGAAGCCTCGCTGGTTCACGAGGCCCTCAAAGTGTCCTCGCGGAAATCCGCGATTTCCCGCATGCTTCAGTTGCTGGGCAAGATCGCCTCTGAAAACGATCCTCGGTTCTATGTGCGCGGCTTTGTTATGAGCCAAACTGAAAGCGCCAAAGATCTGATTGCCGGTGTTCAGCTTGTGGAAAAGTATCTGGGAAAAGCCCGACTTCCGGTTATTCCACTTTTCGAAAGCGCCCATTCCCTCAGCTCTTGCGTGAATATCGTCGAAGAATTTTTAAAAAATTCCACCCGTCGCAAACACATTGAAAATTTATGGTCGAAGAAATTTGAAGTGATGCTGGGATACTCTGATTCAGCCAAAGAGAACGGATCATTTCCTTCTCGCTTTTTAATTTATTCGGCGATTCGTGAACTGGAAAAAGTGATTAAGGCCCATGGCTTAGAACCTGTCTTTTTTCATGGCTCCGGCGGAAGTGTAGAACGGGGTGGGGGCAGTATCCAAGAGCAAACGGAGTGGTGGCCCCATTCTGCCTTGAACACGGTCAAGGTCACAGTCCAAGGAGAGATGATTTATCGCAATTACAGCTCGTCCGAAATTCTGCGAAGTCAGTTGGATCGACTGGAGTCGGCTCGCGATCAAAGTCAGAAGCGAGAAGACCGCTTTGAAAGTCCGCGCGCCCGAAAGGACCTGTTAACACTTTCTCAGTTCGTGCAGCATTCCTATCAGGAGCTTTTAAAAGAACCTGCCTTCTTGCAGCTGATTGAAACGGCGACACCTTACATCTTTTTGAAAGACTTAAAATTAGGATCTCGCCCGGCAAAGCGACAAGGCTCCGTGGATATTAAGCACTTGCGCGCGATTCCTTGGGTTTTATGTTGGACTCAAACACGGATTCTTTTTCCAAGCTGGTGGGGCGTTGGCAGTTTCTGGAAAAATTTGAATGAAGAAGGAAAGGTTCATTTCATTCGTGCGTTCGTAGAATCGTCTCTGTTTCGTTCTTATATTAAACTTTTGGGCTTCACCCTGGAAAAAGTAGAACTCGAGATATTTGCGATGTATCTGCACTCTTCAGAACTTCCTAAAGAAGTCGCTGAACAAATGGTTCAACGTTTCACCGAAGAATACGAACAATGTCGACTGGCGGTACGCGAAATCACCGGTGAAGAAAGCCTTTTGTGGTATCGTCCTTGGTTGGAAACCAGCATCGCGCTTCGCTCGCCGCTAATACATCCTTTAAATATTCTTCAGCTCATTGCTTTGAAAGAAAAAGATGTCACTTTGCTTCGGGAAACTGTCACCGGTGTTGCCAGTGGCATGTTGACCACGGGATAGAAAAGTATCCTGGCACTTTCTTTGAATGGCGCTTTACTAGGGGTTGTCCTGGTGGCAAAAAGCTCCAGACAAAAAGGGGGATTTATGGGTAAAGGCGTTATTTTAGCGGCAGCAACAAGTCTCTGTGTGATGCAGGCGCAAGCATTAACTCTCGACACGGTGGAAATTGCGGGCAATGCCTGTGAAACTGCGGTGGGAACTCACGAAGTCCGTGAAATTGCGACTCATCGTTTTTTAATTCCTACGGGTCTTTATATTCGCAAAGATGAAGACAAGCGGGTCGCCCGTGGCACTTGCACTTTTGCTTTAAATCTTAAAGCCTCGGCCGGCAAAAAAATCGTCGTGTCAGACTCTCATCAAACAACAAGTCTTCGTGCATATCCTGCAAACACGCGCGCTCGCGTAGATCTGGAAATCTTTAAAGCAGGAGAGCAGTCTGTAAAGCAGACCTTGGAAGTCGAAGCTTTAGAGCAAACCTCAAAACTTGAAAAATCTTTGGGCCAACAAGGAGCCGTTGTTGAAACAAGTTGTGGTGGTTCAGCCATCCTGCGTGGAAACCTGGCGGGCACGGTGATGGGCGAGGGTCGAGGTCGCGTTTTTACCCGCGATTTGATTCTGTCGATAGAAGAAGTCGACTGCGCGAATTGATTTCTTGACCATTTTTGCCGCACAGGTTTTAAATGGGGCCTGTGGAAAATATTGTTACGGGCGTTCGCGGCGTCGTTAAAATTTTAGTCTTTATCGTAATCATTCTGACGTTTTTGATTTGGTCATTTGTTTGCCACTTCGCTCTACGTTCACCTGAAAAACGTTTGAAGACGTTTTCTGCAAACGCAAAGTTTTTTAGTGGTCTGATTATTAAAGCTATGGGCTTAAAACTTCTGGTAAAGAATAAGCCTGCTGACAACGAAAAATTTCTTCTTATCAGTAATCACATGGGCTTCATCGATATCATGATGTTAGCCTCTTGCACGCCGATGGTTTTTGTAACTTCAAATGAAATGCGCGAAACGCCGTTTCTGGGTCTTTTGACTGAAATGGGTGGCTGTATTTATGTTGAGCGCCGCAGTCGCACGCGCATTTTAGAAGAAATGAAAACCATCGTGAATACTTTGAAAAAAGGATTCCGTGTGGTGCTTTATCCAGAAGCGACTTCCACCAATGGCGAAAAAGTTTTGCCATTTAAAAAGACTTTGATGATGGCGGCAGCTCACGCCGGTGTGCCTATTCAGCCGGTCGTCATTAACTTCCGTAAAATTAACGGAGAAGATTTCACCTTGAAATGGCGTGATCATGTTTGCTGGTACGGAGATATCCCATTTGCTACTGCGATGTGGAGAGCGGCGACTTTAAAATCTGTGATTGGTGAAATCGAATTCTTAGAGCAAATTCATTCGACTCCCGAAGATGATCGCGGTGTGATCGCAGAAAAAGCTCATGCGTTGATTGCGTCTAAGTTTGTTCCAGTAAAAGGTCTTCCAGTAGAAGATCAGCCTCCCGCAGAAATGCAGGTAGATCCCACTTGATTTCTTAAAATACATATGTAAATAATGTGTAAATGAGGAAGATCATTCACATTGATATGGATTGCTTTTACGCGGCGGTGGAAGTGAAGTTCCGCCCGGAGCTCAAGGGGAAAGCCTTGGGCATTGGCGGTCCACCCAACACCCGAAGCGTTTTAACGACGGCAAGCTATGAAGCACGCAAGTATGGCGTGCGATCAGCAATGCCGTCTTCGCAAGCGGTTCGTTTGTGTCCTCATCTGATTTTGATCCCTCCTCATTTCGACTTATATAAAAATGAAAGCCGTAAAGTTCGCGAAATTCTTGAAAGATTCACGAACAAGATTGAGCCTTTGTCGCTTGATGAAGCTTATTTAGATGTCACCGACTGTCAGCTCTTTGGTGGCAGTGCGACCTTGATTGCGCAAGAAATCCGTCGACTTATTTTTACGGAGTTGAATCTGACGGCCTCTGCGGGAGTGGCTCCGAATAAGTTCTTAGCAAAGATCGCCAGCGATTGGAAAAAGCCGAACGGTCAATTTGTCATTCGACCTCAAGATGTTTCTGCTTTCGTGAAAGACCTGCCGGTAGAAAAGATTTTTGGTGTGGGGAAGGTGACGGCGCAGAAGATGCACGATCTGGGCTTGCACACCTGCGGTGACATCCAGAAATACACTGTATTAGAGCTTCACAACTGGTTTGGATCGCGCGCTCAAGAACTTTATGACTTTGCACGGGGCGAAGACAATCGCGCCGTCGTGACCGAATGGGAGCGAAAGTCTTTAACCGTTGAAGAAACTTTCAATCAAGATTTACAAAGCCTTGAAGAATGCCGCAGAGCCATTCCGACACTGTACGAAGATTTCTTGCGTCGGCTTGAAAAAGGACAATATGAAGACCGCATTCGTGGCTTCGTGGTGAAATTGAAATTCTATGACTTTAAACAAACCACACATGAAGAAGTCGCAAGGTCGGTTCCTACGAAAGAAGACTTTGAACGTCTTTTAGAAAAAGCCTGGCTTCGTCGAAGTGTCCCTGTTCGCTTAGTGGGCTTAGGCGTGCGTTTGGGATCACAGAAGAAACCTTCAGAGAATGGTGACTCGCCGCAACTGAAGTTCGCGATTTAATTTATAATACTTACCAACTGGTGACACTTTTTTTGGCACTCTCGTTGCTCTATTGGTCCACGGCTTAAAGCCGGTGTCATTGAGACATCGGTAAAAGAAAGGACCACTATGAAGAAGATTATTTTATCAGGGCTTCTTATCACCACTCTATTTTGTAATACAGGCTGTGACTCTTCGGATATTGCAGCAGGAGCTATCGGCGTTGCCATCGGCATTGGCATTGGCTCCAGCCATGATGGCCATCATCACCATCATGATCGTCGTCCTCCACGTTATCGTCAATGCGGACGACATCGTTGTTGGAGCGCCGAAGTTCCAGGCTTGGTTGAAGCAAATCCAGATGTGGTGGCATTCGCTCAGCGACACCAAATCAAACTCGAAACTGCGGAACAAATTAAAGCAGCTTTTGACAAAGTTCCAACTCAAGGATTAGCGGCATTTGAGGCTATTGGTTTGAACGAAAAAGCGATCAAGTCTATTTCAAATCGCAGCCTGCCAAAAACAGAAACAATCAAAGCTGTGGCTTTGAAACTGGATATGTCTGAAGCACAAGCGCGCGATCTTATGAAAGAAGTTGTGGCGGACTTTGATGCCGAAGCTTCCGATGTGCAAAGTGCCTACTGGCAATCTTGCATGGCTAAAGGAAAATGGAAAACTCCACAAAACATGTATTGCAAAAAAACGTTCTGGAATGGTTGCAGCCCTGAAACCGGCGCGACTCTTTGTATGTAATAAGAAATTTCAGGAAGGGCTTTACGTCCGCCCTTCCTGAAGTGTCGAAAGCCAAGTTTACCTTCGTAGATAAGTCTTCTATAAAAGTTCCATGAGTGTTTTGCTGTTGGGACAATCTCTTTTTTATTTAATCACGGGGCTTTGGCCCATTCTTCACTATCCTAGTTTTGCAAAAATCACCGGTCCAAAAACGGACGTATGGCTTCTGTGTATTGTAGGTTGGTTTATCACGATTATTGGTGTTGTTTTACTGGCGGCCTATTTCCTCAACGAAGTTTCTACAAGTCTTTTTATTTTGGGTGCCGGCGCACCTCTGATGTTGGCTGGTGCAGACATCTATTATGTCTCTAAAAAAGTGATATCGAAAGTTTATCTTTATGATGCCGTTGTCGAGATTGTCATTGTTGACGCTTGGCTCGTCATGGGGTTTGCGGGGAAGGTGACTTCTCCACTTCATTAGTGATCCAGAGCCGGACCACTCGGGGTTTTCTTCGGATCTGATGGAGTGTTTTCCGCGTAATTTTTTTCTACGACTTCTGGGAGTGCTTCAATATAAAGTGATTGCCCTGGTAAGGCCAAACGCACATTTTGTGACTGAAGTTTTTCTTGAATTCCCCATAATATATTTTGTTTGATGTCCATGTGCGCATTGAAGTCCGGGGTCTGCACCCAATACACGAACTCAAACTCAACGGATGAAGATCCCAAAGCATCAAGATGGCTTCTTTCTAACTCGATGTCCTTTTGTCGCTTCACGATTTCAGAAATCCATCCCGGTATTTGTCGAATAACGGGAAGGGGCGTTGTGTGGGGAACACTAAAGCGCAAGGGCACGCGTCTTTTCCACATGCGTTTGAAGTTTTGAATACGACTGTCTAAAAGATCTCGATTGGAAAAAACCAGCTCTTCTCCAGACAAGCTTCTTACGCGGGTGGTTTTAATTCCGATATTTTCAACCGTTCCCATTTGCGGTCCAACGGTGATGAAGTCGCCGACCTCAAAAGGTTTATCAAGCACAATTGAAAGTGATGCGAACATATCGCCCAAAATATTCTGGGCGGCGAGGGCTACAGCGATACCACCTACGCCTAAGCCCGCAAGCAATGCTCCAATATTCACACCCAGGTTGCTTAAACTGATAAGCACCAGAGCCACAATCAACGTGCCTTGCAAGACCGTCGTGATGATACCCATCGCCGAAACAGTGCTCGAATTTGTGCCCGTCTTTTTTTTAAGATAATTGTCGCGCCAACGATGGATTGCAAATAATCCCCAAAGAGCTATCTGAAATGCCGTTGCAAAAACTAACAAAGCTTTTCCTAAGGCAAGCACTCGGTCATCTGCATTCATGGCATGAAGAATCGGAACGAAAATCCAAACAAAAATAAACCATGATTTCGTCGACGTCAGACAGGCGGCTAAGATGTCATCAAGCTGACGTGATGTGCGCGAAGTTATATAAGTCAATCGGGGAGCTATGGCTTTTAGAATAGCTTTGATGACCAAGGTTCCTAAGATGGCACCAATAAGTGCAAAGACCCAAGGCCAAGGACCTCCGGCAGCTGCAACGACTTGCAAATCATGCATCATCTTTGAGTTCTGAAAATCCTCAAACATCCAAATTCCTTTCACGCCACGAGACCTGTTTATTGCAAAATAGATTTGGAATTTGTTCAATTCTGCCGGGCCGAATGTGGGGAAAGTCAGGACAAAACTACAAAATCGCCCCGACCTCATTGTTTGCTGACAGTGTGGGGTCGAAATTCATTTTTCATAGTGGCAAACTGTCTTTGTAACGACTGAAGGAAGAAGGTAATTATGGTCAGCTTAACCGTCGTGATATTATTTTTTGCAATGGTTTTCGCCGGCATATACTTCGTCTATAAAATGAATAGAACTGAAGCATTACACCATCGACCTCACAGCCGTAGACCGCCAAAAACTCAAAGATGATTTTACCTGAATCAATGAGCGAAGCAGATTTCTTGGAATAAGTATTTAGGAAAAGAAATTTCGGCGGCAAAAAAGAGGAGCTTGAAACGCTCCTCTTTTTTTATTTGGAATTAGAATTCTTTTTTCCACTCATCTTCTTTGAAGCCCACAAGATGAGTTTCACTAGAAATAACAAAAGGTCTTTTTACAAGTTTACCATTTTCAGAAAGAAGTTTGATGGCTTCAGCTTCCGTCATATTCGGAAGCTTTTCGCTCAACTTCATTTCTTTGTACATAACACCTGAAGTGTTAAAAAGATTACGGATGCTGCCACCGCGCTCTTTCAAGGCGGAAAGCATTTCTTTAAGCTCTTTTTGTGAAGGAGCTTTATCCACTATCGGAAGCTTTTCGTATTTTACTTTTTTCGCGTCTAAAAACTTAAGTGCCTTCACGCACGTTGAGCACTTCGCGTATTCGTAAACCTTAAGCATTGCTCTTCACCAACCAACCGCACATTTTATAAAGAATGCGGGCACCGACGTTTCCATCCCATTCCACTTCGTGCTCTTCCAAGCCGCCCGTGGAAACCTCATTCAAGTCAAAAGCGATGATCTTGCGGCCAGAAGCGTGTACTTCGCGGAACAAAAAGAACACTTGATCCACACTCAAGCCACCCGGAACTGGAGTTCCCGTGTGAGGGCAGAAGGCTGGATCCAAGCCGTCGATATCGAAAGAGATATAAACGTTTTGTGGAAGTTCTTTAATAATGTCCTTGCAAACTTGTTCCCAGGTTTCGCCTTTCAGCATGCGACGTTTTAGTTCCAAGTCATAGAATGTCTTGATGTCTTCACGTGAATTGCTGAAGTCGTATTCTTCTTCGCAGAAATCACGGATGCCAACTTGAACCAACTTTTTTGGTTTCTTCGCGTCTGTCATCACGTTGTACATGATCGAAGCGTGAGATTGTTTAAAGCCTTGATAGGCTTTTCTAAGATCCGCGTGCGCATCAATGTGCAAAACACCGAAGTCGCCTTTGAATTTATCGCTCACCGCACGGATGGCTCCAAGAGGCGTGGAGTGGTCGCCTCCCACCAGGCCTAAAAGTTTTCCTTTTTTCAGAACGTCAGAACATTGGTCGTAAACCCATTGCGACATCTCTTCGCAGGCTTCGTTTACTTGCGCTGCCAAAGAGTTCATTTTCTTTTCGTCTTCACTCAAGTTTGTGCGCATTTCGATAAGTTCTTGGGCGACGGCTTTGAATTTGTCATTCATCGCGCAAAGATCTTCGGGGAAGTCGCGCATGTGGTAACCGACCTCATAAGCTTTGCCGACTTCGATGTCGAAAAGATCGATCTGTTCGCTGGCTTGACGGATGATCTGAGGACCGCGTGAAGCACCCTCACCGTAAGAAGTTGTGACCTCCCAGGGAACCGGAACTAGAACGACTTTGGACTCTTCTTCTGTCATAGGAATACCGAAGATTCCAAACTCTGCAGAAATGGTTGTGGTAGGATCGAATTTCACCGTCTTATCAGACATTTATTTACTCCTTGAGAATGGACAGCTTTATAGCATTTAAGCATAGCGTCAATCGAGCAATAACTTGATTATTTTTCTCGCATAACCGATTTTAACCGCACTTTGGGAAGTACGTAAATTCCCTACGAAATTCTTTGGAGGAATCACAATGAATATGAAGGGTCTCCTAGCTCTTATTTTGAGTTCAGCTTTGACAGCACCCGCTTTTGCAGCAGCACCCAATGCTAAAGCACCAAAAGGCGGAAATTTCGTTTTTAACCTTGGCGGCGAGCCTCCAACGGTTCACCCGATCACAGCTACTGACGCTTACTCACGTTACGTACAAAACTACGTGTGTGATGGTATGGCGACTCGTGACTCTGAGACATACGACTGGAAACCTCGTTTGGCTGAGAAGTGGGACATCTCCAAAGACAATAAAGTATTCACTTTCCACCTTCGCAAAGACGCTGTTTTTCACGACGGCACTCCGGTTACTGCTGACGACGTGAAGTTTTCTTTCGACGCTATCTTTGAACCAAAGTATGAAGCGGCTCACTTGCGCCCTTACTACGAAGGTTTGACGAAAGCGGAAGTTATCGACGCGCACACAATCCGTTTCACGGCGCGTGATCTTTACTTCAACAATTTCGAATCTGCAGCGACATTGACTGTGATCCCTAAGAAGATCTACAGCGATATCGAAAAATCTAAAAAAATGAACCGCCAACTTATCTGCGCGGGTCCTTACGTGCTTTCTAAGTTTGACCGTGGCCAAGTTATCACTTTGAAAAAATTTGATAAATGGTATGGCAACAAAGATGCAGCTTACGCTGGTATGTACAACTTCGACACAATCACTATGCGCTTCTACAAAGATGAAAACGTAGAACTTGAGCGCGCGAAAAAAGGTGAGTTGGATTACCTTGATCTACGTGTTGAAGCCTTCATGAAGAAAACAGAAGGTGCTCCTTGGGGCAAAACAATCATCAAGCACAAAGTTGAAAACAGTGCTCCTAAATCTTACGGCTTCATCGGCTGGAACTTCCGCAAAGAGTTGTTCCAAGACAGAAACGTGCGTGTGGCTTTGGCTCACTTGTTGAACCGTGAAGAGATGAATAAAAAGTTCCGTTACGGCATGTCTGATCTTGCTAACGGTGCGATCTACTTGCGTTCTGAATACAACCCAGGCAACAAAGCTCTAGAGTTCAATCCGAAGAAAGCTCAGGAACTTTTGGCTAAAGCTGGCTGGACTGATAAAGACAAAAACGGCGTTCTAGAAAAAGAAGTGAACGGCAAGCGTTCTGAATTCAAATTCACTTTGATCTACCCATCAAAAGACACTGAAAAATACTACACTATGTATCGTGAAGACTTGAAAAAAGCCGGCATCGATATGGAGTTGAAATATCTTGAGTGGAACTCATTCTTGAAGCTTGTTGACGAAGGCAACTTCGACGCTGTGACAATGGCGTGGGGTGGCGGTTCTGTAGATCCAGATCCAAAACAAATCTGGCACTCTGCGAGCTCTGTAGCGGGTGGATCTAACTTCATCGCTTACAAAAACCCAGAAGTAGACAAATTGATCGACGAAGCTCGTGTTGAGCCGAATAAGGCTAAACGTGTAGCGGCTTTGAAAAAGGTTTACGCTAAAATCGCTGAAGATGCTCCATACGCGTTCCTATTCAACGATAAATACGCTTTCTATGCTAACTCATCTCGCATGGGCATGCCTGCAGAGACATTCAAATATGAGATCGGTAGAGATTACTGGTGGTTGAAGGCTCAATAGTCTTCACCCAGGCGCCGACATATTAATTTTTTTTCCAGAAGGCGTACATTGTACGCCTTCTTTCTTGCGCCTCACTAAAAATAGTATTACAGCGTAACTATCTTTTCTCATCGTAAAAGTATTGTGGGAGTAGGGCTTTGATCGTTTACCTGATTCGCCGATTGTTATTGATGATTCCGACGTTTTTCGGGATTACCGTAGTCACCTTTGTGTTGATTAACTTAGCTCCTGGAAGCCCCATCGAGCAGAAGCTTCAAGCCATTCGTTTCGGCGCTGCCGGCGGTGGTGGAGGCGGCGGCGGGGGTAGCATCAATACCCGCGGCGACACCTCGGTTAACGAAGAGGTTATTGAGGCTCTTAAAAAGCAATACGGTTTTGATAAACCCCTTCATGTTCGTTACTTCATCTGGCTAAAAAACCTCACTCGTCTTGATTTCGGTGAAAGTTTTACTTACCAAGAGCCCGTCATCGACGTTATCAAAAGTAAATTCCCGGTTTCCCTGCAGTTCGGTATCGCCTCTCTGATTTTAACCTATTTAGTCTGTATCCCGTTAGGGGTGCGAAAGGCCATCAAGGCCGGAGCTTCCTTTGACCGGGTGACGACGATCTTGCTGAACCTGACGTATTCGATTCCTCCGCTGGTATTGGGTATCTTCTTGATCGTTGTATTCGCGGGTAAACTGAATATGTTCCCTATCGGTGGTATTCAGTCCGACGACTATGAGTCTTTAACGACCATGGGTAAATTGTGGGACCGTGTTCACCACTTCGTTCTTCCTTTGATCTGTTACATGATCGGTGGTTTCACAGAGCTTTCAGTTCTTATGCGTAACTCGATGTTGGATATCATTAAATCTGACTTCGTTCGTACGGCACGCGCGAAAGGTCTTTCTGAAAACATCGTTATTTTTAAACATGCGCTTCGTAATGCTTTGATCCCTATCGCGACAGGTTTGGGTGGTTTCTTCGGAGCCTTCCTTGCGGGCTCGCTGATCATCGAGCAGATGTTTAACTTGGACGGTATCGGTCTTCTTGGATATCAATCTGTTCTTTCACGTGATTATAACGTGATCATGGGATTGACGTTCATTTCATCGTTACTTTTGATGTTTGGCCGCGTATTCAGCGACATCATCTATGTTCTTATCGACCCAAGGATTGACTTCAAATGATGGATCCAATTCAGAAATATCTTATTAAGAATGAACTTACGCTTAAACGCTACAAGCGCTTTAAGCGCGATCGCACTGCGGTGATCTCTGTTTGGATCCTATTGACGATGTTCTTCTTTAGCTTCACGGCAGAGCTTTGGGCGAACAACCGTCCTCACATCGTGAGCTATCACGGTAAACTTTATTTCCCACTTTTCGTAGACTACCATCCAACTGATTTCGGTCGTGACGATATCTATGTTATGGATTACCGCCAGCTTGAAATGAAAGAGGGCGACTGGTCTGTATGGCCGATCATTCAGTGGGATCCGTACGAAAGTAACAAAACAGTAGATACTTATCCGTCTCCTCCAACTTCTACAAACTGGATTGGGACGGATGAAAGTGGTCGTGACGTGATGACTCGTCTTCTTTACGGGTTCCGTTACACGATGCTTTTTGCTATCGGAAGCTGGATTGCGACTTACGCGATCGGTATCACGTTGGGTTCTTTGATGGGTTACTTGGGTGGTAAAACAGACTTGGTTGGTCAACGTATCGTAGAGATCGTAGAAAGTACGCCGATCCTTTTCGTTTTGATTACGATCATTTCAATCTTCACCCCAAGCTTGCCATTGCTGATCATCTTCTTTGCGTTGTTCAGCTGGACAGGAATTTCCGCTTACATGCGTGCGCAATTCCTTTCGCTAAGAAAGCGTGAGTACGTTGAAGCCGCAAGAGCGATCGGTGCAGATCACAAACGTATTATCGGTAAACATATTCTTCCGAATGGTTTAACTCCGATCGTAACCTTCGCTCCGTTCTTTATCGCCGGTGGCGTAAACACTTTGTCTTTCCTAGATTACTTGGGATTGGGACTTGTTCCTCCAACACCAAGCTGGGGTGAGTTGATGGCCCAAGCGCAAAAATGGTTCACCATCGCCGAGTGGCTAGTATGGGGACCGATGGTCGCGATCGTTCTAACACTGACGGTCCTGATCAACATCGGCCTCGCAGTCCGCGACGCCTTCGACTCGAAAATGTAAGTTCAAATTTTAAAATTAGTGAAGGCTCCGGAAACGGGGCCTTTTGTTTTTCTAGGCCTTGAAATGCAAAAAAATGCCAGGATGGCATTTTTTCGCGTAGCCCGAAGGGTTATGCGCAGGAAGCGCATAACAACAGCGAACTTTGCTTTCGCCAAGTTCGCTGTTGTTGGATCTCCTATCCGAATCATAGGAGGTGTCCGATGCGTAAGCCAACCTATTTACGTCGGCGTATTTTGGAAATTACTAAAGCTGTTTTAGTAATTGTCCTGATGATATTAGCGATCATTAGTAAGATTTAGTTTTTTCTGAAGTCACTCCAACGTGTACACGGTCCAAGGACTAGTGACTGGAGGACCGTCAAACTGGATAGAGTATTTGACATGGAAGAGCTTGGCGAAGGCGCCTAAAACAAAAAGCCCGGTTTGGTAACCGGGCTTTTTTTATTTTCACTATTCGGCTTCTTCTAGATATGTGTAACCGGAGAGGCCTTCTTCGTAGTGCTTGATCAGAAGTTTGGCTTCTTGTTTTGTGATCGAGCCTTTTTGGATGCTTTCTTCAGTAGCTTGACGAACATTGTCCACCATTTCAGAGCGGCCGTACTGAACGTAAGAAAGAACTTCCGTTACCGTGTCGCCTGGTACGTAGTGATCAATTGTGTAGCCTACACCGTTCAAAGAAATATGAACTGCATCGGTGTCGCCGAACAAGTTATGAAGATCGCCCAGGATCTCTTGGTAAGCTCCGGTCAGGAACACGCCCAAGTAGTACTGTTGACCGTCTGTGAATTGGTGCAGACGAACAGTGTCCTTCGGAGTTCCTGATTCTGTGTCGATGAATTTTTCAATCACACCGTCAGAGTCGCAAGTCAAATCCGCAAGAGTAGTTTCACGAGAAGGTTCTTCGCCCAAACGGTGAATTGGGATCACTGGGAACAACTGACCTACTGCCCAAGAATCTGGAACCGATTGGAAAACCGAGAAGTTTGAGAAATAAGTATCGCAAAGTTCTTTAGAAAGAGCCGCGATAATGTCTTCTGTGTCAGAAACTGTTTTCGCCAGCTTCACCATCTTCGTAGCGATAGCGAAGTACATGCTTTCACACCAAGCGCGTTGTTCTAAAGACAAGACGCCGTAAGTGAATAGCTGCAAAGTCTCTTGCTTAGCTTGTTCTAAGTCATTGAAACATTCGTTGATATTGTCCTTGTTCACCTTTTCAAAGATGTACTGCATGTCTTGCATGATCGAAGGATCTGCTTTTGTTGCCGGACGAGGCGGCTCGTGACGGTGAAGATCGTTCACGCCCAAAACGTTGAAAACGAGAACCGAGTGATGGGCCACCAAGAAGCGGCCAGACTCTGTCACGATGTTTGGATGTGGAATGCCTTTTTCATCACAAAGAGTTTGCAGAACAGACACGATGTCGTTCGCATACTCTTGTTCAGAATAGTTCACAGAGCTGTCAGAGTGGCCAGAGCCGTCGTAGTCGATACCAAGACCGCCACCGACGTCGATGTATTTAAGGCCTGCACCCATTTTGTAAAGCTCAGTATAGAAACGCGCGCCCTCTTTCAAAGAAGATTTGATAGATTGGATCGCTGGAACTTGAGAGCCGATGTGGTAGTGAAGAAGCTCAAGGCAATCAAGCATGCCTTCGTTTTTCAAGTACTCAACGCCTTCAACGATTTCAACTGCCGTCAAACCGAACTTAGAGCGAGCGCCTGAAGAGTCTACCCATTTACCCGCACCTTGGGTGTTCAGCTTCGCGCGGAAACCGATTTTTGGACGAGCGTTGAACTTCTTCGCTGTGTCCACGATCATTTTCAATTCTTCTTTACGGTCAACAACGATGATCGTGTTGCGGCCCAATTTTTGAGAAAGAATTGCGGTTTCGATGTATTCGAAGTCTTTAAAGCCGTTGCAGATGATCAAGGCATTTTCCGTGTTCATCAAAGCAAGAACGACAAGAAGTTCTGGCTTAGAACCGCACTCAAGACCCATAGAAAAGCCACGGCCGTATTTCACCAGCTCTTGCACCAAGTGACGTTGTTGGTTCACCTTAATCGGGTAAACGCCACGGTATTGGCCTTTGTAACCATGGTCCGCGAAAGCTTTTTGGAAGCAACCGTTCAAAAGCTCTACGCGAGATTTAATAATTTCTGGAAAACGAATCATGATAGGAACGCGAATACCGCGGTCCAAAAGATCCTGAGTAAGTTCGAACAAGTCTACAGAAGGTCCACTTGCTCCCATTGGAGTAACAGAGACATTGCCTGCTCCATTGATTCTGAAATAACCATTGCCCCAGTTATTAATCCCATAAAGCTCAGCGCTCTTCTCAGGACTCCAATTAGACATCTCTTTTGGCCCTCACTCTTCTTTCTTTTACGAAAGAGGTTATATTTTCTAGCGGGGCCGTAAAGATTTTTTTTGAAAATCTGGTCCTTTTCGGGCGCCCGCGAGGCACCCGCAAAGGTGCCAGTTTATTTCACGATCAAATTTAAAATTCTGCCGGCTTTATAAATCACTTTGTCAGGATTTTTTCCAGCTAAAACTGCAGACACTCCGGCCACGGCTTTCGCCGCCGCTAAAGCTTCGTCTTCTGAAGCCGTCGGGCTTACTTCGATCGTGCCGCGCATTTTTCCATTCACTTGCACGCCGATAGTCACAGTGTCGTCAGCGACGAGGGTACTATCATATTTTGGCCATGGAGCCAAAGAGCAAAGTCCTTCTCCGCCCATTTTTTCCCACAATTCTTCCGCCAAATGGGGAGCGAAAGGAGCCAAGATTTGCACCAGCGGTTTTAGAGCCTCTTCCGAGCGGCACTCGGCCTTATAAAGCTCGTTCACCAAGATCATCATGGCGCTGATCGCTGTGTTAAAGCTCATGCTTTCGATGTCTTCTGTGACTTTCTTGATCGTTTTATGAACTAATTTCTTAATGTCGTCAGGAGCGGCATCTTTTGTAGCCACATATTGGCCTTCATCACTGACCACCAAGCGGCTGATGCGATCCAAGAAACGCTTCACACCGTCAATACCCGTTGGCGCCCAAGGTTTATCTTTGTCGACCGGGCCCATGAAGCTGATAAATGTTCTCATTGCGTCGGCGCCATGGCTTTTTGCAATCGTGTCAGGAGAAATCACGTTTCCACGAGATTTCGACATTTTTTCGCCATCAGGTCCCAAGATCATTCCTTGGTGAAGAAGCTTTTGGAAAGGCTCATCATGAGTGACAAGACCGCAGTCAAAAAGAACCTTCATCCAGAAACGGGAGTAAAGAAGATGACCGACTGTGTGCTCAGGTCCGCCGACGTAAAGATCTACTGGCATCCAGTATTTCTCTGCCTCCGCGCTGAATGGCGCTTGATCATTTTTAGGGTCGATATAACGCAAGAAATACCAAGAAGAACCTGCGGCACCTGGCATAGTGTCGGTTTCGCGTTTTCCTTCTTTGCCATCGCGAGAATAACGAACCCATTCAGCATTGCGAGCTAGTGGAGCCTCACCCGTGTCAGCAGGTTCATAATCGGCCACCTCTGGAAGAATCACTGGAAGTTCGTTTACAGGAACTCCGCGAGAGCCATCCGCGAAGTGAACAATCGGGAACGGCTCACCCCAGTAGCGTTGGCGACTGAAGAGCCAGTCACGTAATTTGTATTGAACTTCGCGCACGCCTAATTTTTTGCTTTCAAGGTGAGAAAGCATTTTTTTAATCGCTTCAGCTTTAGTCAGGCCGTTAAGGAAATCTGAATTCACCAAAGTGCCATCGCCTTCAAATGGCAAGGTGTCGCCACCTTCCAGAACGCGCTTCACTGGCAAATTAAATTTTGTCGCGAATTCAAAATCGCGAGCATCATGACCCGGAACCGCCATGATAGCGCCCGTGCCGTAGTCCAAAAGTACATAGTCCGCGATCCACACCGGAATTTTTTCACCTGTAATTGGATGAAGAGCGTAAGCGCCGGTGAAAACTCCCGTCTTATCTGTTGTAGCTTTGCGTTCTACTTCAGACTTGCGAGAAGTCGCTTCAACATAAGCTTCTACCGAAGATTTTTCCGCAGCCGTCGTGATTTTTTTCACTAGCTCATGTTCTGGAGCCATGACCATGAAGCTAACGCCGAACAATGTATCTGGGCGAGTTGTGAAGACTTCAAAAGATTCCGAAGTACCGTCCACTTTGAAAGTGATACGTGCGCCTTCGCTTTTGCCGATCCAGTTGCGTTGCGCTTCTTTGGTTCTTTCGGGCCAGTCTACTTTGTCTAAATCGTTCAAAAGACGTTCAGCATAGTCTGTGATTTTAAGCATCCACTGTTTCATCGGAACGCGAATGACAGGATGTCCACCACGCTCGGACTTGCCATCGATAACTTCGTCGTTCGCCAAAACTGTTTTCAAAGCCGGGCACCAATTCACAGGAACTTCTTTTTGGTAAGCCAGGCCGCGTTCGTAAAGTTTTAAGAAAATAAATTGGGTCCACTTGTAGTAGCTTGGTTCGCATGTGGAAATCTCGCGGCTCCAATCAAAGCTAAACCCGTAAGACTGAAGCGTGTTGCGGAAGCTTTCGATGGCTTTTTGAGTTGTGATGGCCGGATGGATTCCAGTCTGGATGGCATATTGCTCTGCCGGTAATCCGAAAGCGTCGTAGCCCATAGGGTGAAGAACGTTAAAGCCGTTCACACGTTTGTAGCGTGAAACGATATCGCCGGGGGTGTAGGAAGCCATATGACCGATGTGCAATCCCGAGCCTGATGGGTAGGGGAACATATCCAGAGCATAGTATTTTGGTTTCTTGCTATTTGACTCAGCTTGAAACGCTTTTTGCTCGGCCCATTTTTTTTGCCATTTCGATTCAATTTCGGAGAAGTTCAAACTCATAACGGACATCCTTACAAACGTTTAAGTACTTCGTTTAGTCCTATCCAAAAACACCCTCAAATTCAACGTATATGCAGTCGCAAACGAGTCTGTTTTGCAAAACGCCGTTCCACAGTCTGGCCCAAGATTTAGGTCCAGCCCAGACCTCGTCGATGGATCAGAATTTTCCTTAATCAAATCTCGAAATTAACCGATGAGTGAGGCAGACGTTACACTGGTATGTAGATGAGTTTTGAAAACAGCTCCAAACAACCTAAAAGTCGCCGCATTCTAGTAATCGACGACGATAAAGACAGCTTAGAGATTCTTTTAGAGCCTCTGAGATGGGAAGGCTATGACGCTCGCGGTGTCACCACCGAAAAAGAGGCGCACAACCTTATCGAGTCTTGGATTCCTCAGGTTGTCATCCTGGACTGGATGGCTCCGTCCATGGCGGGCTTGCGAGTTCTAAAAACCATCCGTGAAAGACTGAACCACGTTTCTTGTGTGTTCGTTTCTGAAAATTCCAGCACCGAGGCTATCATCGAAGCTCTAGATTCAGGTGCGGACGATTACATTGTAAAACCTTTTGTTCCTCTTGAATTATTGGCTCGCATCCGTACGCAATTGCGTATTCGCGATTTGCACGAACAACTTCTTTACGCCAACGAAAAGCTGAAAGAGCTTGTTGATACTGACGACTTAACAGGTCTGTATAATATGCGTTCGCTTTATCAGCGTTTGGATTTCGAGATGGAGCGTGGCCGTCGTTTCCACCGTGACGTCTGTGTTGTCATGATGGATATGGATTATTTCAAAACTGTGAATGACGGACATGATCACTTGTTCGGAAGTTATGTTCTTTCGGAAGTGGGTAAAATCATTCGCGCTAACACTCGCAATATTGATATTCCAGCTCGCTACGGTGGAGATGAATTCTTGGTTGTTTTGACGGAAACCAATCACGAAGGCGCTATGTACTTCTGTGAACGTTTGCGTGAGAACATTCAGAAGACGACTTTCCGTAACGGAGAGGACTCAATCAAGTTAACGGCTTCTGTGGGCTTTGCCATCACCATCCCGGGTGAAAATATCAGTGCCCGCGAACTGGTTCGCCGTGCCGACCATGCGCTTTATGATGCGAAACGTGGCGGTCGGAATATGGTTTGTTATTACAAGCCAGAACAGGCTCCCGTGGTGGAACTCAAGTCTGCCGCGCAAAAACGCCGAAAAGCAGCAGGTTAGTCATTGACGAACTAAGAGGGATCAACGAAAACCCTCTATATGGCGTCAGATATTCTTTCAGACTCAGCAAATAAAATTAGAAACCGGGCCGCATGGATTTCTGCCATTGCGAGTTTTTTGATTTTTGCTTTGAAGATGGGCGCCTATCGTATCACGGGCTCCACGGCGGTTTTGTCTGATGCTCTTGAAAGCATTGTAAATGTCGTGGCCTCGCTCGTGGCCTTGTACGTCGTTCGTTTTGCTGCGCAACCTGCCGATCATGAACATCCTTATGGACACGGGAAAGCAGAGTCTTTTAGTTCGGCCTTTGAAGGTGGTTTGATCTTTTTCGCGGCCTTGATGATTATTTTCGAAAGTATCAAGGCACTGATCTATCGCGAGCCCACTCAACAATTAGAAATTGGATTGTTGGTAGTGGCTGTTGCGGCTCTTCTTAATTTAGGTTTGGGGTTGTATTTAAAACACATCGGAAAAACCCATCATTCCGATGCACTGAAGGCAAGTGGCGCGCATGTCATTTCTGACGTCTTGACGACGGCTGGTGTGATGGTCGGATTGGGATTGGTTTTGCTGACGGATATTCAGTGGATCGATCCTGTCGTTGCCATCTTAGTCGGACTGCAACTGGCTTATTCCGGTTACAAAATTGTGCGTGAGTCCCTCGGTGTTTTGATGGATGAGCAAGATGAAGAAATCCTGGAAGATCTCACGGGGGTTCTTGCGAAATGTCGCGAGCCCGGAGTGATTGATATTCATCACTTACGCATCATTCGCTCGGGACGCTTTCATCACGTTGATGCCCACATGGTCATCCCGGAATATTGGGATATCGTGAAGGCACACGACCTGATTCACCGCTATGAATCTTGTGTGGTGGCGGCTTATAAGTTTGATGGAGAGCTCGCTTTTCACTTGGACCCGTGTAAAAAATCCTACTGCAAAGCGTGCGATGTATTGACGTGCCCTATTCGACAGCAACCCTATGAGAGTTTGCGTCCCTTCACAGTGAAAAGCTTGACCGACGGCCCTCGTCCGACTAATCAGAGGGCCTATGACAATCCCGGTTCCACGTAGACGAATCAATATCACTAAAGATTTACCAAACCAAAACGCGTATACCTTGGCGTTAAATGGTGAGTATGCTCACGTAGCGTTTGACGAGCTTCGCGCTCCACTCAATAAAGGCAAATGGCGTTCGGATGTTTTCAAAGCCGATGCGGCCTTGCCTATGGATGTTGAAGTCGGTACGGGGAATGGAACTTACTTTGCTCATCATGCAAAAACCCATTCACAGCGTTTGCTTGTAGGACTAGAGCTTAAGTATAAACCTTTGATTCAAACCATCCGTCGTGCGGTGACTGATGGCTGTAAAAACGCGGCGATTGCTCGCTATCACGCTTTCAACATCGAAGAGCTTTTCACTGAAGGTGAGATCGACAACGTTTACATCCACTTCCCAGATCCTTGGACTTCACCGAAGAAACCTAAGAATCGTTTTGTTTGTAAGCAGAACTTGGATATTTTGCACCGCTTGCAGAAGCCGGGTTCCTTCATCAACTTCAAAACGGACTCTTTAGTCTATTTCTTGTGGGCGATGGATGAAATCCGTCAGTCTTCTTATAAGATTATTTTTGAAACTCAGGATTTGCACAATTCCGAAATGAAAGATCAGAACTTCGAAACAGCTTTCGAAAAAATCTTCCTGCGCGAAGGCATTAAAATCAACTTCGTGCGCCTACAAAAAGTTTAGTTACTTAAAGAATAGCGGAACCACTTCAATCGCGATCAGCACAATGATGATGATCTCTAAAAGTTGGTTCCGTTTTTCGTTGGCTTCACCAACAAAAAGTCGCGACACTTGCGCCAAGTTTGAAAGCTTTTGGTCGACACTGTCCTTCCAGTCCTTAAAGCGCAGTCTTTGCGAGGCCGCTCGGAAGATTTTCGCCAAATAGAAATCCCCGACCACTTTCATAGTATTCTCAACGCTTTCAACGGTGTCTGAGATGTCGAGATAAATCTGAGCCGCTTCTCGTGATAAACGCGAATAGTGATTCTGAAAAATGCTGAAACGTTTTTTCTCTAAAGAAGAATACAAGTAAGTCAGTCTTTCATCCAAAAGATCGTCGTAATAGCGCATTTCCAGCAACTGGCAAAGAGAGAATTCGATAACGTCGATAATGTCCGTTGAACCCGAAGGCTCAATGATTAAAGCCGAATTCCAATCGATAACGGCCAGATCATCTTGGCTGTATTGAAAAGTGCTGTCTAAAATCGTCTTTTTAATTTGTTCCGACAAAGTTTCGTTGTTTTCAGAAAGAATCAAACGAAAGACATCGTAACGATTAAAGACTTCCATTGCGTTTTTTTCGCAACCTTCGAGGCTTTGGAAGAAGTAGCACGCATAGTCTTCGTAAGTTTCCCAGTTCACTGTGGAGACCGGACGACCTAATCCGGTAACGATCTGCTCTACACGTTTCTTCGCTAGATCGTGAAGGTTCGAGTCATTTTCTAGAAAGTTACCTAACGCAATTAAGCGATCCCAAGTTAATCCCTTTGGAAGAACGAAGGACATTGTCATAGAGACTGCACCAAAGTGCCAGATCTTCGCGGTCACTTCTAAATCTAGCGGATGACCTAAAGCACTGTATTTGGAATTTTCAATCACCAGTGAAAGGGGAGGTTGATTGATAATCATCGCTTTGGATGAACGGTTCAAACGGAAACGTTGGGCAGATGAAGACATCTCGAAGTGGCGTTGCACACCTTCAAGGTTCACGTCTTTTCCGATATCAAATACGCGATAGATATGAATACGTCCGTTCATATAAATAGGCTATCGCGGCCAAGAGAACGTGTCAGTTGTTCAATTTGTAACTCAAGGTCCTGCGTCAAACAGCAGTTTGATCATGTTGGGTAAAAATCCGTTTATAATATTTTATAACGACGGAGGTAGATATGAAGCTCCTACTAGGGCTGATCCTTTCGGCACTTGTGTTAACGGCCGTAGTCGACACCGTTTTTGCTGCGATTCCTCCCGAACGTGATTCTGCGCAGTTCATAGCACCCAGCGAATCAATGACAGTTCTTCGAGGGAACGTGTCTTTGTGTAATACCGAACGACCTCACGGTGGTAAGAAAGGTCTTTCTTATATTCAACTGGGTCGGGGACAGTGTGCCGCTCAAGTGGCCACACCTGTCGGATGGGATCGACCTGAAGAAGAAGCGACATCCCCCGGAATTCCGTTTGAGGGAAAGGGTCTTTAGGCGTTTAAACTGTTAGTGAGAGCCGGTTTCATCGTAACGAACTACCACAGCATCTAAAGAACCGTTTGAAGTGGGCGCTTTTCCAACTATTAAAATTCCGCCGTCTTCAAGTGAATCAACAGATTTGAATTCCAAAAAAGCATCATCTACAAGATAACCCGCATTCGCAAAAGTGGTGTCCAAGTTTCCTGCGGTTGTTAGTCGTATAACAACGCCTTTCACGTAGTCTTCAGAGCCCACTAAAACCCAACGGTTTTCAGAGTCTTTCATTATGGAAGTAAGTAAATATGTATCAGGCACGGCGATTTCCAAGGATCCACCGACCCCCCAACTTGTATCTAACACTCCGTCTTTATCCATTTTAAGAATAAACTTTTTCTCTCCGTCATAGGTGGCGTAAAAAAGCGAAATATTTTGAGCCGAGTCTAAGTGTATCGACATATACTGATTCTCGGAATCAATGGCATAGGTGGTGTAACCTAATGTGTTGAACGATGTGTCCAAAGTGCCGTCACTTAGAAAGCGAAGAACGTAAGCATCGCTCCCGGTATTTCCTGCAACCAACAGACGACCATTTACGAAGCGGGCTGCAAGAGGCCAAACCTCCATCGCCGTAATAAGTTCTCCGCCGGTTCCAAAAGTGTTATCTAAAATTCCGGCGCTCGTAAATTTCGTGATGACTAACTTATCAACATCGGGACCATCCCAAAGCTGGCTTACAATGAAAAGGTTTCCGCTAGAATCGACGGCCGGGATTCCTAAGCTGCTGGCTGTCGGGTTGGGAAGACTTGCTATTCCTGTCCCGTTAAAGGAAGTGTCTAGAACTCCGGCCGTTGTGATTTTCAAAATACGGTTTTCAGAAGTCACTGTCGACTCGTTGCCGACGAGAAGGCTGACGTAGTATCCGCCGTCAGGTGCTTCGATAAGTTTTGCTTCCTCTATGAATTCGAAACTTCCGCCATAGTAACTAAAGTGTCCTTGCACGCCAAAAGCAGTGTCTACAACGCCGTTACGCTGTTTTGATATAAACGCCGCCCGTCCCCGAAACATAGTTCCCAAGATGTAGAGATCATCGTCTTTTTTTAGGGACTGTTTGATCTCTTCATTGGAAGGTATGAGGACGCTCGGTCTTAATAGACCCGAAGAGGCAAAAGCATTATCCGGACTTCCATTGGGCAAAAGTTTTAACATAAACATGCTGGAGGAGGTGTCTGCGCTAAAGCTATTGCCGTAAAGATAGATGTTGTTTGACCCATCGACAAACAGGTCGGAAGCTACTTTTGTGATGGCCGTATTTTCTAATTTCATATCGTCGCGAAACACGATTCCGCCTGTTCCAAATGCGGGATCAAATGTTCCATTTGAAAGAATTTTGCCGACGCGTAAATACATATAGTCGGCATCAGTGTCGCTTCCGACGACAATAAGATTTTCGTCAGTCGTGAGGGCAATGTGATCTGTATAGCCAAAATCGTTGCCTAAGTTTAAAGCTCCGGCGGTACCAAAAGAATTGTCTTTGGTGCCGTCGCTGTTAAAGGCAATAACGTATTTTCCGAAAGTGCCACGTCCCAAACCATAAATTCTGCTATCGTCCGCTTTGAGAGTAACGGCATAAAATCTGTCAAAGTTTGCTGTATTAAAAAAATCCGTTAAGATTCCATCTCCCGCAAAAGAAATATCCAAAGTGCCATTTACGTTGTAGCGCACGATCGAATAATAGTTCTTTCCACTGTAGTTAGCGCCGCCGACACAGATTAATTTTTGATCGCTTTGCAGTGTACAGTCTTGAAGGTCGTCACCGGATGAAGAGCTTATATCTGTTTGAACCAGTCCGCCTGATCCGTAACTGGTGTCTACGGTGCCGTCAGTCAGATATCGAGCTATCAAGAAATCCCTAGGACTGGAGTTCGTTTCACCAGCGATGTAAATCCGTTCTGACGAATCAACACCAATCCAACGTGGTGTCATACTTGACGGAGTCAGCGCCAACTTTAATATTTCTCCGTTATTAAAATTTGCGATGCGGACACCTTGATTATCAAGTTTTTGAAGGGCAACGGATGTCGAGTTGGTCGCGGAATCGTAATAGTAGCCCACTTGAAGAATGTGGTTCCGTGAAGAATTCAAAGTTGAAGAGACGGATCGAAAGAAACTTGTTTCGATCTGTGAGGCGCCGGAGGCAAGGGCAGCGGAGGCACCTTGCGTAGTCATTTTTTGTACATAAGAGTTGTCGATAGTGCTGGTGAAAACAAATTGCCCGTCGTTAGCAAAAAGAAGTTGTTGGGCGTTCGCGCGGCTTTCGGGATAATTGGCTCGCACATTAAATGAAGATGTCGCAGGGATAGTCGGAGAAATCACTGGTGGAGTCATCGAAGGCGAAGTTTGGGACGCCAAGCGAAGCATTTGGGCGTCTAAGGTACAGCCAGCCGTGATGAAGCCAAAGATGACAAAAACTAAAAGGTTCCAATTAGTCATAACCCTCCGAGAAGTCTTATGAATCCATCGGAGCATTTGCTCTGGGCCTAAATGAAAAACGGTAGATGAAGGCGGGTTTTTATGAAAGCTGCGTCTTGCTCTGATACGGCTGTTGTATGAAAACTGGAATTACCAATAAGTTGCGTCAATTGTGACGTCGCCAATCACTTGAGTTTGGCAGCTAATGCGAACATCTTTTGGCAGATCTTTAGACTCCCTTAAGAAGGCCTCCGTTTCGTTTTCCGGGGTCAAATTCTCTTTGCCTTCAACAATGATGATCTTGCACTTGGCGCAAACACCATCACCATCGCAACTTGAAGCGACGGGGAGGCCGGCTTCAAGAAGAGATTTCATCAGGTTTGCCCCCGAAGGAACCTCAAAGGCAGGACGATTTTTTTTAAACGAAATCAAAGGCATGGCTCATTGTAGCTGACGCAGTCCAAAACGTGCAAAGAAGTAATGAAAACAACCCTGTTTGTGGTAGCCTAGGGGCGTAAATTGGTCCCTATTTTGTGAGGTTTCTATGACTCAAGATACTAAAGTTGAAAATGTGATTATCATCGGCTCAGGCCCTGCAGGTTTGACAGCAGCTGTTTACACATCTCGTGCGAATTTAGAACCGTTAATGATCGAAGGCGAAGAAGCCGGTGGTCAGTTAATGACGACAACAGAAGTTGAAAACTTCCCTGGCTTTGAGCATGGAATCACGGGACCTGATCTCATCACGGTGATGAGAAAACAAGCCGAAAGATTTGGAACTCGTTTCATCACTCGCAATGTGACGAAAGTGGATTTCTCGCAACGTCCGTTCAAAGTTTGGATTGGTGACAAACTTCATTTGGCAAAATCAATCATCATCTCTACCGGCGCAAGTGCGAAGTACCTGGGTCTTCCTTCAGAAAGACAGTATTCAAACCGTGGTGTGTCCGCTTGTGCGACTTGTGACGGAGCTTTCTTCCGTAACCAAGAAATTGGTGTTGTTGGCGGTGGTGACACCGCGATGGAAGAAGCGACTTTCCTCACTCGTTTTGCTTCTAAAGTTTATGTGATCCATAGACGTGATCACTTCCGTGCTTCCAAAATCATGGCTGAGCGTGTGATGAAAAATCCAAAGATTGAAGTTCTTTGGAACACGGAAGTCACCGAAGTTATGGGCGATGGCAAAAGCATGACAAGCGCTAAGATCAGAGACGTCAACACGGGTGAAGTGAAGGATCTAGGTATTACGGGTCTATTCCTAGCCATTGGCCATAAGCCAAATACAGACCTTTTCAAAGGTATGTTGGATATGAATGAGACAGGGTATTTGATTACTCAGCCGAACACGACCTATACTAATATTCCAGGTGTCTTTGCGGCCGGAGACGTGCAAGATCACGTATACCGCCAAGCCATCACGGCAGCCGGTACAGGCTGTATGGCAGCTATTGATGCTGAAAGATGGTTAGAAGCTCAAGGTTCTCACTAAGGAATGTATGAAGGATAAAAGAATCAACACGAAGGATTTAGTCGACAAAATCGAGAAGATGACGAAGGCGCGCATCGCGAGCCAGGACGTTGTCTCTTTAGATCAATTTCGTGAGGCGAAGAAGAAACTTGATCCCAAAGTGATCTTAGTTATCGAAGATGATGAGACCATGCGTTTGGCGATGAAGAGAATTCTAGAAACTGAAGGTTACGTGACGAAGCTTGCCGCTGATGCCACGGAACTTTCTACGGCCTTGGATGATCATCCGGTTGATTTGATTTTGATGGATGTGGGTCTTCCATGGGTGAACGGTTTTGAACTGGCCCAGCTTCTGAAGGACCATCGCGATCTTAAAAAGATTCCGTTGGTTTTCGTTTCTGGCAAAGCCACCGAAGACGACATGAAAAAAGCTTTCGAAATCGGCGCTGATGACTACATCAAAAAGCCTTTCGACGTCGAAAAGCTAAAGAAAACTGTTCAGACACTTCTTAAATTGAACGAGTAGTTCAGGGGCCTTAGACAAAGGTATTGTCTCAGTCCGAGACCCTAAGGCCAGCTCCACAATTTCTCAATAGTCCTAGCGGAAAATAATGAGCATCCTGTTAGTAAACAAGCTAAAATAGGAAGCTCATGGCACGTCGGTTATCCATAGTCATTTTCTTGATCGTATTAGGGGGAGCGGCTCTTTATTTTTGGAATAAAGGGGCTTCTTCGTCAGTAATAACTGCAAACACCGAAGCTTCTACCACTTTATCATCTGCAAAGGACCATGAGTCCACCTCCACTGCCACCGTGGCAGTAGAGTCTTCTGAAAAAACTCAAACCACTGAAATTGCTTCCAATCAAGAACCAGCGCAGATGGTGCCGCGATCTCGTCGCTTACCCAAGTCAGAGCGGGATTCTATTAAGCTGAATACACAAAATGCAGAGTTTTCCGAATCGCCGCTTTTTGCTGATAGTGATTGGAAAATCTGGAATGGCGTAAGAGCCGTCCCTAAAAATGCGGGACCACCTTCCGCAGTCGTTGTCGGCGAAATGACGGGTTTTTATTTAGTTAAAGAGGAAGCGGCGGATCCGAGTGCTTTTTCCGCGTCTCAGCCGATCGTGGTTTATGATGCTCGATTGGGAATTGCGGGTGTCGTCACGGGAACTTTTTCGGTGGTCCTTAAAGAAGGAGTTTCGCCACAGGTTCTTACGCAAAACTTGGGACTGAAAGTTTTAAATTCGTTTCCGGATATTCGTACTTATTACGTGACGTCTCCTCAAGAGCCTTTTGACTTAAAAGTCGTCCAAGATATTTTAAAAAATGATCCCTCTTTAGAATCTTCAGAAATGGAAATTTTAAGTAGAACTTATGAAAAGAATTAGTCCTCGCTTCCGCATTTTAGTTTCTGTTTTAGCGGTGAGCTGTCTCACGGGGCTGTTCTTTACGAATTGTGCGGAAAGTACTTTCACTGCTGTTGAGCCGGATAAAACCGGTGCCGATCCATTATTAGAACTGGCTTGG
Source organism: Bdellovibrio bacteriovorus (assembly GCF_001592755.1). Taxonomy (NCBI): domain Bacteria; kingdom Pseudomonadati; phylum Bdellovibrionota; class Bdellovibrionia; order Bdellovibrionales; family Pseudobdellovibrionaceae; genus Bdellovibrio; species Bdellovibrio bacteriovorus. The sequence continues at coordinate 38,816 of NZ_LUKF01000019.1, read as the reverse complement.
CATATCAATAATACCGCTCAGAAAGTTTTTTCGACGACTGCGGGTGAAGTCGGAAACGATTTAAATCTTCTGCAGACTTGGTCGAGCGGATACTCTGGAAAAGGTCTTTCAATTTTAGTTTCTGACGATGGTGTTGAAGACACTCACGAAGATCTAAAGAAGAATTTTCTTTACGGCGTTTCTAAAGATTATACTTTGGCATCACCTTGGACAGCGAGTGCTGCTGCACCGAAAGTTGCTAACGATAACCATGGTACGGCTGTTTCTGGTTTGATTGCGGCTGTTGCCTCCAATGGTGTGGGCACTAAGGGTGTCGCTTTCGGGGCGGGGATTGCTTCAGCGAATTTTCTTTCTGAAGCGGCAGGATATTCTGACGCGATATTAGTCAGTCAGGCCGAGGGAAACTTTGACCTTTTCAATATGAGTTGGGGTTCTTCGCAAAATAATTTGTCGACTGTTTCATCTAATTTTCAGGCGCAGTTAAAATCAAAAGCGATCAATGGTCGCTCGGGAAAAGGCTCCTTAATTGTCAAAGCGGCCGGGAACGATTTTTTTGTGAAATGCCGTGGCTCTAGCACCGAGTATTGCGTTGGAAATGCGAACTTTGATTCTGATAATAGCACTCCTTATACACTTTTAGCGGGCGCTTTGAATGCGGAAGGATATGCAGCAAGCTATTCTTCGCCGGGCTCTAACATTTGGGTGTCTTCGTTTGGTGGAGAGTTCGGTGATGATTCTCCAGCCATGGTGACAACAGATCGTATGGGATGTAGCAAAGGATTTTCTGCTTCGAATGTTACTAGTGACGTGGCCTTTGAAAAAGGAGCCAACGGCAACTCAGCGTGCAGCTATTCCGTCACGTTTAACGGAACTTCGGCGGCGACTCCGGTTCTTACGGGTGCCATTGCACTGATCTTAGAAGCCAATCCCAATCTGACTTGGAGAGACGTGAAATACATTCTCGCCAAAACAGCCGTCCCAGTAAATTATGTGACAACGGGAACGGTGCCTCACCCTATGGATACGACGCCAGCAGGTTATGCCTGGGAGCAGCCTTGGATTCAGAATGGGGCCGGATTTAAGTTTCATAACTGGTACGGGTTTGGAAAAGTCGACGTAGACGCGGCCGTAAGTTTAGCGCGAAACTATACTTCTCCTTTTGGTGCTTTTACGGAAACAAATTGGTCAGATACTTCAGGTGGAATTTCTGTAGGTATCCCGGACAATGCTGCGGCCGGTGGCTCTAGTGTGATCATCGTGAACACTCCGAATATTAAAATTGAATCGGTGCAAATCCGGGTGTGGGTCACTCACGCGAATATTTCTGAACTGGCGCTTGAGTTAATTTCGCCGTCAGGAAAGAAAAGTATCATCGTCAATGCACGAAACTCTTTAACAGGTCTTGCTAATTATACCGGACAAACTTTCCTGACCAACGCCTTCTATCAAGAAACGACTCAAGGAGCTTGGACTCTGAAAGTCGTCGATGCGAAATCGGGCAACTCGGGAACGCTCACTCAATGGAGCATTAATTTCACCGGAAGCTACTAAAAGAAAAGGCACCTTCCGGTGCCTTTTTTAATTCCCCACAAACATCGAACTTATACAATTTGTTTGCAGACTTGTTCCAGTGAAGGGCACGGTCCCAACGCGAGTCAAAGTCTTCGTCGTTGAATCATAAGTGAATTTTTCAATCACGTTCGCTAAAGATGTGGATCCATTCGCAACATAGACAAAACCCGTTTCAGCGTCATAGGTCATCGCGGAAGGGCCATAAATCACGCTGGTGTTGATGTAGGCGACAGTCGGCGATCCAATCGTGACGGTCGAAGCGGTTTCGGTGATGGGATAGGAAATTATCATATTCGAAGCCGCCGTCGTGCCTCCCGTTGCGATCAAAACATCATTTGACGAAGGAATGTAAACCATGGCTGTCGGTAAAGCTGTTGTCGGAGTGATGGACGTGCTTGCTAAACAGTCGGCAGCGGAAACATAACCTGTTCCTTTTATCGCATTCAGCTTGTTGTTAGGAGCCGCCGCTGCATGTGTGTAAAGGATGTGCCCGTAAGTAGGTGTCACCGTAAGACTTGAAATTAACGTTGTCGTTGTCGCACAAGCGCCGCCCGGAGCGTTGACATAGGCCGCAGTGCCCACGCGACTTTTTGCTGCGAACTTTTCAATGGCACTGGATTTACTAATTAATAAAGCGCCGTCTGAAGCTACACTCATGCTTCGCATCACCGCGTTCAGTGCCGTCGAGTTCGTAAAATATGTCTGATATTGATTTCCGTTGGAAGACTTAGTGACTCGATCCACGCGACGCCCGCTGGTGTTCTCGACCAAAGAAAGAACGGTGTTGTCATCGTGATTGATAACGGTGATGGGCGCATCACCCGGAGAAGCCGCATTGTAATCAACGATGATGTCATGGATATTTCCGGTTGCTAGATTCACACGCGAGATCGTGCGCGAAGGGGAGGTCGGAGTAGGCCCCCCGGCATAACAACTTCCGCTAGCAATATAAAGAAAGCGTGTGGGGTTTGTGGCCTGATCGTTTTCGCTCGAGCCATCATCTTCGACCTGTTGCTCGCAAGCCGTTGCCAACATCAGTGTCGCTACTAAGAGAACCAAGTACTTCGCTGTACTCATATTGTCGTCTCCTTTACGTCCTACTTAAAAAATATCGGCGCGATGTTAAGGAGTCTTGACTAAAACACTCGCTTTCTAGACCAAAAATGTTTCATTGCGGGATGTTCATGTAACCGAATTTTTATTCAAAGGAAAAACTATTCCGAGGTCTCGTTCATAATTGTGAAGAGAAGCCGATGAGTATTTTGAATTATATAAATAACTTTGCAGGCACCTTGAACGTTTCGACCATCTGCAAATAATTTCCTAAATGGGTAGAAGAGAAATCTTCTACCCATTTTTTTTGAAAGTGCCTGCTTACTTTTTGGGTCTACACCGCAGCAATTAATGCGGCGTAGACCCAAAAAAGAAGCAGGCACCTTTTAGCCGGCGCTTCGGCGGACTTGGTCTTGGTAGATGACGTAGGCTTTAAGAAGAGCGTCTAGACGCAAGGTCATGGCGACGTCTTGTTCGATGAACATCAAGCGGCGTGGGTCTGTCATGTCACCGACGATTTTCGCGCGGAAAAGCAGACGAGCTTTTGATGGATCGGGTTCAAAGGGATTTACGATAATAAGATCGAAGGGTTTATTCAAAAAGTCTCGCGGGATTTCGTCTTCCAACATTGTACCGCTTAAAGAAATATTCTTTGAGTACGTGCGGAATGAACGAATCTTAGAAACCAGAACAACTTCGATTTTAAAATTATGACGGGGATCGCGACGACGATCAGCTCCGCTCGGCTCGGCTTTGGGAGCGGGCGCGGGATCCGCTTTTTTCTTTGTGGATTCAGGTTTAATTTTCGCGATCTTTTTAAGATCTAACTCATCACCATTGAAGTCTTGATGATGATAACCACCAAACTCTTGCTGCTTCAATGGCGCTTCCCCGACAACCACTTGCGTGTAAGGGCTGTCAGACGAAGACTGCGTTGGTGGAGCGTTGTGTGTCGCCGTTAAAGTGTCATCTGGGACAGAACCTGGCGATGTAAATGCAGGCTCTGCCGGACGAGGTGGTTGCGCCATGACGAAATACTTTTGATCCGACGTTAAGAACTCTTTAACGCTGATCCACTCTTCCCAGCCGGGTGTCCAAAGAAAGTATTTATGATGTGATGTAGAGTCTAAAGACAACAAAGTGACCTGCGCTTGAACGACAGACATCGGTTTTGTCTGTTTCTTAGTTTCAGCGTCGTAAATGATCCAAACTTTGCCTTGCGTTTTCATAGACTCCCCAGGTTACGCAACCTAGGGAGTTTATCGGAAAAAATAGGTAACTTCTTTATACGCGAATGCAGGCCGCGATATGATCTGGAGATTTTAGCTCCAAAGGCGGGACGATAGTCTTGCAATCCTCGATAGCCATAGGGCAACGAGGGTGGAAATGACAGCCTGTAGGAGGGCTGATTGGCGACGGCACGTCCCCAGTCAAAATGATACGCTCGTCACGACGACGAGGATCTGGAACTGGGATTGCCGACATCAGGGCTTTCGTATAGGGATGCTTCGGATTGCGGTAAAGCTCTTCAGCCTCTGCCATTTCAACGATTTTACCCAAGTACATAACAGCCACACGTGTAGAAACGTGTTCAACCACCTTCAAGTCATGCGCAATAAAGATGTATGTAAGACCGAGCTTTTGTTGAAGCTCCATCAAAAGATTGATCACTTGCGCTTGGATGGAAACGTCCAAGGCAGAAACCGGCTCGTCACACACGATCAACTCAGGATTCACCGCCAAAGCACGGGCAATGCCCACACGCTGACGTTGACCGCCAGAGAATTCATGCGGGTAACGGTTCAAATGTTCACGACGAAGACCCACAAGGTCGATCAATTCATGAATACGATCCTGACGATCTTTCGCAGAACTATAAAGGTTGTGAATGATCAATGGCTCTTCAAGGATGGAGCCGATCGTCATGCGCGGATTCAAAGAAGCAAATGGATCTTGGAAGATGATTTGCATTTTTTTACGCATGTCACGCAGCTCTTCGCCTTGAATGTGCGTGATGTCTTTACCGTTGTAAGAGATTTTTCCAGAAGTCGTGTCATGAAGGCGAATCAAACAACGACCCAAAGTAGATTTACCGCAACCGGATTCACCCACCAGGCCTAGAGTTTCGCCTTTTTTAAGTTCAAAGGAAATACCTTGAACCGCTTTTACCGAAGCTACTTCACGGCTGAAAAGTCCGCCATAGATTGGAAAGCTTTTAGTGACATTTTCAACTTTCAAAAGAGGAGTGCTCATTCTTATTTTACCTCTTCAGTCAAAGGGTGGTAGCAAGCCACTTTGTGAATACCGCGAAGGTTTTCAAGTGACGGATAAGACTCGCGGCAATCAGCCTGAGCATAAGGACAACGATCCGCAAAACGACAACCCTTAGGAAGGTTGTACAAGCTAGGAACCATGCCTTTGATAGTTTTCAAGTGTTCAAGTTTTTGACCCGTTTCAAAGTGCGGGATCGAATCCAAAAGACCTTTTGTGTACGGGTGTTTTGGACGATAGAAAATGTCTTCCACGGTGCCGAACTCAACCACGCGACCCGCGTACATCACCGCGACTTCTTGGCACATCTCTGCGACAACACCCAAGTCATGCGTGATCAGAATCATGCCGGCGTTAAAGTCTTTTTGAAGTTTGCGCATAAGATCCAAGATCTGAGCTTGGATAGTTACGTCCAAAGCTGTCGTTGGTTCATCGGCAATCAAAAGTTCTGGATTACAGCTGATCGCCATTGCGATCATCACACGTTGTCTCATGCCGCCCGAAAGTTGGTGCGGAAATTCATGGAAACGTTTTTCAGGAGCGGGGATACCCACGATACGAAGCATGTCGATCGCGCGTTCACGAGCTTGCTGTTTGTTCAGGTCTTTTTGGTGAAGAAGAATGGCCTCTTCGATTTGATCACCGATTGTGTAAACCGGGTTCAAAGAAGTCATAGGTTCTTGGAAAATCATCGCGATTTCGTTACCACGAATTTCGCGCATTTTAGAGTCCGTCACATCCAAAAGGTTCTTCCCTTTGAACATGATCTTTCCGGATTCAATCTGACCTGGTTTTTGAATCAAGCGCATGATTGAAAGAGATGTAACAGATTTACCGCAGCCAGATTCTCCAACGATTCCAAGAGTTTGGCCCTTTTTCACGTGAAAGCTGACATCGTCAACCGCGAAAAAAGAACCATCGTCGGTTTTAAAGCGCGTCTTAAGATTTTGAACCTCTAAAAGAATATCACTCACCGGAGATGACCCCCATTTAAGGTTTCATCTTATATAGGCGTGGGGGCTCCGACGCAAGCCCACAAAGGCCCTCTGGTCCTTTTTTCTAGCGAACATGCGTCATGCTCTGACAGAGAGCTTTTCGAGGAGGGAATGAAGGTCCTGATAATGCCCCAAAACTCCCTTCGGCTCATATTTTTCCAAGAGAGAAATTGAGGTGTACCCAAATCCAATCGCGATGGAGGGAACGCCCGCGCGCAAAGCCGAAAGAACGTCTGGAATGCCATCGCCAATCATGAACGTATTCTGGGGAGTTCGGCTCGCAAGCTTCATCATCGTCTGAAGGGGAAGAGGGCTGGGCTTGCGCTCTTCCAAAGTGTCAGCGCCAAAAACGTTCACCCAGGGAAAGCGGTCTAAGCCCAAGTGGCTCAAGATGGCCTTCGCCGGTTTTTCGTTCTTGTTGGTGATGATGGCCATGGGGCCTTGGTAAGAGGAAAGAAAATTTTCTACGCCGGGAAAGATAGTGGTTCTATTAAACATCTCTTCTTCATAGATGCGTAAAAATTCCATTTCGAGTTCGACGATCTGGGAGGGCTCTAAATTATCTTCAAGAAAAAGATCTGCGATAAGTTTTTTAAGGCCTTCACCGATGTGAGAGATGATGACTTCATCAGAAAGAGTGATCTTACCGTGATTTTTTAAAGTGCGATTCACGGCGACCACGATATCAGGAGCAGAATCAATCAATGTACCATCAAGGTCAAAAGCAAGAAGTGGGTTCATGCCCACATCTTGCCGTTTTTCATTTTATTCCACAATCTCAAAATCCACACGACGATCGCGCGCCTGCTGAGACTCGCTGCCCATCATATCGGATTGTACGGCGCCCATACCAATAGCTTCGATTTTCTCTTCAGGGATTCCTTTTTTTACTAAGTAATCCTGAACGGCCAAGGCTCTTTGTTCAGAGATATTTTGATTTTCACTGCTGTCGCCAACGGCATCAGAAAATCCCGTCACTCGAACTGTTTCAAATGTGTTGAGGGATTTTTTCATTTCATCGGCAATGCCGTCTAAGGCGCGACGATTGGAGGCTGAAAGTGTGGCGCTCTTGGGTTCAAAGCGAATGTTTTGTGATAGGGCCGTGAACTTCGTACTGCGATTAAGATCTTCGTCACCTGTTTTACCTAAAGCGGCGGCCGAAGACTTCGGTGCATTCGCGGATTGCGAGTTGGTCGCCGGGCGATAGTATTCTCTGGGAGGCTCTTCTTTAGTGGCGCAGGCGCTGAGGGCCAATACCGACAAAACCGCGACGGAGTTTACTTTTAAACGTGTCATATATTCCTCCTTGCATGGAACTTTCGTCTGCAAAACCCTATTATTTCGAGAGAAAGAAACGCCCGCAAATTAACTTCCTGTTAACTTCATCGGAAATCTGTGAGAAGATCCCCGCATGCGTGAGACGGTGTTAACCAGCAAAGAAAACTACATGAATTCTCTTCTGCTTGAAGAGAACGAAACAAAGAAATTGTCGCGTCAGTATGCCGAAGAACTGGGACTGGCACGTATTAGTATTTCTCCTGCTGAAGCACAGCTCGTAAAAACTTTGGTGCGTCTTCACGGCACAAAAAAATTCGTCGAAATCGGAACCTTAACCGGCCTATCTGCGCAATACATCTTTGAAGCTTTGCCTGACGGAGGCGAGCTTTGGACCTTAGAAAAAGATCCCAAGCATTGCGAAAAATCCGCCGATGTTTTTTCAAAACTAGATCAAAGCAAAAAGAAAATTCATTTGGTGATGGGGGACGCGCGTGCGGAACTTGAAAAGATTTCGACGTCAGGCCCTTTCGACGGAGTTTTCATCGACGGAAACAAAGCGGCTTACTTTGATTATCTCATGTGGGCCGAAAAGAATTTGCGCTCGGGCGGTTTGATCTTAGGAGACAATATTTTCCTAAGCGGTTCCGTCTGGGGCGATGCCACCACTCAAAAATTCTCCGAAAAACAAATCAAGATCATGCAAGATTTCAACAAGCGTCTTGCAGACCCGACACTCTACGAATCTGCCATCGTTCCATCCTACGAAGGCCTTTTTGTCGCCATCAAAAAATAGGTGCCTGCTTCTTTTTTGCACTACGCCGCAGTATGAGCATGGTTGCGTTGTTGAAAATAGGTACCTGCTTCTTTTTTGGGTCTACACCGCGGCCTAGTTGTGGGTGTTATGTGCGAGAAATAAGAGTTTACGATGGCTCAACAGATTTATAAGCTTCGATCTTCATTTCAATCGAATAGTTTTTCGACGCTTCCTTTAGTGGCGCAAGTAACCAGTTCCACTCTTTCACTTTTTCGTATCCAGAAAAATTAACGGGATAGTGGCCTTTGTAAATTTCATCGCCTTTGGGGTCGCGATAAGTGACTTCGCGGTCGGCATAGATAAGTTTTGTGCCTTTGCAGGCGCTTAAATTTTTAAGATGGATTTCCGCAAAGCCGGTGCACAGCACGTCTTTTTCTTCCAGAGTCAGAGCGCGTTTGATTTTCTTTTCAATGGCTTCAATTGGAAGAAGGGCGAGTTGTGAAAGAAGATTCCCTGACACAATGAGGTCGGCGTCGAAATTAAAAAGTGTTTCTTGAGCCAGTTTGTCTTTCAACTCGTAAAGATCTTCAAGGCTTTGCAGATTCTCTAAACTTGCTAAGCTGCCAGAAAGATCTTGCGTGATTAACTTTACCCGCGAAGTCCGTTTTGCCAAAAGATGATGACGAATTGGGTGAATCACATCCACCAAAGTGATGGATTCAAAGTTCTTTTCCAAAAGATGCATCGGGATTTCGTGCAAGTGCGAGCTTCCTAAAATCACGACGGATTTTTTCTGTGGCAAAGTCTTGACCGTATCTAAAAACAAATCCTGACAATTCTTAAGATGCGGAAGCCAAGCCTTTTTGCAGCGATGATAGCGCGCTTGAAGTGCGACGGACTGATAAAGGAAGCCATATTTCTTGGCGACGTCAGAAGTGGGCGTAAAAAGAAAGATAAAGGCTTCGCGAATCATTCTTAGGGGATACCAAAGATCTTTGGCAGGGTCATGGGTTTTTAGGCCCTGAAATTGCTCAATATCTCATTATACGACATGAGTCTCAATTTAAGGGACTTTAACCCGCTATCTTTTAGACAGACGGGCGCCATTTTTGCGCTCGTGGGACTATGAGGAGTTTTTTCGTGTTGAAGTGGATGCAAACAGTGATTTTAGCAATGTCGATGGTTGTGGGGTCTATGGCCCAAGCCTACCAATTGACGTGCAACTGGGTGTTTTCCGAACAAGTTGAAATCTTTCTGAATCCCGATTCCCCACAAAGAATTCTGAAAGCTATTGAGCAATATAAATCCATCATGGGCCTAACGGAGTTTAACCATAAGCCCGGCTCTTTAGATCAAGCAAAGACCAACCTTCAGCATCTTTCCCCGGAAAAGAAAGCGGAATTGCACAAGCTGATCTCTGAATACTACAACGAAGTAAAGGCATTAAAATATAATAACGACGGTCCTTTTAAAACTTTCAAGCGTCACATTGATCTGGTCGTTGCTCGTGAAATCAATGCGGCGGAATTCTTCAAAGAGGCTATTTACAACAAGGGCCGCTCACTGGAAGAAACATTAAGCGCCTACTATGAACGCGTTCAGAAAATCACGAAAGTTCCTGTCGTACTTAAAGGAGAAGATGTTCTTTTAACGGCGATGCGCCTGCAAGATCGCTTCTTATCTGATCGTGATAACACGATTGTGTTATACGGAAGTTTTGTAAATGGAAAAGCTTACTCTAAATCCAGCGACTTAGATTTTGCGGTGATGAATTCAAGACTAGAAACACAGATGCGTGAGACTGAGCTTCTGGGTTTATTAAAAGAATTTCCTTTATCTGAGGCTCAGGCTCACACAATCACTCCGGCGCAAGTGCATGGATTGGGCTCGATGAATCCTCTGGTGTTGATCGTACGCAAGAACTACATCGTCTTGCGCGTTTATGAAAACGGACTGCATAAAGATTTCCAGAATAAAAATGTGAAATTTCATGAGTTCTATTTCTAGCTCTCTGAGTGCTTCATAAAATTTAGAATCCCTTCAGTGTCGCACGAATTCTTATATTGATGTCTCAATAAAAGTTATTGAAGCGGTAACACCCGAGCGGCGCGAATATTTATCAATTCTCCGACTTTTTCGATTTGGCCATGAATTTCTAAAAGCGATCTTCCATAAATGGCCAAACGATCCTTCTGATAGACATCCGGATGAATCACGATATTCATAAAACCAAACTCATCTTCCAAAGTAATAAAACACATACCTTTCGCTGTCGGTGGTTTCTGCGTGACCGAAACCAATCCCGCCAGTCGCACTTTGGTTTTATTTTTCATGCGGGCAAGATCATCCGAAGAAAAATAGGGAACAAAACGTTTTGACACGAGTTCATTGTTTTTTTCTTTCAAGTAAGAACGCAGAACCGAAAGGGGATGAGAGTTCACTGAATACCCCTTCGTATCGTATTCGCGTCGCAAGCGATCCCAGTTCGATTCAAAAGGAATATTTTCTGTGTCGTCGTCATCTTCCTCGTCAACCTCGAATTGTTCTTTGGGAAGACCCCACAAAAAACTTTCTTGATCCAGGCTAAGGCTTTCTAAGTGCCAAATCAGATCGCGCACATTCTCATTAAAGCACTCAAAAGCTCCGGCTGCGGCAAGCTTAAGTAAAGCACTGCGTGGAAGCTCGGTGCGGCGGATGAAGTCAGGAAGATCTTTGAAGGGACCATGAGCCTTGCGGGACTCTTCTACGCGACGAAGTAATGCTTCAGGAAATCCAAAGATAGAACGTAAGCCCACACGCAGGGGATGAAGTCCTGGGCCTGTTCCTTCTAAGGTGTAATCATAATTAGATCGCTGCACGCACAATGGAACAACCTGAACGCCATTTCTTTGCGCTTCGGCCACTAAAGTGCGGGGAGCATAAAATCCCATGGGCTGACTGTTTAAAAGCCCACACACGAAAACATCGGGGTGGTGTTTTTTAATGTAACAGCTGGCATAGGTTAAAAGAGCAAAGCTTGCCGCATGACTTTCAGGAAAACCATAGTTCGCAAAACCTTCAATTGTTTTATAAATCTGTTCTCCGTACTCTTGACTGATTCCATGAGCGGCAAAACCATCTAAAATTCTTTTACGAATGCTTTCCATGGTTGAACGCTTACGCCAAGCCGAAGACATAATACGACGAAGCTCGTCGGCCTCACCCGGAGTAAATCCAGCCGTTGCGATCACGATCTTCATGACTTGCTCTTGAAAAATAGGAACTCCGTGAGTCTTTTCCAAAATAGGAATCAGATCATCATGAGCATAAGTGACTTTTTCTAAACCCTGACGGCGTTTTAAAAACGGATGAACCATGCCCCCCTGTAAAGGACCAGGACGAACCAGCGCCACTTCAATGACCAAGTCGTAAAATGTCTTAGGCTTCATGCGAGGTAACGTCTGCATTTGGGCTCGAGACTCAATCTGAAAAACACCGACGGTGTCGGCTTTGCCAATCATTTCATAAGTCGGGGCATCGTCTTCTTGAGAAAAAGAAGCTAAATTGAAATGCAGATTTTTATGATGCTTTAAAAGCTCAAAGCATTTACGTAAACATGTCAGCATGCCCAGACTTAGAACGTCGATCTTCATCAGCTTCAATGTGGCGACATCGTCTTTATTCCACTGGATGACGTAACGTCCATCCATCGTCGCTTTTTCGACGGGCACCATTTCTGTGATGGGATCTTGAGTGATCAGAAAACCACCCGTATGAATTCCCAAGTGACGGGGAAAGCCACGCAGTTGTTGTGAAAGATGTAAAAACATTTTCCAGTGATTAGGATCCGTCACACCGAAGCGAGCGGCGGATTCAGGTTCTAACAAACGGCTGATCCCGTCTCGACCCATAAATTTAGCCATCGCATTGACTTTATCTAAAGGAATACCAAAAACTTTCGCGGTTTCTCGAATCGCCATGCGCGAGCGATAACGAACTACGGTGCAAACCATAGCTGCATGGCGTTCATTGTACTTTTCATAGATATGCTGAATCACTTCTTCACGGCGACTGTGCTCAAAGTCGATATCAATATCCGGTGGTTCGCGACGTTCACGAGAAATAAATCGCTCAAAGAGCAAAGAGATTTTCATCGGGTCCACTGAAGTAAGACCGATGCAATAACAAACCACCGAGTTCGCCGCAGATCCGCGACCTTGATATAAAATCCCCCGGCTTTTTGCGAAGTCACAGATTTCTTTTAAGGTCAGAAAATAGTCTTCGTATTCAAGCTCTTTAATCAGAGCGAGTTCATACTCAATCTGACTGAGGATTTTCTGGGAGACTCCTTCAGGATAACGTTCCTTTGCGCCCAGCAAAGCCAGATTGCGCAAGTGTTCTGAAGGCGTGGTGTTTTCGGGTAAATTCGAATGCGGATAGCGATAGCGAATTTCGTCCAAAGAAAAATTCACACGTCCGGCGATCTCCACAGTTTTTTCCACAAGGTCTAAACGATCTTGCCATAGTGAAGAAAGATCTTCGATGCTGCGGTAAGAGCGCTCGGCATTTTGGATCAACTTATCTTTAGCTTCAAATAAAGTGGTATGGTGTAAAATGCAGGTGATCACGTCAAACAACGGTTTTCGCTCGGGCGTGTGCATGAACGGGCGTTGTGTGACAAAAAGCTGAGCTTGATATTTTTCTTCTAAAAGAAAAGCCTGACGACAGAACTCTTGCGATTCCCAAGTGAAATCGCGCCAAATCGGCAGGTAAAGACGATCGCCAAAAATCTTTTCTAACTTTTCATAGCGCTCAGAACTCCAAGGGGGAATAGCGACACATAAAAGACCTTTGCTGTGTTCGGCCACTTGTTCTAAAGAAAGTTTAGAAAAACCTTTGGCGGCCTGCCTTTTACCTAAAGTCAGAAGTTTGCAAAGGTGAGAATAACCTTCTTTATTAATGGGAATCAGAGTGACGGCGGTTTCATCCGTCAAAGTCAGCTCAGAACCCACGAGATATTTAAAGCCTTCTTTGGCTTGAACCGTGGCTTCAAACATCGAAGGGGATTTTACTGAAAGAAATCCGCGCACCACGCCGTAAAGGCCGTTCAGATCACAAATGCCGACACCATCGTAACCAAGTTTGATGGCTTCAATCACCATTTCTTCCGGTGAAGAAGCCCCTTGCAGAAAAGAAAAATTGCTGCGACCTAAAAGTTCAACAAAGCCTTTGGCGCGAGGTTTGGGCTTCGCCACAGTTTTTTGAGACTGTGACGATAAAGCGGGTAACTTAACCTTGTGATTTCCACTAATCAAAATAGCCATGCAAGTACACCTGTGAATTTATGCGATCCTTGAAAACCCACAGAAGCTGACCTTGATGAGAGAGCGCAAAGTAATAATCTCTATTTTTTAAATCTTGAACGGATATCTGCCACCAGGACGATTCGATTCGTTCACTGGGTAAAGACGAAACAAAACGCAACTTCTGCGCTTCGGCCGTCGACAAAAGCTGCGGCTTATCTAAAAGCAAAGCAGGGCGGGGACTGGTCGCCAAAGACTTTGCATAAACCGATTTCACCTGTAAAGCCTCTTCCTGGCGTTCGACCAAATCCTGAGGCTTGAAATCTTCAGGCCAATCGGTGACCAAGCGAAAGCTTTGTTCGGGAAAATGACTGGCTTCCATTTGCAAAAAGCCCATATCGCACTGAGCTTGCTTGGCAAAACTGATCAGACGGCGCCAGCGATCTTCGGTGTTGTCGCGCGGTTCAAAAAAATCCAGTTGCTGCACTTTTTCTGGCACATCAAAAACGGAAATTTCAAACTCCCGAATAGGATTTTGCAAAACCAATGACGTCAGTTTCTTTTCTAGTAAATCTTCAAAAAGCTCTTGATCGCGAGTTGGGCTGACCGGCTCGATACTGACAGGATGTTTTTTATCCGAGTATTCGCAGTGAAGAATCAAATCCATGCGTTGCGCGTATCTAGAAAGTCCCGCTAGACGCGCAAATAAAATATCCATGTGCGGTTTGATCCGCGCCATCAATAAAGGCACCGCCCCTAAGGGATCGTCAAAGTAACCATAGCCCACAAGAGGGTCGCGAGGCACAAGAGGTGATATGACCTGAGAGTCTTGAGAATGCAGACGATTCCAAAGTAAAACACCGAACTCTCCCCATCTTTCGCGCAGTGAATTCATGCGAAAATTTAAAACATCTTCCAAGCCATGGACACCCAGTGTGTGGAAGAAAGAAATCATATGTTCAATCGGTCTTTTTTGAGGCCAAGGATGCAGACCTTCTAAGTCTTTCAAGGCATCTAAGCCCAAACCACGAAAACCGTCTTGTTCTTTCCCACGAGGAGCCACATACGACGGGCGCCAACGCGAAAACATCTGCGCTGCCGGAGCCGTATCAGCAATAGCCACCGCCGGATCACCCGAAAATTTACGAGCGATCTCTAAAGCTTTTTCCATCGTACGGTGTTCGCCGCCGAATAAGTGCTGTGTGGATTCGATCTCGACAAAAATAAATTGTGGAAAGCGAAACTGCACACGCGGACTTAAAAGCAGAAAAGCCTCAGCTGAGGAGCTTTCTTGCGGTGTTTTTAAATTGATGCATAAAGTTCGCATGGATCATACTCCCGGCAATATTAAAAGGTGTCGGACGGTGCAAGGCTCTTTGAATAGTGATGAAGTCGCGTTGAAAGTGCATAATCAGACTAAAAAGCGGATTGATGAACTTCACCGGCTTTTGATTTACAAAAACCAAAGCCACTTTGTGCAGGCGACAAAGACGCTTTAATTTTTGCAGCTGATGATTCTTTAAAAAGATCTCTTTTAAGTTGCAGCCAATCACTTCAAATAAAGAGCTAGTGATCAACTCTTGCAACAACCAGAAAAGCTGATCCTTTTCTTGCGGCTCTTTCACTACAAGCAGACGCTTTAAATTTATTTTTTGATGAGAAAGATGAGTTGGAAATAACTGCGCATCTCCATTGATCCAAGCCGCCCATTTATTTTGAGCATGAACTTGTTGAACGATGCGAATCCATAAAGAAGTAGCTCCGGTACCGGGAAGTCCTTGAAGAAGGCTTAAGTCTCCTTGAGGCACTCCCTTCCACAAAAGGAAGTTGTCCAAGACGGCAAGACCGGTGGACAAACCTGCAGGTGGTTGTAAGTGCTCTGCAGAGACAAAAGGAACGTTCTGTAATTCGGGAAGGGCGAGGGCACGCATAAAGCTCTCCGTTATTTACATATAATTTACATAGTAATTTATATGTAAGTCAAAGAGCTAAATGTGAATATAGACTAAGGTTTTAGTTTGTAAAAACTTACGAAAAATCAATAACTTACAAAGCACCTTCAGAACTCAACAACTCTGCCTTTAGTTCTGGGCCCCAGTGATATTTGAGTTTATTCGCATTTTTGCCCACAACACGGTGGCAAGGAATCCAATAACAAACCGGATTTTTCGCAACAGCTGAAGCAATAGCACGAACCGCAGAAGGCTTACGCAATTTTTTTGCAAGCTCCGAATAAGTCCAAGTTTTGCCATAAGGAATTTTTAGAAGTTCTAACCACACACGCACTTGGAATTCGGTGCCTTGAAGTTTGATCTTGTGTTTACCGTTCCAGAAATTGCCTTTGCTCCACTTCACCGGTGTGAAAGAGCCCACATGGAAGTGATAGTGTTCATGGAAGAAATCAGCAAGGTCGCCTTCGACCTTCTTTTTACCTAAAGCATAGCTCCCCAAAAAGATCAGCTCAGAGCCATCAAAAGCGGCAAGCCATTCGCCAAATTCAGAAGCTACTTTGTAAACGCGGAATTCTAGATCTCCCATAAATCACCTCGATGTATGAGAGACCTGTACCTTAGATTATGTCATCACACAACTTCTTCGATATAAAGAGGCGTGAAATAGCGGATATCATAGCCCCCATAGCGTTTAAAGGCGTCTATCACTTCCTCTTTTTCACTGTCAGAAGGCGTGGGGACACAGATAAGAACGTGACCGTTTCTTATTTCCTGATCCGCTTCGTTTAAAAAGCGCCACTCGGCAGAATCCGAAAATTTAATAAATTTACGCATATAATTTTCTAAAAGAGTGTGATGACTTCCATCTAAATCGACAGCATCGATACCTCTGTCGCCTTCAAACACGTTGAAGTCTTCGTCGGTATATCCATAATCTTCAAGTTCTTCGACGGCCTTCATTGCTTCCTCCGCATTCTCAAAGAAAGCGGCTGTGTAGTGATTAGGATAAGGTAAATAATCTGGATGAGGCAGTTGTTCCAAACTCACCATAGAAAACCTCCGTTCTATCTTGTCATTATAAAAGCTGCAGAGGTGAGAATCTTTTAAATCACACCGTCTAACACATTTGTAAAACTAGCTCGGACCAAAGCCCCTTATTCGAACATTCCATCCATTGTGATGTAACGTTGATTGTTAGGTGTCAGTCTTAAAGATTGATAGAACGTCTGCTGACATTGACCTCGCAAAATCGCATCAATGCCGCCGATAGTAGCCGTGTAAACCTCATCGACATTCAGAACATCTAGTGAAGTGATCACACCTGTATTCGGAGCGGTTGCGCGCACCTTTTTCAAGAAATGATCGCGAGAGTTGCAGGCCATCAAACCTAAAATAGGTGTCTTCTTAGATCCCGATAAAGCGTTTAATAACTTCTTCAAGCCGGGACGTTGCACCTCATAGTAGCCGTCGTAATTGATTTTGTTGCGCCCACGAACAAAAACCGGTGGAGAAAAATCAGGACCGCCACCATTTCTAGCATGACCGAAGTAAAACACTGCATCGGCATTTTGCAAGGCTCTGGCAAAATAAGCATCCATGAAATTTGTGCGTTCCTGTTGTTCGCGACTCATGCGCCCTAAATTGGTGTCCAGAAACTCGGTCGCCGAAGAGAAGTGAACTTCCACACGCGCAGGATACTTATTTCCATGTACGGTCACTTCACGATTGAAACGATACATATTGTTAGGATCTTGCTTAAATCCACAGAAACGAGCGCGACCATAACAAGGTGTCGTCAAAAGCTTTCTTAAAGCAGCAAAAGCACCAAGATCCAAAGAAGGGCTTAAACCAAAGCTTCTTCCTTCTGCATAAACATTGCTTCCAGTCGTCCAATCAAAATATCCCAGGGCAATGCGAATATCGATCAAGCCGTCGTCAAGAATATCCTGGTAGCGTTGAACACAGATACCGCGTTTGGCTGGCGCTAAGGCATTCAAATTGTCAGTGGCTTTGCCGTCCAGACGACCCACATAGTTTCTTCCCATCACATCAAAGCGCGATTCGTAAAGATAAGTTCCTCGCGCGGACGCCACAGAGGTGAATAGCAGAAAAGAAAAAATCCCAAAGATGACTGACTTCATGAAGTCCTCCTTGGGATTTAAGATAGTCTGTAGAATATCGCAGTCTAGTTACAGGCCTCTAATGGGATTATGATTTCCCACACAGAAACACTTCATGAACGCAGTCGCCGCGGTCATCTTGGTACTGATCTAAAACGTTAAAGATGGCCTCGCGCAGTTTTTCTTTTATCTCTGGTAAAAGATGCGATTGCGTTGAAAAAGCTGTGTAGAAAATATTGTTTTTATTTTCCGAAGCGATCTCGTTTGCTTCCGTGCGGATTTGCGTGCAAAGAGTTTTCGTCAAATCAGCAAGTTTCCCTGCGTCTGAAAGACTTAAGAAATCCATTTGGCTAGAGCGCACATAGAACCGGCCATTTTGCGAAACAACAGCACCTTCTTCCATCAGAAAATTCAACGGATCAGATAAGGACTCTGGCGCCATGCGGGAACGTTGAGAAATCTCCGCAAGACTCGCGCCCTCTTCCTCGGTGCCCAAAGCGGCAAAAACTCGAAACAGAGTGGGTTTAGATAAAAGACGATGTGGATCTTTAACTTGAGAACGAGCGTCCATCTGTCTTTGCAAAGCGAGCTTAATATAACTGACTTGTTGGCGAATCTCTTCCGGGGACATTTTGTTGGAAAAAAGCTCGGGCTGGTCTTTTCGGACCAACAAAGAAAATATGTCAGAGTAAGGCTTTGGAAGTTTGAGTGTGATCTTCAGTTGATTCACGCTGTCTCTGGAAAGACCTTTTTTTCCCGCCAAGTATTCCGAAAGAAAACTGCGTGATGAAAATCCCGCGCGGCGAGAGAAATCCGCCAAATTCACTTTGCCCTTTTTGCGATAACGAACTTCTAAAGCACGTTTTAAAAACTGTCTGGCATTTTCAATATCTAGTAACTCTTGATAAACGGAATCAAACTGGTTGGTCATACTAATTTCCTACGGAAATTCTTGGAAGAGGTTTCGTCGATCTATCGTAAGTGATGCTTCCGCCGAGGGAACAAATCATGAACGGAAACAGGCTTTCTCGCAATTTGCTGTTCTTAATTTCCAGATCTCCCAGGCCCATTCCTGTGTAAAGAGTCAGAATAAAATCCTCTTTTATGCTTTCGTAAAGCCATTCGGAATTTGTACGGAACGAAGCCATGACGTACATCTCGGTAATTGCAACGGTCTTCTTCGTGTTTTCATCATGCTGAAGAATCACCGCAAAGTGCCCGCCCTCTTGAAGAGGAGCTATACCAACTTCGATCCAAGGATTTGCATACTGCTGCTGGCACAAAATATCCGTCTGCAGGCTGTAAGGTTTCACCTCTGCCTGCGAAGAGAAGGATGACAAAACTAAAAGACACAAAGCGAACCATTTCATAAACGCCCCCGAAGCTCAGCTTTTTTTGACACTTATATTTGGGACCCTGCCGCAGGTAAACGAAATTACTTCATTTTGCGGTGGTCCACGGTCACTTGGCGAACCTCTGAAACCCGCTACAGCAGCGGAAAAGCGGTTTGCGGCCCATTTCTGGATCCCATTTTGGACTTAAGATCGATAAATAGAGAAATGCGGGTAGTGAGAAGGCTCCTGAACTTCCGAAAGCCAGGGGTGTTCTTTATGAATTAGAAAACGAGTTAAGCGACCACGCCCGACAACTTGAATGGGTCGGCTTTTTGCTACTTCTTGAAGATCCTGCAGCGTTTTCTTTACGTTGGCTTCGGTGCCGTAGTCGAAGATGAAATAAACGTCAGCACTTGGCAGATGAAAGCTTTCCGCAGACAGATCAGTAGATTGAACGCGAATTGACGTACTAGAAATCCCAAGAATTCTTTGAGCTTCTTCCACGCGCTGATTCTCAAGTTCATAGCCAATAAATTGAAGTTCGGGAAAGTGCCGCTGAATCACCAAAGCCATTCGCGCATAAGCACAACCCAAGTCGACAATCGTATCGCCTGGGTGAAGTGACAAGAGATCTAGGATATTGTGAATCTCGACGTAGGGAGTTTGAAAAGCCTGAACAGAAAGATGCTCCCAGTTTTGTTGCACTACTGAAGACTCTTTAGCATGGGAGCGAATTTCTGCTTCGATGCTTTCGCATAGAAAGCCAAGATGCTCGTCCACCTTTAAGGAATGCTCTTGCGCTTCTTGATATGTGTAAGAGTTTAAATCTAAGAGCGGGAAGGGATTGTTGGCATCAAATACGATCATAGCGGTGTTGCCACGCTATGAAGGAACTTTTCTAAAACAGGTGCATAGTCCGATTTAAAATCGCGAAGACCGGTAAGGTGTCCCGCTTCGGGTAAAGCCAGCTTCGTCCAATCCAAGTTACTATGAGGTTCAAAGACTTCATCAATATGATCTGGAGGAATTAACAAATCCTTCCATCCACGAATCGAAAGAACTTTAAAACCTTCAGGAAAGGTCTTTAGATCGTCGTGCAAATCCTTATGTAAGAAAGGACTCCAAGCCATGCTTAGAAGCGGTGCTAAAGCCACGCGTAAAGGCATCGGCTTTAATTTATACTCATGGGTATATAAGTTATAGGCAGAAGGAATAAAGCGCGCCGTGGGGCCGCTATCACAAATCAGAGCCACGGTGTCTGAACAATGACGACGAGCCATGGCCTCGATCGCCGCGCCCGACGGATTTGAAAAAGAGAAAATAATCTTTTTACCCGGAATCAAATTTAAAAGAGTTTCGATCTGATCGGCATAGACGTGCTTCGTGCCAAAGACGCCGGCTTTACTAACGGGAGGACGAAGTGAGATCAGATCTTTTAAAGTGCCTTGAAGTTGAAAGGCAAAAGCATCAAAACCCAAAGAGTTTACAAGTTTAATATGACGAAGAAGTTGCTTCTTGCTGCCTTCATAAAAGTGAACGAAGAAAATCAGCTCTTCGTACTTTTTGTTTCGAGATAAAAAGAACTCCCCATCAAAGGGGAGTTCTTGCTTAGCTAAATCTGTATACATTCAATCCAGTTTCTGTCGCCGTTGAAGCGACGACCCTGTGACTAGTGCTTGTGCACAGGGTTTTTAGCTGGCCACAAATCAGTCCAGTGTCCAGCGCGTCCTTCTGCTTGATGAGCTTCACCGAGAGCGCTTTCAGAAACAATGACTTTTTCAAGAGCTGTTTCAGCTAGCACTTTTCCGCAAGCTTCAACCACGGCTTCCGCGTCGATGTTGTGATAAGCGTAGATCTCTGAAGGGCGACCGCACTTCGAGTGCTTACGAACTGCCAAAGACTCCTGACGAACACCGATGATAGAACCGATGTTGTCTAGCAAACCGGCTTCGCCATCCGCTACAGAAACCGCAGGGATGCGTTTACCAGCGACAGTCACTAGGTCACCCGTAGTCACTTCGTCAGCTTTTCTTAAGTACAAGTTCGAGTTCACACCCAAACCATTTTTCAAGTAATCATAATCGTCTTCATGGCCTTGGATGCCGACAAGAAGATCTGAAGAAGTCACAACGATCACGTTTCCGTAAATTCCGCGAGACAACAAGGCTTCAGAAGCTTTGATTGCTTCCGTCACCATAGAGCCCATCGCGAAGATGTTCACAACGTTATCACCTGGCTCGTAACCTGCGTAACCGCGGTAGTCGATCAAGTAGTAAGCGCCTTTAAGAACTTCTTCACGGATTGTCGCCATCATTTGCGCTTCGTCCACAGTTCCTAGTTCTTCCTCGTTGAATGCACCTGCAATAGGGAATTCAGAACGCGCCAAAGCACCCTCAAGACCCGCTTTGAAGCGAGCTTGTTTTTTCAAGTAGTGAAGCATGTCTTTTTGTTCTGCTCCACGAGTCACTAGGCGAAGAAGAGTTCCGGTTCTGCCAGCATTGTCGTTCAAAACGTGACGTTTGATGGTGTCACATAAGATCCAATCAAGCTCTTGGCAGAAGAACGGTTCCCAAGTGATTTGATTTGGGATTTGGATGTCAGACTTCCAACCATGTTGCGCACCTTCTGGAGAAAGTGTCACACCTGACGGAGTTCCCACGCAAATGAACGAGGATTTCCAGTAAAGGTTGTAGAAGTATTGATCCAATGCACGTTTGATGAAGAAGTCATAAACCGTCATCAATGGAATGATTGGAATACCCAAGAAGTCGCGCATTTTTCCGAAAGCGCCCACGCAAGACATTACGTTTCCTTCAGCGATTTCAAAACGTAAGAAGCGGTCTGAAACATCTTCGCCAGGAACGAGGTCAGGAAGTTTGTGGTCTTTCACGCCCAATTCAGTTTCCAAGTCTTGAACAACCGGCGCACCGAAGATCTTACCATCCATCGCTGGATTCAAGTTCGTCGAAGTACCTACGTCCGGAGCCATCGAAATGAACAACTCACCTGGAAGTTTGAATGGCTTTTCTGAATCTGTCAGAGGTTTTTGTTTTTCGCCCAATTTAGATTCATCCAGCGGAGTGTTCGCAATACGAGTCAACTTCGCTGTCAACTGACCCAACATCCATTGAGTATGAGGATAGCTGGTCATTTTCGTGTTGATGTCCAAAGTTTGAGGAATATCGCCGAACTCAGTGAGTTTTCTTAAGAAGAAATCTTGGTTCTTCGCTTTCAAAGCGTGTTGCGCTTTGATTTCAGTAAGAAGTTTTTCTCCGCGAGCGGCCAAGAATTTGCCTTCCACAGAGTTTGCAGCAAAACGTTCATAAAGCTTGTCGCCTTTGATACCTTGTTTTGCTTTTAGTTCCATCACTTCTTCTTCTTGTGGCAAAGAAGAGTGGTTGCCCGGTTGAGCGGCCGCTTTCAAGCCCCAACCTTTCAAAGTGTGGGCGATGATGATTGTTGGTTTGCGAGTGGATTTTTTAGATTTTTCCATCGCTTCAGCCAAAGCGATCATGTCGTGACCACCGAAATCGCGGATCGCATCGAAAAGCTCTTCATCAGAAATGCTATCCAAGAACTTCTTCATGTTTGGATGTTCTTTAGCGATTCCTTTTTTCAAAGCTTTCATGTCTTGAACAAGAAGAAGAGCTTGAAGTTCGTAGTCCTCAAGTTCTTTTTCTAGGAAGTTTTTGAAAGTGTCGCCATCTTTCTTTTTGAACAAAGCTTGGCGTTTAGAACCGTGACGTACTTGAATCACTTCCCAACCGTTGGCAGCCATAGTGCGCTCAACACGGTCGGCATCTGTTCCGTTCATGATTTCTTTATTCGTGATACGGTGACCGTCCAAAGATTGACGGTTGTAATCAAGGATCCAAGTCAATGAACCCAACTCGCGCTCTGCAAAGTCAGGAACAGCTTCATACATAGAACCTTCGCGGAATTCAGAGTCACCGCAAACTGCCCAGAAGTGAGCATCTGGAACTTCGTAACCGTGTTCACGAGCATAGCGGTAAGCCAATGCAAGGTAACCGGCTTCAACAGGTGGAATGCCCACTGTGCCTGATGGGAAGAAGTTGTGGTTATCAGGATCATAAGCAGAGTGGTAAGATTGGAAAACGAACTCACTGCCATCAGTGAATTTGCGAAGACCGTTCATCGCTTGATCGGCTTGCTCTTGAGTCAATTTTGAAAGGTCATTCTTCAACAACAAATCCAAAAGATAGTTGTACGAGTGATCTGTTGGCGACGCATGCGGTTTATTCGCGATGTGATCGAATCCAGATTTCACAAGAAGGTGCAAAGCACCCATGATGTGCAACGAACTTGCGCTGGCAGCAGGGTGACCACCGATTTTCGGGTCGCCTTTTTCTTTGTCAGTGCGGTGATTGGCTTGCCAGATCATTTGTGTCGCAAGGTAATGCGCACGTCTAGCGATTGAGTCCAGAACCTCAGGTTTGGCATTTTTTAGAGTTGAGTTATCCAAGTGGATCTCCTTCAGATTTTGTACTTTTCTAGCGTCTGGCAACCTAGCACTGTACAGAGGAGGAGTCCATGCATTTAAGCCCCGCAGCAAGAGTTCTGGCTCTAATTTAGACGTAGGGCGCCCTCCGAATGGTGACGAAAGGCATCTCTCTGATGTTTGAATGAAATTAGGGGCCCATTACAAGGTGCGGCCAGAAACAGCCCCGAAGCCCCTGAGCTAAAGATCGGCTAAAATTTGCGACCACTCCCATCGGCATAAAGCAGAGCCAGTCTGTCGTCGATCACCTTCAACGTGCTTCCGGGAAGCATATACTGAATTTGCTGCGGCAAAAGACGGGCGAATTCACCGTAACTGGTTAGACGGTCTTGTGCCTGTCCCGCCACGGTGTCCGTGGTCAATACATAAAAGATCGATGTCGTAGAAAATACGTTTTTCACTTTCGGAATTCTGCGAGGCTGAATCCGATTTGAACCGAAAACAATTCCGTCCCCGTCGTTGGTGACAATAAAGAAACCGCGATTGATTGTATGAACTTCTTTGATGGACGTAATCCAGCCTTCGCTATCTTGCCAATATGCACCGGCGTTGACATCGCCCCAAACAACAACGGTTGATCCTTTGACTGCCAGAAATGCAGACCCGTTAGGATAGATTTGCGTGACGCCCGAGGTGAGATTTGTCGCCGCCGTACCTTGATCGCCACCAAAGGCTGAATGGCCCCACGAGGTGACTTGACCTGAATCCGATAGCGCGGCGAAAGCACCGGCCCACTGACCTTTTGTTGCAAAAATATCGCGGATGTTACTAAGACCCAAAGAAGAGCAATCGCCACCATCGTTTGTGGAATCACCCCAACATACGACAGTGCCATCTTCCTTCAAGGCCGCAAAGGCGCTGGACGAAGCGACAACTTTTTTTACGTTCACCAACTGCGCCGTCACCAAGCTGGAATCTCCTCCATGCGAGGCGCTTCCGTAGGTCTGAACTGTTTTGTCTGCTAAAAGAAACGCAATCGCTTGAGAGTTAGAGTCGTAGTTAGAAATCGGAGCCACCGTGTGATCCGTACCACCGACGAGAAGGACCGAATTATCATTTTTAATAATTACAAAGAAGCTCGGAGTGGTTTCAATTTTCTTTATATTTACAAGTTGGGCTTGAAAAGAAGAAGTGTCTAAGCCGGGATCGCCCCATAAAAGAGCTGTGCCGTCAGACTTCAATGCGACGGCCACCGCGTTAACGCCGTCACCTAAAAAGGCAATGTCAGTCACTGAAGTGAGTTGGGATTGAATGGCACTGCAATCTCCGCCCGCGACCGCATCCCCTGAGCATTGGACGGTTCCATCTTTAAGAAGAGTGACTTTAGTTTGCCAATTGGGGTGAATGATTTTGGCATCTTCACGGCCAATCCAGATGTCTTCGGAATAGTCATCGCCCCATTCTGAATTTCCCGCTGTTGAAAACTCGCCCTGCGCAGTCAAGGCAAAGAAAGTATGATAATTCGAATTAGAAAGGACACTCGTCCAAGGTGTGCCTAAAATATTTCTGACCGGCGTGACATAGCCGTTAGAAAAATGCGACAAAGATCCGTCAGAGTGTCTGAATACCGCAGATTCTTGAGCAAGATGAATATCGATAACGTCATGGAAGGTTTGTGGAGTGTCGTTGTCTCCCCAGACAAAGGCATCGCCATCATCTCTGAGTGCAATGATATATGTCGTGAGGGCTTTGACATCGACGAGATCGTAAAGCTCAGAGCTAAGGGCACCTGGGTCTTTTCCGTCTGAAGCGGCTCCCCAAAGAACCAAAGAGCCATCTGTTTTTAATGCGGCAAAGGCTCCTTCTGAGGCGGCCACTTTTCGCACGCCACTTGTGATATTTGCGGCCTGCACTCCCGGATCTCCTCCATAAGCGGAATGTCCCCAAGTATAGACTTTTTGATTTACTGAATCCCATGCGGCAAAAGCGCCTTCCGTCGCATAGATTTCTGTTACACCGGCGGGCGCGGGTGAAACAGCCGACGCGTCTCCGCCATAACTAGGGTCCCCCCATGCTTCGACACTTCCATCTGATTTGACGGCGGCCGCGGCAATCGCCCAAGTGGATTTGTTGAAGATGACTTTTTCAATATTGCTATTCCCTGAAGAAGGTTCGCCGATACTACAACTGACCGAGCCTGCCGCGGTAAGTCCACACACTTCGCCTTCCGACGCGAACATCTTTTCATAGGTCAGACTGGTATCTAAAGGTTCGTTCGGCGTAGCGATATCGTCGATATACTCGACCTGAAAAATGCGTTTATCTTCGGTCAAAAAGAAATACATGCCGCTGCTGCCATGCACGTCTGAGACTTTAAAAGGCATCGCTGTTTCACTAAAATAATCTCCGCCGTCGTCTTTGCCCCAGATGTAAACAGTCCCGTCACTTTGAACGGATGCAGTGCTTTGATTGGTGCGCGCTGTGGTGGTCACGCCCGTCAGAGGAGTTGTCAGGTGATTGGCCTGCGCTCCCCAGCCAGTTTGACCATACATGATCATACTGCGATCTGAAAATATCAGTCCTTGAGCGCCATTTCCGACGTGGATATCGACAACTTTTTTATAGGTATGTTCTGCCACTTTTTCGCAACCGCTGTTGTGAGGAATGAAGTACTCGTGTGGCACGTTGACGGATTGAACAGGCATTTCTATTTCAACCCAATCAGTACCACTTGCGACGGTGTTTGACAGGGAACTGGCAACCGGCGTGGCGCAGGACTCATCGGAATATACGACGATGGCGTTTCCCGCCGGCGGAGCCTTGATGACTAAACTGGGGCGCGGTTCCGCTTCAAAAGGCAAAGCCAGCGTTTTGAGTGCGACACTTGTATTGTCTGGCAGCTTGCGGACGACAGAAGGAGTGAGGATGGTCTTTGCTAACTCCTCAAACCTCGCCTCAATAGTACATCCGATTTGGGATATGAGTATCAAAACAAGAAGGAAAAAACGTACAGAAAAGTTCATATCTCCTTATCGGAGAATGGAAGCTTGCAATTTAATGAGGATTTATTAAAAAAAAATCCCGCAGTTTACGTGTAACTGCGGGTGCTGTTGCCTCAATATGAGACGTTTCGTTTTAACTTTATGTCTCTAGAACGAAATCCCAACGGATTTTAACGGTGCCATCACCTTCAACAATACCCTTTGGCGGATTTGGAAAGGGAGCCGCCGCACGAAACGCTTCAATCGCGGCGTCATCCAGATCGCGAACGCCGGAATCACTAAGAACTTGAACACGCACCAAGGTGCCTTTGTCATTCAATACGATCATCAGCTTGGTGATGCGATCTTGATTTGTGGCTGCGGGAGCGCGGCCCTCTTTAAACATTTTTGAAAGTTTGTCGCGAACACGGCCTTCCCAATGTTGGGCAAGCTGCTTACGAATGCGGTTGTAGTACGAGTAATATTTAAACTCACGTGTATTCAAAACAGTTTCTAAACCGACGTTGACGTCTTTCAGATAATCGTTCGTCTGACTTGTTTCAGCGCCTGTTCCCGTGTTCTGTTCGCCAGTGCCACGACCTTCGCCCAGACCTGATTCTTTATCCGCGAGTTTTTGTCTTTCCAAGGCTTCATTCGCATCAAAAGTTTTAAATAAATCTTTCGCGATCTGCTTTTTTGATTCTTCTGATTTCGCTAAATTCTTTTGTTTGCCGTCGCCTTTAGGTCCAGTTTTTTGCGGAGCCGCCTTCTTCAAATTTTGGAACTCACCACGGTTCGCGGCTTGAGTTTGCTTTTCTACTTTTTGGTTTTTAGCGCTCAGGAAACGGGCATTTTCGGGGACTTCTTCGTTCGCGGAGGTCTCAGATTGCTCGACAATCTGATTGCGTGACAGGGCCTGCTTTTTCAAAGCGGCTTCTACTTGCTGCATTTTTTGAAGATCTTCCGGGCTCAGAAAGTTAATGTCTACGGTCTCTGTTTTCTTCGTTTCAGGCGTCAGGCTTTCCACAACAAGGAAGGTCCCAAGAACCAAAACGTGGAATACCAGTGATAGCAAAACATACATTCTGAAAGACGGTGATTTCATCATACGACCTCACCCCTTTCTATCGGTAGTATGACACCCGAACCTGAGAAGATGGTGAACCGGACCCGTGAAATGCGACTCTGGTCCAGGGCCAGACTTTGACTCCTTTGTCACTGTTGGGTGAAAATGAAACATCTATGAAATTTGACTCGTGGTATCTGACAGATAAAGGGCTTCGTCGTGATTCGAATCAAGACTCCTGTCTCATCAATAGGGAGCTTGGTCTCTTTATCGTGGCAGATGGTATGGGCGGACATTCCGGCGGAGAAGTGGCTTCCAGTATGGCTGTGGAGACGGTGGAAGAAATCATGCTTCAACCGGATGCGCATAAAAAATCTCCGCGTGAATTGATTTTGAATTGCTACGAAGAAGCTTCCAAAAGAATTTTCGATAAAGCCGCCAACGAACGTCCCGAGCTTGCAGGCATGGGAACGACAATGGTGATGGCTTATATTCGCGGTAAGCATCTTTATGTTGGTAACGTCGGTGATTCGCGCTGTTATCTTTTTAAACGTCCTTATTTGTGGCAAATCACGGAAGATCATTCACTTTTGAATGAACAATTGCGCGCTGGCGTGATGAGTGAAGAGCAAGTGCGCCAATTTGTGGGACGAAATGTCATTACTCGCAGCGTAGGCTACGAGCGCGATGCTTACCCCGACATCATCGAGAGAGAGATTTTCCCTGGAGAAATTTTCTTAATGTGTTCGGATGGTCTTTCGGGTCTTGTTGAAGACGGCAGAATATCTGAAATTTTGAATCAAAATACACCTGACAAAGCAGTCAAAGCTTGTGTAGAACAAGCACTTGCAAATGGTGGCGATGATAACGTGACAGTGATGCTGTTGCATTTCCACGAATAGAGTTGAGGTCAGGTTGGATAAGAAGAAAGTCACGCTGTTTATAGTGAGCAATCAAACGGGGAAAACCCGTAAGATCGTGCTCTCAGCTGCATGGCTGAAGGCCTTATCTTTTATTTCCGGCATCATCATTATCATTTTCGCGGCAGGACTTGTGGATTACTTCGGTTTGCTTTTGCAGGCGATGGAAAACAAGCGTCTTAAAGCCGAAAATGCACAGCTCATTAAGCAGTTCCAAGTAGTTGAAAGTAAAGTCAGCGCTTTGGAAAATTCTTTAGAACGCGTAAAAACTTTCACAACAAAACTAAGCTTGATCACCAACGTCGATGCGGAAGACCGTATCACAAAACTGACCATGGGTCCGAAACCTTCAGCGGGGCAACAAGTTGAAGAGTATGAGCCAATGGAACAGCGTCAAGAGCCGGAAGAGCTGGTTGAGCAGGATCAGGTTTTTGCGAACAAAAAACCGTTGAATGATCAAATCGGTGAACTGGCAAACGAAAATGCGGATAAAGATTACGCGTCTTTGGTTGTGCGCATTGATAAAGCCGTCAAAGAAACTCAGTTGAAAGAACAAAGTGTGATCGATTTGTGGGAAAGCCTGTCGGAAAGACAAAGCTTGTTGAACTCCACACCGAACATGAAGCCTGCTAAAGGCTGGATCACATCGCGCTTCGGCTATCGTGTTTCTCCGTTCACCGGGAAAACGGCTCTGCATGCGGGTCTTGATATCGCGGCGGCTCCGGGATCACCGGTGTATGCTCCGGCTGACGGGGTTGTGGTGTTTGCAAGTTATGATGAATCTTACGGGAAGCTTATCACGATTGACTATGGTTACGGCGTGACAACTCGCTTTGGTCACTTGTCGCAGATTTACGTTCAAGTCGGTCAGCGTGTCAGTAAGTGGGACGTCGTGGGTGCTGTAGGTAATACAGGCCGTTCGACGGGACCGCATCTTCACTATGAAGTGCGCATCAATGGAACCGCCGTAGATCCTATCAACTACATCCTTGACGAGTAGCACATATAAAGACCTAGACGGGTATTTTAAATTCAGCGAAAATATAAAGGCGAGGTGAAAATGAAAGCTTTAATCTTCTCATTTTTGATTTCTTTTCTGGCTTTGTCTTCGTGGGCGGCTTTGCCACCGCAATTTTCGGAATGCTTGCGCGAAAACAGCGCGACGAATATGTCTGTCGCCGATCTTCGTGAAATTGCGCGAGTCTCTACAGTGACCTATTGTCAGAATGCGGTGGGCTTGGTTGGCAAAGCTGATACGATTCAGCTTTTGCAAAGTCCGAATATCAACGTTGGTATCTCAGTCGCAAAAACGACTTACAGTGCATCGGATTTTGTGGACCTCGCTCGCGCAGGAAGTTTTGTTTTGTATGTGGACGGGGCGCGGCTCACGGTTCCTAACATTATTTCCATTGCACAGGCGGGCGCTCAGATTGTCGTGATGACGGCGTCATCGGGTATCTCTAAAACGGATCTTTTAGCTTTAGCGGCGGCAAAACCTTTCGTGCTTAATGTGAATTCAGCGACGACGGCCGCCGACTTACGTGACTATGTGGCAGCGGGAATTCAAGTGGTGATTCGTTCTTCACAGTCCGCATTGAGCCGTGCGGATATTATGACTGTGGCGGCAGCGAACTCAGCGCTGGTCACTGTGATGCCTTAAATAAAAAAGGCCCCGCAACTGCGAGGCCTTTCCTTGAAGCGAAATTTCCGTTTAACAACTACTGATTCATAACTGAAACAGCTGGCATTGGACATTGAAGAGCATCAAGCTTTTGCTTGATCAAAGCCGCGTCCGCTTTATAGCCTTTTCTTACAAGAACATCTTGAGCCATAAGAACCGTCGATTTACGGAATGTTGTTCCGTTCAACTGTTGGTTTCCACGGCAAGAAGTCAATACGGCTGAATCCATTTTAACGTCTAATACTGGATCGATCATATCACAGAAGAATTGTACTGCGCCTAAGTGATCGATAGCCGCTGACCAATCCAACCATGCAGATTCTAAGTATTGACACATAAGTTCTTGTTCACGAGAACCCAGTGGAAGCTCTGTCAAATTCAAGTTGCTAAGCTCTTTAGCAATTTTAGCAGACTCAACTTGGATTTTCGGATCACGGTACATACCACCCGCTGGAGTCGACTTGATATCCTGATTACGACCTGACTTCGTCAAGCTGTAAGAACCGTTACGAACCGCACTCATGCTAGTTACGAAAGCAGAGATCGCTTGGTCATGCATAGACTTCGTATGATCAATCCAAGCTTGTACTGGAGGAGCTCCGAAGCCCCAAGCACTGCGTGAACCGAAAAGACCTGATTTCAAATTCACCATACGTTGAGCAAGCTCAGAACGGTCGATGATTGAAGTGTCTTTTGAAAGCTCTTGCATCGCTTTTTCAACACGTTTGATAGTCACTTTTTCTACTTCAATACGAGTGTATTGAGCTTTCCATTGAGTGTACTCTGAATTTCTAGAAAGTTCAGACTCTAAAGAAACCTTAGAGTTTGCAATGATCGAAGTCGTCAAGCTCACAGCTTGGCGAACACCATTCATCCAAGAACGGCTGGCACTAGCACAGGCTTTCAAAGCGCCTTCATCGTCATAAACTTTAGAAGCGGAGTCTGCGATTCTCTTCATAGAAGAGTTGTGCAAGTTTCTCATAGTTGATGCTTGAAGTTTTTGACCGCGATCGCCTTGAGCTGTGGCTGCTTCCAAATTCAAGAAAGCAGAAGCCGGGAAGGTCTTACCGTCGCGAGCCCAGTTCACAAGCTCATTACCCAAAGTACAAACCATCAAGTTGTCTGGATTTTGAGTGATTTGGTTATCCACAGTCATGATATCAGCGCGATCGTTAGCGATCTGAGCTTCGATAGCTGACGTGTTCTTCATAACGGCTTCTCTGTAAGTCAAAAGTTGAGAAAGCTCACGAGTTGGCGTTGTGAATTTCTTTTTGTAAAGATCCACTTCTTTTTCAAGCTCTTGAGTGATTTTGCTGATCTTTCCACTTTGAGCCAGTTGCATGAAGCGAACTTTTTTAGCCACTTTCGTGTACTGACATGTATTTTGAAGAACCGCTTTACGGTGATCAGGGTTAGTCATGTCCAAAGTATTTGCGTCAATCATTTTCGCGATGGCAGAAATACCGCTAGTTGCAACCACACCACCGATAACAAACGGAAGTGCCGGAGCCAAAGCCGCATTCATAGAAACCGCAAAGAGAGCATAAGGCGCAAGACCGTTGATCACATCGTTCATCGCCAACAAAACTTTACCTGTCGACATTGTTTGACGACCGCACTTTGAGTTCAGGAAGTTGTTGTTATTGATAATATCGCCAAGGCTACCCACCGCTGCTAACGCCGCCGTCATGGATTGATCGATTTGCGCAGTGTTTACCATCGCTGCATCTTGAGCCGCCATGATTTGTTGCAAAGAAGCGATGCTGTTCTTAATTTGATCGCCATTCTTTTCAATCGCTTGAGCTGAAGGAGAACCCGTACATTCAGGGGAAGCTTTCACTTCTTTATTAAGAGAATCAATCGCCGCGATCAATTCAGCGTGAGGGCGGTTGTCAAAAAGAGGACAGCTATAAGCTTCTGCCACTCTTGCCGCACCCATTTTCGTGCCCGTTGAAGTGGGACGAGTGTTTGAAGAGGACGAACTTGGAGGACGAGTTGAGGACCCAGAACCACCATTACTGTTGCCATTATTGTTGTTATTATTGGAGTTCTGATTCCCTTTAGGAACTGAAGGAGTTGTCGGGAAGAGGCCTGTATCACCCGCATCATCTTCAGGAAATAAATCCAAAGGAAATCCTGAGGATGAGGATGTGTTTGCACTAGCCGCCAGCACTGTTTGCGGTGCATGGGGGATAATGAAACTTGCGGAAATCGCAAAGGCCATCGCACTTCGCTTTACGTACTTCAGTTTCATAAAGTCTCCATTGTTAAACTTTTCGCCAAGTAACTTTTTTTGCGTGTCATTTTGAGGCACTCCGATCCATGTCGTGGTCCTAAGTTCTTGGAAACACAACACTTCACCTGCACATTCAAAAAAGACGGACGCGTTCGCGGAATCGTAGTGCAAGCCCAATGCCCTAGCGCTTCGTTTTGAAACAAGTCCAAGGCCTGTTCGCGAAAGATTGTCACCCGTGAGCTTTCTAGACGCTTTTTGACCCTACCGTAATAGAACCGCTGTCATTTGCTTATTATCTTCAAAGTAATGGGACTTGGACGCAGGAGGATGGAACAATCTTTGAAGTAGAGGTGAGGTATGAAGCTGATCATGTCATGTCTCTTAATATTAGGTTTTACTTGTCCCTGCCTGGGCAAGGTGGATTTGAAGTCCACTAAAAGACTTATTATTCCTAAAGATAATGTGACTCCGAAGATCACTAAGTCCGATGTGGCAAAAGTGATTCCTCTCGATCTTAAAGAAGGTGATAGCCAGGGAACTGTTCTTGGACGTATTGCCGACCGTGGATTTTCATTGTGGTTTAACTCTCGTATGATGAAAGAAACGGCTTTAGGTCGCTTTGCTGAGCAAACTCAAGAAAAGTTAAAAACCGATGTTGTCGTTCCGGCTTCTAGCAAAGAAGGCGTAAGTCATAAATTCTCATTCCGTGTGGAGGCTTTCCAGGCTCTGGCAAAGGTTGAGTATTCGGGCTGGTTAAAGGCCGCATTTAATTACGATGCGAAAGCCGCGGCGACGGATATCGTTTTAAAAGAAAAATACCGCAACAAAGATTTATTCGTTACCCATAAGGCCAATAAAGACGAAGACCTTTCGATGGTCGGCGTAGCTTGGTCGTGGTAGTCAGCTAAATAACTATTTCGTACGTTTCGCTTTCGACTTTCAAGAGCGGAGGATGAAATGGCGCCAGATAAGAACTCAAATAAAGAAAAACAACAACCTTCTAAAAAAGAAAAATCCCCAGCGGGGACTGAAACCAATCCTGAAAAGCACCAGGAAGACATCGATAAGGCCCGCCAAAATAATAATAGTGATAAAAGAATTTTCGATCTTTAGATCATGGGCTCTAGGATTTCTTCCTAGACTTTCGTCCTCGTTATTTGACCGAACGAGGATTGGCGCCTACCCTTAGTGCATGGAAAAAATCGTATTTATCTCTGGAAAAAGAACTCCTTTTGGTGGGTTTGGTGGCTCTCTGAAGGATGTATCGGCAACTGATTTGGGTGTGGCTGCTGCCAAAGCGACACTTGAGCAAGCGGGATTATCACCTGAAAAAATTGATCACGTTGTTTTTGGTAACGTGGTTCAGTCTGGTGCAGACGCGGCCTATCTTCCTCGTCACATTGGTCTTAAAACCGGTGTCCCTGTGCATGTGGGTGCTTTTGCAGTCAATCGACTTTGTGGCAGTGGATTTCAGTCGTGGGTGAACGCCATGCAAATGATCCAGTGTGGGGAAGCAACTGCGGTCCTGGCTGGTGGTGTAGAGCAAATGTCTTTAATTCCTTATGTTGCTCGCAAAGTTCGCTTTGATGGAATGCGCATGGGGAACTTCGAACTTGAAGATCTTATGACGTCAGCATTAACTGACGCTTACGCGAAAATGCCGATGGCGATCACGGCGGAAAATTTGGGAGAGAAGTACGGCATCACGCGCGAGCAGTCTGACAAGTACTCGATCCAATCTCAACAGCGCTATAAAGCAGCCTTAGATAAAGGTTATTTTGCGCAAGAAATTTGTCCAGTTTCGGTGGAAAGTCGTAAAGGCACAGTGGTCGTCGATAAAGATGAACATCCAAAACCTGAATCCACTTTAGAAAAAGTCTCTACCTTGAAATCTCTTTTCAAAAAAGACGGATTGGTCACGGCGGCTTCTGCTTCAGGAATCGTTGATGGTGCGGCTTGCTCTTTATTGATGAGTGAATCAAAAGCCAAAGAATTGGGAATGAAACCCATGGCTCGCATCGTGAGCTATGCATCGGTGGGATGTGATCCTACGATCATGGGGATCGGACCGGCTGCGGCCGCAAGACTGGCTTTGCAAAAGGCGGGAATGACTTTAGATCAAATGGATCTTGTCGAAGTGAATGAAGCTTTTGCAGCTCAGTATTTAGCCGTAGAAAAAGAGTTAAAACTGGATCCGGCAAAAACCAACGTCAATGGTGGCGCGATTGCCGTAGGACATCCCTTGGGAGCTTCGGGAACTCGTATCATGAATCACTTGGTTTATGAACTTCACCGTCGTAATGCCAAGTACGCATTGGGTTCAGCTTGTATCGGTGGCGGTCAAGGTATTGCCATCATCATCGAACGTATTTAGACAGAAAGAAGTCTATGGAAAACGGATTTAATCTGCGCGAAAGAACGGCCCTGATCGTCGGGCCTTTCACCACCACGGTGCAAAGTTTGATGATGGGTCTGACGCAAATGGGTTCGGACTGTGTGCTGCTTGATTTTGACAATGCCGGAAGCCAACGCTTTTGCAATCAAATCAATGACGCTCGCGAAATCAACCCAAAGTTTGGTCGCGCTTTAAGTATTAAATCCCCGATGAAAACGCCTGAAGATATCAAAGATGCAGTCGGTACGGCCGCTCAATCTTTTGGTTCCGTAGATCTTTTCATTGACGCTCAAGTTTATAATAAACCCAACCGCTTTAAGATCGGCGATCCGCTGACTCACTTAGATGATGAAGTGCTGCATGGTTTTAAAAGTTCGGTGATGTTGACCCATGCAGTTTTGAATTTTTTAAAGAATCGCAAACGCGGTCGTATTTTATATCTTCTCAATGAATCCTATCCTGATCCAGTCATGGCAGGGGCTCGTGGAGCTTTGGTTCCTTTTGCTCAGACTTTGGCAAAACAGGTTTCCGAATTCAATATCACTGTGAACTGCTTGAAGCTGGGTTTGACGGAAGAATTTATTTTGGCTCAACATCCTGAAGCTAAATCCATCAAAGAAGCAGTTGAAAAGCTGAAAGAAAAAGAGCCGCATCTTAAAATCACAGAGCCTGATAAGATCACCAACACGATCACATACTTGGTCAGTCAGTACGGGGCCGCGGTGAACGGTCAAGTGATCTCTTTGACTTAATCTTTAGAAGCTCTCTTAAGAGAGCTTCAGTCCTTTTAAAATAGAATCTGCTTTTTGAATCTGTTCTGGCGCGACATAGATGCGGTCGATAATACGCGCACCTTCATAGCGTTGGAAGATTTCTGTCGTCTGATTGATAGGCGCTGTTTTTGCCCAGCGATCGTATTGATCAACCACGTAAATCTGGAGGGCGCGCTCTTCGGGCGAAGCCGTGTGATATTTAGACAAACGAGCTTTAGAGCTTGTGCGAATCACTTCCAGGCCTTCAGCCTCCAGCGCTTTTTTAATCATCTCTGGCTTTTCAGATTCCGAAGTATTGTGCTGCTCAATTAAAACCTTAAACGGCTTTCTTTGCGCGATTCTTTGAGCCCAAGGATTGCTTACGCTGATCAAATGCTCATGCAAGCGGTAATCGTTGTAACGAGTGTATTCATTGATATCGCCCGGAAGAACGAACGTACAATCTGGTGACGTCAAATAACGATTCAACATCTCTTCATAGATAATGCTCTTGTGATGGCAGTACACCATCAAATGCATGTGATGACGAGAAATCAAAAAATCATCGAACGAATAAAGGGCCCGGCGATTTAAAGCTAAATACATTTTATTTTCACGACGATAGAACGTCATGTTTTGCATGATCCAGGATAAATCGATCTTTCCGTAGTTAGTTCCGCAGAAATAAGAATCGCGCTCTAAGTAGTCCATGCGATCCACATCCAGCTCGCTCGACACCAACTGACTTAAGATGGGGCGGAAATCCACACCGCCGTCCACGAAGAAATCATCAGGGCAATGAAGGGCCTTATCGATCAAGCAAGCAACATGAATCGGCGCAATTTCAGGAAACTGCTGGCGAATGGTGTCGGCGATCTTTGAATCCGTGACATACTTGATGGTGTAGTCTTCGTGATTCGCGCGACGATTGTGATTCATCACCGTGTGAGCTTCTTCACCGTACTGTTCTTGTTCTTTGTAGAGTTTGATATCCAGCTCTGAAAGATGAGGCATGACTTGTTCCGTTGTGTGCGACAACGGGCCATGACCCAC
The DNA here is from genome assembly GCF_001592755.1 of Bdellovibrio bacteriovorus. NCBI lineage: Bacteria > Pseudomonadati > Bdellovibrionota > Bdellovibrionia > Bdellovibrionales > Pseudobdellovibrionaceae > Bdellovibrio > Bdellovibrio bacteriovorus. Next base: position 2,662 of record NZ_LUKF01000019.1, on the reverse strand, counting down.
ATCGTGAAGAAGGGCTGCCAATCTTAAAACCTGGCGAAAACGAGTTTTTACTGAAGGCTTTGTAAATGGATAAACGCGGAAAATCGCATCGAAAGTTTCTCCGGCTAAGTGGCCGACTCCGACAGAGTGGATGTAGCGATTGTGAGTTGCTCCAGGAAAACTGAACTCGGCATAACCCAGTTGTTTGATCGCGCGAAGACGTTGGTATTCCGCGGTGTCGAGAACTGCGACCTCTTGATCAGAGTAGTAAATCGAACCGTGGACGGGATCGCGAATCTCCATGTATTCCTCCTGGGGCCATTTCGAGTATGTATTTAACGTTTACAAAGAAGAAGTCAATTGTCCAAGAAGGCGGTTCCTAGGTCTAGGTGAGGTCACCCGACAGCCCGCCTATATATAGAGAGGTTCGACGCGGGCCCTGCAAAAAATTCGTGATTCTAAGGGTTTAAGGCGGGATGCTTCTTAAAATATTCACTGATAAGTCGGGTGAAGTGCTCTTCCGTGATCGCCTTATTAAAGGCCGCCATCTGCTCTTGAGCTTGCTTGTTGTCCTTAAACGCAATTCCGTATTCGTCCAAGTTGACGATGCGGGGATTGAGTTGCAGATCCTTCTGAAAGGGTTTCAGGCGAGGACTGGTTTTCATCAGGAACTCGAACATCGCGGCTTCAATAAAGATAAGATCGACGCGTTTGTTGGCGAGCTTAAGAAGGTTGGCTTCATCATTTGAGGCCGACTCTACATGGAGTTTCTTTTTATTAACGAGTTCCTGTTGGTCTTTATATAAATCATACCCAGCAACGTTTCCGATTTTATAAGGAATAAGGTCGACAGTTTTCTCCCATAGGATCGGACTGGACTTTCGTTCAGCTATCATCCATGGCGTTCGATAAAACACACGCGACATCTTAAATCCGCTGGGCAGATTTGCTAAGGACACGGGAAAGAAACCTGCGTAACCGTCCTTATTAACTATTTGTTTGGCTCTTAATGGCGGAACAAAGGTGACCTTCAGGGTGAAGTTCGTTTTTTTAATAATTTCCCTTAGAGCGTAGACGCCGGCACCGTGTTCAGGAAGTTTTTCGCCGAGATACGGGGGAGCTTCAAACGTTACTAAATGAATCTCTTCCTTCTTAGAAGTAGCGTTTGCGACTGAAACAATCTCAAGAATACAGATCAGCAAAAAAAATGTTCGCATGAATTTACGATACAGAAGATTGTTTATGTCGTCATGAGAAATTAAAAAATTCGCTTCGAGTTCAATAGCTTAGTGCGTACGTGAGAGCAGGGTTGTTTCTTTAGGTGAACCTCGACGGGGGGCTAGTTTTGTAAAAAAATGAGACGTATCACTTTAGGAATTTTCAGACACACCGATCAGTAAGGTAAGCGAATGAACTACCCATGGTACCAAGAATGGTGCCCTGAGTTTCAAGGATCGAAACTCAGCAAATCTTCAAGGAGGAGGAATTATGGGGTTACGTATTAACACGAACACTGCTTCGTTAAATGCACAGAGAGTTCTGTGGGGAACGAAGATTGGTCTTGATAAGAGCATGGAAAAGCTTGCATCAGGATTCAGAATTAACCGCGCCGGTGACGATGCCGCTGGTCTAGCGATCTCTGAGAACTTAAGAGCTCAGGTTCGCGGTTTAAAACAAGCATCACGAAATGCTCAAGATGGTATCTCTCTAGTCCAGGTGGCAGAGGGTTCAATGAATGAGATCTCTTCGATCTTGATTCGTTTGAGAGAGTTGGCTGTACAAGCCGCTTCTGATACTATCGGACCTGTAGAAAGACAATTCCTGAATGTGGAATACGATCAGTTGGTCTCTGAGATCGACCGTATCTCTGAAGGTACAGAGTTCAACGGAACTCAGTTGTTAGCAGGTGTGGGCTCCATCTTGGACTTCCAAGTTGGTACTAGAAATAATCCTGAAATCGACCGTATCTCTTTCGATGCTTCTAAAGCCGATGCAAACTCTGCCGCTTTGGGAGTGAACCTGACATCAGTAGCCGATAAAGCTTCCGCACAGAATGCTTTGTCAGCGATTGATACAGCGATCGTGAGTGTCTCTGCGATGCGCGCAGACTTCGGTGCGATCCAAAATCGTCTGCAATCAACTGTTTCGAATATCCAAGTTTCAGTTGAGAACATGTCAGCCGCTAACTCTCGTATCAGAGATGTGGATGTAGCTGAAGAGACATCTGAAATGACTAGAAATAATATCTTGTTGCAAGCAGGTACTAGCGTACTAGCACAAGCGAACCAACAAGCTAACGTAGCACTTGGACTCTTGAACAAGTCGTTCTCTTAATCCAGATAAGCTCTAGCTTGCTAGAGCTCTGGTGACGAAATGACTTTGGTTCCCGATCTTATCTTCAATGATCAAGATCACCCTCAAGAGAACCGTCTGTGAATGACGGTTCCGAGTGTACAGCCCCCAAGCTCTGTTTAGAGCTGACAATTTGATCTGTTTCCTGCGACCGAGGCCGCCCTTACGGGCGGACCTCAATTTAATGGTTGAGTGGAGATTGAATTGGGTGGGGAGATGAGTGGAAGACTCGTCGATTGAAAACCGAATTTTGCGCCGAGATAAGTGCGCTGTTTTTTTAGAGGCCTGGCCTCCATGCTCTTTTCTTAGAGAGAACTTTCTTACTCTTCTT